>NZ_MJUZ01000021.1 GCF_002237645.1 Desulfovibrio sp. MES5
AATCTTTCCGGGCCAGCGAACTAAAGTCATTATGCAGTTTTGTATGAGCGAGGGAGACTTATGCTCCCCTTTGCCCAGACTGTCAATCACTTATTTTCGCTTTGCTGAAATGATTTCGGCATCGCAAGTAAAAGTCATTATTCAGTTTTGTATGAGCGGGAGGAGACTTATGCACCTCTTTTCGCACCCCGTCAATCACTTTATTTCGGCCCGGCGAAATTTCTTTCGCCTGCGTGCCGTTTCAAAGTCAGTAGCGTGACAGGAATTGCACAATAGGCAGATCATCGTTTTTTGTCAACATCCAATCCCTTTCACAAAGGGATAACGCCTCGTCTTTTTAACGGTTATTAAATAACTATGGCTAGTTATAGGCTAAAATTAGCAAGAGTCTCCCTGATTCACGCTCGATTTGGTTGCATTGGTCTTTCCATACACAGCTTATTTCGTCTTTTAACGAAATATCTTGACATCATTCCCGGTCATTTTTATATTTCGCCAGAAGACGAAATGTTGCAGCGTCATCCATGCTCTTCTTTCTTTTATAGATGTGAAGTCAGGCAAGCTTGCTGTTCACCACTGGCAATGCCAGCATTAACGTAGCAGCAAGCACTGCCGCAGTGAGACAGGAGAAATTATGTTCAACTTTATCACTACCGTACGAGCCCTTGGTGATGAAAATCGTGTCCGCATTCTCATGGCATTGCGCCTGCGGACCCTGTGCGTGTGTGAAATAACCACCCTGCTTGGGCTGGCGGCATCCACCACTTCAAAACACCTCTTCTTGCTTCGTCAGGCGCGGCTTATCGAAGGTATCAAAAAAGGCCGATGGGTGTACTACCGGCTGCCGCAAAATCCTTCACCTAGCATTCGTGCGGCCCTCGACTGGACCACAAGCGAACTCGCGGGCTCTCCCCAGGTTGCCCAGGATGAGGCGGCCCTGCTGGGAATTACCCACAACACGAATATCCACGATTTTCTCAAGCGCAAGCATATACGAATCCCTGATGATGAGGCTGACGACAGCGATGACGCCTGTACCAGCGATGAAACTGCCGCCGCAGACCATATATCCAACTGATTCACAATGAGATCCTCAGGAGACCCGACCATGAGCAACTGCTCTACCGATAAACATGAAAGCTGCGGCCAGGATTGCGGGTGCAACCCCGCTGGAGGCCTTGCACCACTGCATGCGCATGACCACACATGCGCATGCAACGGAAGTGTTCCCGCAACCGAAGTTCCTGCTGACGGCGAAGAATCCGGCTGCGGATGCAGCTCTTGCGGTTGTCACAGTCATGAGCATGATCACGGATCAGGCAGCGACAAGCGCGAACTTTTGCTTATGGGCTTTTCTGCCGTGCTTTTCGCCACTGGCATGCTTGCTGATGACAGCATGGCCCAGCATGTCCCCAACTGGTTGGTATTAACTGTCTTTTATGCCCTGCCTTACATTCTTTGTGGATATGATGTTCTTCGACTGGGCCTTAAAAGCATCCTCAAAAAAGACTTCTTTAATGAATTCACTTTAATGAGTGGCGCGACCATAGCAGCCATCGCCTTGGGCGAGCTGCCTGAGGCCGTGGGGGTCATGCTGTTTTACCGCATCGGCGAGTTTGTTCAGGAGCGGGCTGCCGGTCATTCCCGCCGATCCGTCAAGGCGCTCCTGGCTGCGCGTCCGAGTATTGCGCACCAAATTGTTGATGACGGCAGCGTCCGTGACGTCAAGCCTGAAGACTTGGGCCCCGGCAGCCACATTCTTGTGCGGCCCGGTGAAAAAATCCCCCTGGACGGTACTGTGCTCGAAGGCGACTCCCAGGTTGACACCTCACCCCTCACGGGCGAATCGATTCCCTTAAGGCTCTTGCCTGGCGGTCGCGTGCATGCGGGAACCATCAATCTGAACGGCTCGCTGCGGATAGAGGTCACATCCGCCTTTGCTGAATCGTCCATTGCGCGCATTCTGGAAATGGTGGAAAACGCCGTGGCCCGCAAAGCCCCCACTGAACGCTTCATAACCCGCGTGGCGCGCTGGTACACGCCTGCCGTCACGGGACTCGCCCTGCTGGTCGCCGTGATTCCGCCAGCGCTGGGCTTTGGCCCCTTTTCTGAATGGCTCTACCGGGCACTGGTTCTTCTGGTAATATCCTGCCCGTGCGCCCTGCTCATTTCCATTCCTCTCGGCTATTTTGGCGGCATAGGCGCTGCCTCGCGCAGGGGCATTCTTATCAAGGGCGGCGCGGTGCTGGACAGCCTGCGCGACATTCGCGTGGCCGCCCTGGACAAGACAGGCACCCTTACCGAGGGCGTTTTTGAGGTCAATGCTGTCTTGCCCGCGCAGGACGTGGAGCCAGATGAACTGCTGACAACGGCCGCCCTGGCTGAAAGCCGTTCCAACCACCCTATTGCGCGCTCCGTGATGCGGGCCGCGATCGAGGCCAACATTATTACCGATGACACGGCCATAAGCAGCATGCGGGAAATCCCCGGCAAGGGGGTCGAAGTGCATACTGCCGACGCCACCCTGCTTGCGGGCAATGCTGCGCTTATGGAGGCCTACGACATAGCGCCGCAGACCGTAACAGTGCCCGGAAGCGTTGTTCAGGTTGCCCGCAATGGCCGTCTGCTTGGAGCCCTTGTGGTTGCGGACCGACTCAAGCCGCAATCGCCGGAAGCCATTGAAGGCCTGCGCCGTATGGGCATAGGCACCATAGCCATGCTTACCGGAGACCGCACGGAACAGGCCCGTCCTGTGGCTGAACGCCTGAAGCTGGACATTCTCAAGGCAGACCTTCTGCCAGAAGACAAGGCAGATGCCCTTGAGGCCATTGGGCCCGTCAAGAACACGCTGTTTGTGGGGGACGGCATCAACGATGCGCCGGTGCTGGCCACGGCAGGCGTAGGGGTGGCCATGGGCGGTCTGGGCGCTGAAGCCGCCATTGAAACCGCCGACGTTGTCATTTTGGACGACAACCCGGCAAGGTTGCCGGAATTGCTCCGCATAGCCCGTCGCACCAGAACCATTGTGTGGCAAAACATTACTATGGCTCTTGGCATCAAAAGCGTTTTTATGGGGCTTGGCATCTTTGGGCTTTCGGGCCTGTGGGAGGCTGTGTTCGCTGACGTGGGCGTAGCGCTCATGGCGGTGCTGAACGCCGCCCGCGCCGGAAAAATCGATACCAAATAGAGCATGCAAGCTTTGAAAAAGTTACATGCGCTAATGCTGCACGGGAGTGCAGCGCGCCACAATGTGGCGTGAACTCTGCCGAGCTTTTGGCGTTGCGACGAAGGAAGCTACGGATAAAGCTCGGCAGAATGACAAAATAAAAGGTGGAACATTTCAAGGTTAATCTGATCGAGAAATATCAAACGCGCGAAGGGCGCTGCTTGTAAGGCAGTGCCCTTCTTTATTAATACAGATCAGCGTGGAGAATACACATTCCCGAAGCTTACAACACCCCGTTACTGGGCATTACGACGCGGATCAACAGGGCAGCCAAGCTCCCACTCAGCCCAACCATTCCACCTCGTGCCCGGCCAATCCAAGGGCCTCAAGGGCTTTTGACAGCGCGTCTTTTTTGACCAGTATATAATCGGTGTCATACGTGGAAAGCGCGAAAATACTGACTGACGCCTGAGCCAGCACCGTGGCCAGTCCCGCCAGCACGCCAGTCAGGCCGAAGTCCATTTGCCCCGCCACCCTAAAAGCGCGCCAGCCGTCTTCGCGTGCAAGACAGTGCAACGGGGCATGTGCAGACAGACAAACCAAAGAAATTTCGGCATCCGTTCTGCCTATAAAAAGCCAGGGGGCCGCAAGGTTCACCTCATGCATGCCAGACACCTTGCAGACAGCAAACTCCCCTTCAAGCACCTCAAGACGCATAATTTTTCACCCCACCTAGAGCAGGCTGGCCGCCAGATTTTTTTTGCCCACAAAAGCTCTGCCAACAAGTATGAGCTTGGCAAGAAGCCGCACCAAAACCGCCGTGACGGCGTGCCTCAGGAAAGCAGGAGCTTCAGGTGCGTGTAGGCGCGCGAAGTGGCCATACGGCCACGCGGCGTACGCTTAAGAAACCCGCATTGGATAAGATATGGCTCATAGATATCTTCAATTGTCCGCACTTCTTCCGAGCACGCCACTGCCAGGGTTTTTATGCCCACAGGGCCGCCGTCATAGTGCTTGATAAGCACTTCAAGAAGTTTACGGTCCATCTGGTCCAGGCCATGTTCGTCCACATCCATACGCTTAAGCGCCGCCGATGCCTCATGGCCCGTAACCTGCCCGTTGCCGTGCACCAGCGCAAAATCTCGCACCCGGCGTAGCAACCGGTTGGCGATGCGTGGCGTGCCGCGAGAGCGGCGGCCAATTTCCTCCGCTCCTTCCGGCGTAATGGACACGCCAAGAATACGGGCAGTGCGCTGCACGACACGGGCCAGATCTGTGGGGCTGTAGTATTCAAGCCGGGCCACAATGCCAAAACGGTCACGCAGCGGAGAAGATATCAGCCCCATACGGGTGGTGGCCCCGGCCAGTGTGAAAGGCTCAAGATCAATTTTAACCGTTCGGGCTGCCGGGCCCTGCCCAATGACAAGGTCGAGCTTGAAGTCTTCCATCGCAGGATAAAGAACTTCTTCCACCGCAATGGGCATGCGGTGGATTTCGTCCACAAAAAGTATGTCGTGTCGACTCAGATTGGTAAGAATGGCGGCCAGATCCCCGCTGCGTTCCAGCACTGGACCAGATGTGCATACCAGATTGACGCCAAGCTCTGCGGCCATGATCTGGGCCAGAGTTGTCTTGCCAAGGCCGGGGTTGCCATAAAAAAGCGTATGGTCAAGAGCCTTGCCCCGTTCGCGGGCGGCATCAAGAAACACGCGCAGATTGGCCCGCAGGTCGTCCTGACCGATGAAGTCATCCAGACTGTGCGGACGCACGCTTTCGTCAATATTGACAACGTCCTCGGACTGACAAAAATCCGCCATCAGGATCTCCCTCTGGCCAGCGTCTTCAGCGCGGCTCTGAGCGCGCCGGTCACATCCAGATCAGGTTCTTCAAGCAAGAGTTTTTTGACCATGGGGGCGCATTCGTCCTCGGCGTAGCCCAGATTGGCCAGGCCATCAAGCACATCCCTAAAAACTGACCCGGGCCGTTGGCCGGTCGCGGCCAGCACCGCAGCCTGCGGCGCCTCATCGACCTTGAGCTTATACTTGAGTTCCAGAAAAACATGTTGCGCGGTTTTTTTGCCGATCCCCGACACGCGGGTGAGCGCCATTACATCCTCTTCAAACACAATACGGCGCAGGTCATCGGGCCTGTAAATGGAAAGAATGGACAAGGCCGTGCGGGCGCCCACTTTTGAAATGGAAACCAAGACTTCAAATGTCTGGCGTTCTTCAAAGGTGGCAAAGCCAAAGAGTTCCAGCGCGTCTTCACGTACGGCAAGGCTTGTATACAGGGCAAGATGCTCTCCCCTGCCCGGCAGGGCCGACAAGGTGTGGGCGGGCAAAGCCACTTCGTAGCCCACGCCGCTTTCAGTGACGAGCAGGCAGGCATTGCCCCATATTTCGGCCAGGCGGCCTTCAAGGTAGGCGATCATGAATTCCCTTGCATCTCAGAAAGTGCTGTTGGCGGCGCGAAGTGCGAACTGCCGCCAGCATTAGCGCAGATTTACGAAAAAATATACTTTTTTGGCGTTTTCGGCACGCTTGTTTCGATGCGCAACAGCCGGGCAAACCGCGCCTACGCCTTTATGGCGAGGCCAGCCGACCTAACCATCAGAGCACTTTCAAAGTAAAAGCTCTCTGCCACTGACCTGACGCATACGCCATGTAAAGCCAGGCAGCCTGCCGCATCCGGCCTGGCTTCATGTATTTGAGCCGGGCAAAACCTCACGCACGCAACCACGCAACAGTCCATAGACAAAAAACAACCAGTATTGAAAAAAGGACGGCCCGTGATCTTTTCTAGACTAAGTGTATACGGAACAGCCCGAGTTTTCAAATACGACGGCAGCGTTTTTTTTAGCCGCCTATGCCCACCATCTGCTTGTTGGCCACGGCCCCCTTGGTTCTGCTGGCCAGCAAGTCCGCGCCTATGGGTTTTTCCGCACATGCCTCACGCACAAATTGCCCGATCTGCGCGTCGCTTACGTTTGTATCGCGCAACATATCGCGCAATCCGTATTCTCTGTCATCAAAAAGGCATGTGCGCAGGTTGCCGTCGCTGGTAATCCGCAGGCGGTTACACGAGCCACAGAAATGACAGCTCACAGCAGTGATAAAGCCCAGTCGCCCCAGGCCTCCCTCAATGGCAAACATGCGGGCTGGCCCGGCCTCGCCCAGATCGTCACGCGAGGGCATGAGCCGGGCGCGGGTTTCAGCTTCTGCACGAATCTGCGCAGCAGGCCAGAAGGTGTCTTCATTCCACAAGGTTCCATTACCCATAGGCATGAATTCGATAAAACGCAGATCAATGGGCATAGTCCGGGCTGCATGAATAAAATCGTCCATTTGGCGGTCATTAATGCCGCGCATGGCTACCGCGTTGATTTTAACCTTGATTCCCGCCTCCAGCAATTTATCCAGAGAGGCCAGCACCGCAGGCAACATGTCGCGCCCTGTGACGTGAGCAAACGTCTGCCTGTCAAAACTGTCCAGCGACATGTTGACGGCCTTTACGCCAATCTGCCGCAGCAGGGGGATATGGGGTTCCAGCAAGGTCCCGTTGGTTGTAATCCGCAGATCCATGGCGGGAAAACGCTTGTGCAGCATATGTAAAAATTCATCACTGCCTTTACGCGCAAAAGGTTCGCCTCCTGTCAGGCGTACCTTGACCACGCCCATGGCGGCCATGATGGACACCATGCGGGCCATTTCTTCATAGCGCAGCACCTGCGGGTGCGGAATATGGGTCTGGCGGGCATTGCTGCAGCAGTAAATACAGCGCAGATTGCACCGGTCTGTAATGGAAAGCCGCAGATAGCGCACCGTGCGTCCGTGGCTGTCCACGAGAGGCGAAAGACTGCACCTGTCGTGGCAAAGGTTGGCGCTTTTCTGGCCGCCATCCGTCACCGAAGCGTCATCCCTGTTGCCAAGAAGCGAAAATGGATTTACATCTGCCTGCATGAAACACCTGCTTATGGGAGCGGCCCTCGTGGGCATCCTGAGTTTAGCCTTGTGTGTCCCCCCGGTTGCCCGGGCTTGGGACGGATTTGATGCGGACTCAGCTGACCTTGTGGAAATAACCCCCGACCGCGTGCCTTTTCAAGGCGATGCGGTGGATGTTCGTAACTACGATTCCGATTCCGTTGAAACGTGTCTCGTTGAAAGCGTAACGCGCAATGCGCGCACTGTGGAACTGGTGGTGCGCACCCCTTCCGGCGCCAAGCGCACTCTCGTTATGGAAGGACGCTGAAAAAACATTGGGCGCGGCCCGTTCAAGGCAGCGCCCAATGAAAGCCCCCTACTGGGGCGTTTCTTCATCCGCACCGCGCTCATGGCCTGGCAGAAGGATGCTGGCGCTCTCGGCCTGACCCTGACCTTTGGGGCATTGATCCTGAAGATGACAGATTTCACATCCCCCACGAAACGGAAAGTGCGTCACAACCGCATAGCGGCGGGACAGGACAGATGCGCCGGGCTTGTATTCAAGACCCAATTCGCTTAACACGGCACGCAAGGCCTCAGTTGGCCTGGGCGAGGGCGCACAGCCTGCATCCTCCACTTGCGGAAGCATCATCTGTACTGCGCTCATGCACATGAACTGGGCAAGATTATTGATCATAAAGCCGTCTGAGGCGGATTTTCCCCAGGCCTCATCCACTTCAAGCTCCACTTCTTCCGGCAGCCATACCGCCAGATATGAAATTTTGCCCGTGGTTATTTCGCGCACTTTGAGTTGCGACAACCACTTTCCCCACAATTCAACCAGACGCTCAAGAACAGCCCCACCAAGGCGGGTTTCCTGGCTCATGACCAAAAAACCTTCCATGTCAAAATAGGGCCGGATGTCATGTTCCTTTACGCCAGCACTGCTTGCCTCGCTCACATACGCTCCTTCAATGAATAAAAACACGACCACGTGCCGTCGCTTAAACGGGTTTCAGCCCTGCGGCCGGACGCTTGTACTTGCCAGGATAGTTTAACCAAGGGGCGGGCATCGTCAAGGGCCAGCCGCACAAATAGAGCAGATTACCTTTGAAAACATGCATCCGCAAAGGCAGCAACTCGCCGCCGCCAGTATGCAAGAGCCCAGATACACCGCGTTTGCGCGCCATGGCAAGCGCCCCCCGCTGCCGACTGGGCATTTCAACATCAAAAACGCTTTGCAGCTGAATCAGCTCTACGCCTGCTGGCAGTAAGTGCTGATCAGTTTTTAAAGAAGGCCGGCATGACTGCTGCCCTCGCATATGAGGCGCGCCGCAGCCTGCCACCCCATTGGCCGTGAAGCGGCTTTACTTGGCAGAGCCGCTTTTTTATCATATGCCATTGCACCATACGTACACGAAATTAAAGGAAGGCGCATGAACAAACCGAACGCACATCCGGCTAAAATCCGCTATAGATATAATATGGACAAAGAGGCCCGTCTTCAGACGGCCCATGGAGTATGGGGAGGAATCAACCCTCAGGGCGAGATAGAAATGAATTTCTATCATGAGAGTGATTCACTGCCCGTGTTTTCCGAGCAGCTTGTGGCCCCTGACGGCTCCATCGGGCATGAAATGATTCCCGGCGAAGACGATCTGCGCGAAGTCACCCGTTGCATACACAGCCGAGTCCTGCTCAACTACCATACCGCCCGCGCCGTGCTTGACTGGCTTGAAGACCGCGTGGCCGCCCTTGAAGAAGAAGGCACTACCGGCATGTACGAGGCTGATCTGGACATCGAACAATAGCCGCTATGACTGAAAAAACCTATCATATCATGACATTCGGTTGTCAGATGAACGTGCACGACTCTCAATGGCTGGGCCGTGCCCTTACCGCTCGCGGCTTTGCAGAAGCCCCGCTGGAAGAAGCTCAGGTGGTCGTGGTCAACACGTGTTCCGTGCGGGAAAAGCCGGAACAAAAAGTCATGAGCGCTCTTGGGCGCATCCGCCAGGTCACGGGCGGCAACCCGGGGGTTCTGGTCGGCGTTGCGGGTTGCGTGGCGCAGCAACTGGGCGAAGCTTTTTTCACTAAAGAAAGCCAGGTGCGCCTCGTGGCTGGCAGCGATGGCATCAGCGTCGCTCCTGCGGCCATTGAACGCCTGCTCGAAGAGCCTGGGCTGAAGCTTTCACTGCTGGACTTCACAAGCCATTATGCAGAACGCGAAGCCGGGCCGGAAACCGCCGAGGGCCCGTCCGACCCTGTGGCCTATATAAATATCATGCAGGGCTGCGACAACTTCTGCGCTTACTGCATTGTGCCCTTTACGCGAGGGCGGCAAAAATCGCGCTCTTCAAAGGCCATTCTTGAAGAATGCCGTGCTGTTCTTGACAAGGGGGCACGAGAAATCAGCCTGCTTGGCCAGAACGTCAACGCCTTCGGCCAGGACAAAAGCGGCGACGGCACAAGCTTTGCGCAACTGCTACGACAAATCGCGGCTCTTCCTGGTCTTGAGCGCCTGCGCTATGTGACCCCGCATCCGAAAGACATGGGCCCCGAAGACATCGCAGCCTTTGCCGAACTGCCGCAACTGTGCCCGCGCCTGCACCTTCCGCTTCAGGCTGGTTCCGATGCGGTGCTCAAGAGCATGCGCCGCCGCTATGACAGCAAAACCTTTTTGCAACTGGTAGAAGATTTGCGCACCGCAAGACCGGATATCGCGCTGTCCACAGACCTTATTGTGGGTTTTCCCGGTGAAACTGAAGAAGATTTCCAGGCAACGCTCGACATGATGCGCGCCTGTGATTTCATGTCCAGCTTCTCGTTCATTTACTCGGACAGGCCCGGCGCAAGAGCCGCGCTTTTTCCTGACAAAATACCGGCGGAAGTGGCTCAGGACCGGTTGATGCGCCTTCAGGCGCTTCAGGACGAACTGGGGGCCCGGTGGCTCGCCAGCCGTCTGGACGGACAGGCTCAATGCACACTGCTGCTCGAAGGGCCAAGCCCCAAGACCGGTGAAGGGCAAGAGCCCAGCTGGCAGGGGCGCGACCCCTACGGCGTGCCTGTTCATGTGCCGCTGCCCGCCGGAATCGACCATACTGGCCGCCTTGTACAGGTAACCGTTACCGAAGCGAAAAAGCACAGCCTGATGGCCGTGCGCTCGGGGGAGCCATGGTAGAGATGAACGTCTTCGGCCTGACCATTGATCCGCAGACCAAAACCCCCATAGTAATGCTGCGAGAAGTGGACGGAGAAACAATCCTGCCTGTCTGGGTTGGCGCCATGGAGGCTATGGCCGTTTCTCTTGTGCTCAACAAGGAAAATCTGCCCCGGCCTCTGACGCATGATCTTTTGCTCATGACGCTCAGGGCGCTCAAAACCTCTTTGGCCCGTGTGGAAATCACCGATCTCAAAGACGGCGTTTTTTTTGCCCTGCTGGTGCTCCAGGGACCGGACGGGCGCGTGCGCGTTGACTGCCGCCCTTCTGACGCCATTGCCCTGGCCATGCGGGCCGAAGCCCCGATCATGGTTAATGAGGATGTGTTGCGCCGGGCTGCCGAAGCTCAGGAAAAAGCGGAACAGCGCCTCAACGAAGAAGTGCTGTCTCCGGTACCGGACGCGGCTACCGACATGGTGCGCAAAGCTGGCGCCCGCAAGGAGGCAGACATGCTGCACAGCCAGCTGCTGCGCGGCACGGCGCTGCCGGATGGCATTGATCCGGAAGAAGATCGCAGGTTTCGCGAAATGCTGCGTTCGCTTGAACCTATATCGCGGCGCAAGATGTGACGGCCCGCGCCCGCAAACGCAAAGAATTTTCCAGATACCTTGAAATTGTGTTAAACCGCACCCGATTACTCACATAACCGGCGAAAATTCCACCCGAACCCGGCCTAAAGCTTTTTTCTCCTGTTCCGAATAGACTCGCATAACAGGAAAAAAACATGCTGGATTATCGCCTTTTCAAAAAAATCAATGACCTTTTTGCTTCAGGTCAGCACGACAAGGCCCGTCACCTGCTCATGGAGGTGCAATCCCGCAGCATAGCCCTTCGTGATGAATTGAGCATGCTTAAAATTCGGCTGAAAACTCTGGAAGATATAACGTATTTGGCTGAAAATCTGCACGTCAAGGACGGATTCTACTGGCTGACTGCCAATGATGTGCGTCAGGGCCCCTTTTGCCCGCGCTGCTATGAAAGCGAGGGGGGCCTCATCCGGCTTGAACGCTCGCAACAGGGCCTGCACTGCCCGTACTGCCATGCCGCCTATCCCGGCATCAGACAAGAGGCTGAATACCAGGATGGCACAACCGTGCGCCACGCCCGGATCATTCCCTTTGCCCGCTGATTCGCTTGCCTACGGAGCCGCGCCACTATAGAATCACATCAGACGGCAGCAATGCCCCTCGCAGATTTCCCCGCCCGTGGACAGTTCCCGCCCCTTGCCCCTTGAGGACGTACATGACCTGGCCAGCCTCCCTGAACATTCTTCTTCTGAGCGAAAGCGATTCGCTGGCCAGTCTTGACCGGCGCGCCCTGCGTGAAGCAGGGGCCAGCCGGGTGGAAAGCATGACGTCAGGCATAGATGCGGCCCGCATGCTGGCTGCTCTTGACCCGGTTCAGGCCATCTTTATGCCCGACGTGGTCGTCTGTTCGCAAAAACTGGCTGATATGGACGGCGAGCAGTTCTGCGCCATACTGCGCCTGCATCCCCTGCTTCTCGATTTGCCGGTTCTGCTCATTTTGCCCAACGACAGTGAAGTCGAGCAACTCAAAACCCTGGGCTGCGGCGCCAGCGCCTTGCTGGCGCGCCCCTACTCCATCAACGTTCTCAAGGCCCACCTGGATTCCCTCACGGCCTCGCGACCAAGCTTGCAGCAGCTCCAGGATGCCCAGCGCTATACCGACACCAGTTCCTTTGATCAGGCGCTTGCCACCTACGGCATCCTGCTCAAACCCGTGCGCCAGCCCGAGGACTATTTTCGCGTAGGCATGCAATGCCTGCAGCAACGCCAGTGGAATAATGCCATAAACGCTTTTCAGCGCGCCCTGCGGGGGGCGCTCATTCAGGGGCATGCGGAGCTTGGAATGGCTGTCGCCTGGAAAGGCAAGGGCGACATGGCGCAGTATCGCCACTATCTTGGGCTGGCGGCTACAACCTTTGTGCGAGCCCGTCACTGGCACCAGGCGCGCACCGTATATGTGGGGCTGCTTCGGGAAGACCCGGACGCCAAAAGTCCTTTTTTGTCTGAAGCATTTCAGATGATGCGCCAGGGGCAGTACGACGAGGCCGCCGAGGTTCTGTCACAAGGGCATGATGTGACCCCTCGGCGTCAATTGACCGAGCGCATAGCCCAGACCTGCCTCAGCACTGATGAGCCGCAGCGTATGCTGGCCGAACTCGAAGCCAGTCTTGGCCGCGCCATAGGCATGGCGGCCGGGCCGTTGACCGAGGCCATCCGTTCAACGCTGGCCAATCTCGCACGGCAGCAGGAAGAAAAAAAGCGCCAGGAAGCGGCTGAAACGCAATGGCTGGCGGCCCGTCAGGCAGCCCGCCAACGCGAAAATGCGGAACAGGCCGAAGATTCGCCCAATGTCGCCGCCTCACGCCAATCATCTGCAGCAAGTCTCAGCGCCAGCCAGACAGACGCCAGGTCCCCCCGGAACGCAAGCGGCAATCAGGGGGCCACCGCGCCCCAAAAGCACTCCAGCGAAAAAGATGCGGAGATCCTGCCTGTCCTCTTATGGGGGCAGGACACTGCAGACTTTCCGGAAACCGCATCCGGCCTTGAGGATGCCAATCCGGAATATCTCTCCAGTACCCCGCAAACAGGCGGCGATACGCCGCTTCTTGAGCCCCTGGTTGCAACTGACGGCGCAAACAGGCTTACCGACCTGCTGTCCGTGGTGAAGTATACCTGGAAAATGGCACGCCGCCGCAAAAAATAGCCGCCTGCGCTACCTGCGCACCCGCATGAGCGCGGCTTCGGGCGCAAGACCGTGCAGAAACCGCACTCGCAAAAGATAGCACAGCGCTCCAAAGCCAAGGGCTGCAATATAGGCTATCCAGAAGCCCTGTGCGCCCATAAGCGGCACCAGCAGATTGGTGCGGGCCAGCACGAATCCCAACGGCAGCCCAATGACCCAGTACGCTATAAAGCAGATGGCGGAAATGATCCGCGTGTCATTGTAGCCGCGCAAAATACCAATCCCCGTGACCTGAAGCCCGTCCACCACCTGATACGCCGCCTGAAAAAGCAGCAGATGCGCGGCAAGCAGCGTAACTTCCGGGTTGTCCGTGTATATCCGCACGATCCCATGGCGGAACAGGATGGTGAAGGTGGAAAGCACAAGGGCAAAAAACACACTGAGAATAAGGCCGGTCCGCGCCACCAGTCTGGCCCGCTCTACCTGCTGCGCTCCCAGGCAGCGTCCTACGCGAATGGTGACGGTCATGCAAAGTGACAGTGGCACCATAAAAGACAGAGAACCAAAATTGAGCGCGATCTGATGCCCGGCCACCATGACTGTGCCCAGCGGAGCCAGCAGTATGGCGCTGAGCGCGAAAAGCGAAACCTCAAAAAACAGAGCCAACGCGCCAGGCGTGCCGATGCGCAGAATCCTCCAGATCAGCGCGCCGTCAAAACGCGGCGTGCCGCCCGCGCCATCACTCGAACCCCCGACCGAAACGCTTTTACGCCAGAGAGGGGCGAAAAGTGGCCGCAGATGGGCATTGCGCGAATCCCGCCATACATAATAAAGCATACTCAACGCCATAACCCAGAAACTGATGGCCGTCGCCACGCCACAGCCAACGCCACCCAGTTCCGGCATGCCGAATTTGCCGTAAACAAAAATGACATTGCAGGGCACGTTGATGGCCAACCCCACGAGTCCAATGATCATGGCGGGACGGGTACGCGCAAATCCCTCAAGGAAGCTGCGCAAATTTACAAAAAGCATGAAACCGGGCAGTCCCCACATGATGGCGCGCAAAAAACCGCCTGAAATTCGCGCCATTTCCGGGTTCAGTCCAAAAGATTCCATCCTCCACGAAGCCACATAAAAAAAGCTCATGAGCACAAAGCTCAGGCCCAGGGTCAGCCATAAGCCCTGACGCAGAAGGTGCGCCGCTTTTTCCGGCCTGCCAGAACCCACCATTTGGGCGCTCAAAGGAGGAAGAGCCAGCAGGCAGCCAATACCGAGCAGCATGACGGGCACCCACACGCTGCTGCCAACGGCCACCGCCGCCATGTGTTCCGCGCTGTACTGGCCCGCAATGGCGGTATCGGCAAAGGTCATGCCCGTCTGTGAAAGCTGGGCGATAAAAATCGGCAGGCCAATGGAGTAAAACCGCCGGGCTTCTGACAAGGAAAAATATTTATGAAGCATAAGACTAAGGGGGGGTTGAAGGTGCTCCGTGGCGGCCCGCTGCAGAAGGGTCAGCTGCAATGCTGTTCAAACCAGAAGTCCGAAATGTCCGGCCATCCGGTTTATGCTGCGGTCGTCAGAATACTGTAAACATGTTGCGGCATCGTTGCGCATTAGCGCAATTATCGTAAAAACAATCCTTCGGCAGGGAGCTTTTTTCCCGCCATATCCGCAGCGCGACCCACAAGATGTTCAATGGCAGAACGGCCTGCAGCCCCAAGGTCCAGGCTGAAATCCGTCACAAATGTCTTGATGTGCGCGCGCGTGACGCTTTCGTCCATTTCCTGGGCATGGGCCCTGATGTAGTCATGCGACGTGTCAGGATGCGCGTTGGCATAGGCCAGACTGGCCGTAATGGCGCTCTGCACCCGACGGGCCAGGGCCAATGGCACGTCACGCCGCACGGCAATGGCTCCCAGGGGCAGAGGAAGATGAAACTCGCCCTCCCACCACTGGCCAAGGTCAAGCACCTTGATCAGGCCAAGCTTTTCATACGTGAACCGGCCCTCGTGGATGACAAGCCCCATATCGGCCTCGCCTCGGGCCACGGCGGGCATGACATCGCTGAACAGCATTTCCCGCCTGGGTCCCTGAAAACCACCGTGCAGGGTAAGCAGAAGATCGGCTGTGGTCAGCAGTCCGGGCACAGCCACCGTGGCATTTTTCCAGTCATTTGGCGTCAGGCCTTTGCGGGCAACAACAAGGGGGCCGCAGCCCCAGCCCAGAGCCGCTCCTGATGACAAAAGCGCGTACGTATCAATAATTTCCGTCACCGCGCCAAGAGAAAGCTTGGTGACCTCAAGCTGGCCTTTTTGGGCCAGCGTGTTCAGCTCTTCAACGTCCGCCATATGTGGGCGCAGAGCTGCGGGCGCGGGCACAATACCGTGCAGCAGGGCATGAAAAATATAGGTGTCATTGGGGCAGGGCGAAAGTCCGAACCTCAGACTCTGGAACGTGGTTTGCGACAAAACTGAAGACATTGTTTCCTCTGATTGACAGCGTGCTGCGGGCGGCCTACTCTGCTTGCGGCCATTTCGGCCCACTCCACCTACAGGATTTCATCATGTTAGACGCTGCATACTACGCCGCACTGGGCCTTTCGTCCATCCATGAAAAAGTGCTTGCCGGGCAACGCCTGAGCTTTGACGACGGCCTTGCCCTGTTCCGCTGCCCCGACATTACCGCCGTGGGAGCCCTTGCCCTGCACACGCGCTGCCGCCTGCACGGGCACAAGGCTTATTATGTGGTAAACAGGCAGATCAACTACACCAATGTTTGCGTCAACGGCTGTACATTCTGCGCTTTCCGGCGTGATGCCGAAAGCGACCCTGGCGCGTTCGCCCTGAGCCTCGACGATGTGATGGCCCGACTGCGTGCTGCCGACGCCACCCCCCTGCAACTGGATGAGCTCCATATTGTGGGTGGTTGTCATCCCACACGCCCTCTGTCCTGGTTTGAGGACATGATACGCGCCGTGCGGGCCTTTAATCCGAATCTGCCGGTAAAAGCTTTTACAGCTGTGGAAATCGAACATTTTTCCCGCCTTGAAGGCATCAGCTCCCTTGAAGTGCTCCGCAGGCTCCAGGCCGCCGGTCTGGTCATGATGCCCGGCGGCGGCGCGGAAATTTTTGATGAAGACCTGCGCCCAAAAATCTGCCCGCACAAGGCGGACGCCGCAGCGTGGCTGCGCATTTCGGGTGAAGCGCACAGCCTGGGCATCAAGACCAACTGCACCATGCTTTTCGGGCATCTTGAGACCTATGAGCACCGCGTCGACCATCTTTGCCGTCTGCGCGAACAGCAGGACAAAAGCGGCGGATTCACCTGCTTTATCCCCCTGCCCTTCCTGACGGATAACAGCCTCCTCAAGCTGCCAGAAGGCAAGGTCGGCCCACAGCGCGGTCTTGACCAGCTGCGCACCGTGGCTGTTTCGCGCCTTATGCTGGACAATATCCCCCACCTCAAGGCCTACTGGATAATGATGGGCCCCAAGCTGGCTCCTGTGGCTCTCTGGTACGGCGCGGACGATCTGGACGGCACAATCATTGAAGAGCGCATCGGGCATATGGCCGGGGCCCAGTCCGCCCAGGGCATGACGATTGCCGAACTGGAGCATCTTATACGCTCTTCCGGCTTTACCCCCGTGCGCCGCAACGCCACTTTCAACATCATGAATGATACAGACAGCCCGGAGGCGCGCCAGTGAGCACCTTTATCCCCGCACACAGCCCCTTTGAGGAAGAAAGCCCGTCCTTTGCCGATGTTCGCGAGGCGGCGGCGCTGGCTGCCAGCGGCCAAAGGCTTGACCGTTCCGCCGCTGAAGCCTTGTACTACAAGGCCAGCCTTCACACGCTGGCGCACTTGGCGCATGGCATGCGCATGCGCATGCATCACGAACCCATTGTCACCTACGTTGGCGACCGCAATATCAACTATTCCAACGTCTGCGTTTGCGCCTGCAGGTTCTGCGCCTTTTTCCGCGCGCCGGACCACGAAGACTGCTACGTCATCAGCCGGGAAGAAATGGCCCAAAAGGTGGAAGAAACCCTGGCTCTCGGCGGCACGCAGATTCTCCTTCAGGGAGGACACCACCCTGATCTGCCCCTTGAATGGTATGAAGATCTCCTGCGCTGGTTGCGGCAGACATGGCCGCAACTGCACATTCACGCTTTTTCGCCGCCGGAAATCTTCTTTTGGGCTGAAAAATTCAATCTTTCCGTGCCAGAAGTGCTGCGCCGCCTGAAAGATGCCGGGCTGCACTCTCTGCCGGGCGGCGGTGCAGAAATCCTGCATACCGGCATCCGGGCCCAGGTTTCACCCAACAAGTGTACTGCCGAGCAGTGGCTTGACGTTATGGAAGAAGCCCACAAGCTGGGCCTGCGCACTACGGCTACAATGATGTTCGGGCACGAAGAATCCCCGGCCCACCGGCTTGACCACCTTTTTGCAGTGCGTGAAGTGCAGGACAGGACGCAGGGATTCACGGCCTTCATTCCCTGGACTTTCCAGCCCGCGCATACGCGCATTCAGGTTGACCCGCTGCCCGCGCCCGCCTATTTGCGCCTGCTGGCCGTCTCGCGCCTGGTGCTTGATAATATTGTCAACATACAGGCATCGTGGGTGACCATGGGCCCCCACGTTGCCCAACTGGCCCTTTTCTACGGCGCCAACGACTTTGGTTCGCTGATGATTGAAGAAAACGTCGTGGCTGCGGCCGGAGTGTCTTTTCAGATGAGCCGGGCCGATATTCACAAGGTCATCCGTGCCGCCGGGTTCACGCCGGTACAGCGCACCATGGACTACAGGCCCGTGGAGCCCCAGCCTTCGGCATAAAGGATTCATAAAAGCGCGCCCGGACGAAATGCCCAGATTACGGCGTTTCATACGGGTGCGCTCCTTACGGTACATTTTGGCAAACTGGCCTTGCCTTTTTTGCCAGACAAACAACGCCCACCCTGCAACAAGGTTGTCGTCATGACCAGTCCCAAACAGCGGCCTACGCTGCGCATGGGCCGTATCGGCTATCTGAACGTTCTTCCTGTCTATCACCCGCTTGAAGCGGGCATTTTGCCCCACGACTTTGAGCTTGTATCCGGCCCTCCCGCCCTGCTCAACAACATGATGGCCCGTGGCGAACTGCACGTGTCATCCACATCCTGCTTCGAATATGCCTGCCGACCGGAACGCTATTATTTGGTAGAGGACCTTTCCATAGGTTCGCGAGGCCCGGTCATGAGCGTTCTTCTGCTTTCGCGCGTCCCCCTGGACCAGCTGGACGGGCAGGAAATTCTGATCAGCGGCGAAACGCACACTTCTGTGGCCCTGTTGCGCCTGCTGATGCAAGACCGCTATAAACTCAACGTCACGTACAGCACAGGGCAGGTCACGCCCGCTTTGCGCGGCGACAATCCGCCAACTGCCTTTTTGGCCATCGGTGATGAGGCGTTGCGCTTACGCAATCATGCCGACTACCCCTACCGCCTTGATATGGCTGAAGCGTGGCGCGACTGGACGGGCCTGCCCTTTATCTTCGGCCTCTGGGTGGTGAGCAGGGCTGCCGCCGACGCTGGCATTTTTGCCACTGATCCCGGGGAGCTCCTGCGCCAGGGGCGGGACTGGGGACTGGCCCATATGGACGTGATTCTTGATCTTACAGGGCACGGCTGCCCGCTGAGCAGGGACGAACTGGCCGGCTATTACAGCAATGGGCTTGTCTACAGCCTCGGCGAGGAAGAGCAGCGCGGCCTAAAACTTTTTTACGACAAGCTTGCAGCCGCCCGCATGGTTCCCGCAGCGCCCCCATTGGAATTTTTCAGGCTGCGAACAGGCCGTTAGAGCAGTTTATGAATGAAACTAGGTAACTGCACTGCAAGGATTTTGGGGAAATCCTTGCCACAAAATGCAAGCAGGCAGGCTTTTGCCCGCCATATGCGGGCACTTCAGGTGTTAAATGCTCTAGTCCCTAAAAAAGCCCGCTCGTAAGAGCGGGCTTTTTGTACATGAGGTTTTGCCGTAATGACCTGTCGTAAAACCGGTGCGAAGCGCACCGGCGATATTTTTTGCCGTCCTACTGCAACGCTTTCAGAATGCTGCCCGCAGAGACGGATGAAAGGTGCTGCCCGTCCACAACAACGGCAGGCAGGGTTTTAATCCCGTAGTACTTGCTGATCTGCTCGGCCTGATACAGGTTTACGTTGCCGGCGTCATAACAGTACTTAGCCACGCTCAGCTCCTGGCTGGCAGGCACTGGCGGTTGCAGGCGCGAAAAATAGGCATAATGGATGGGGTAGTCCGTATTTTTGACCGTGGCGTCATATTCGTTCTGGAAAGGCACAGCCTTGCCACGGGTACTTTTCTGATCGGCCTTGACCTTGTTCCACTGGCCAAGCGCATAGGTCAGATATGGCATTGCCTGACCGGGGCGGGAATGGCTGATCCAGATGGCAAGCCCCATAAGGTCCGTGCCATAGTATTCCTTGCTGTTGGCGAAAACGACAATCTTACACTGCTGGGGTGGGAGCGAACGGCTGGCCTCCACCACGGCCTGCCAGACCTTTTCGCTCTGGGGCGCGGCAAAATCGAGCAGCACAAGAATTTCATGCGGCGCAGTGGCAGTGCCAAAAACCACAGGATATATTTCGCTCTTCCATTGGGGACGATGGCGCGCCTCACCCTCAATGGTCGGCACACCCCCGCCCAGTTTTTTGAGCATATCCGTACTGTCAGACGTAGCCTCGCGAAGATTGGGCGTACTCTGGTGCATATAGGGATTATACTGGTTGGCATTGCCGTTCTGCACCGAGGACGACAGGTTCACAGCGTCCCTGGAGCCGCCGTTGCTGCTGGCAGCCCCGCAACCGGAAAGCATAAGGGCAAAAAGCAACACAGTCATCAAAATTCCACGCATATACATCACCTCATGCAGATTCGAAACAGGTTTGGGCGGCATGATCCAGATGCCGCAACCATATTTCAGCAAAACCGGCGTATTCCGCCGTACCTTTCAACACGGGAACGCACTGGTGCCCCAATGCCTCAACCCTGCTGCGCCAGGACGTATCGCCCTGGCCTGCCATATCCTTGAGAGCATGATTGCCCACAACGGAAAGCAAAGGCATGAGCCACACGCGCTCAGACGTCAGACGGGGTAAAATATCCTCAAGCAGCACAGCTCCGTTCATGGCCCCCACGTGCACCTGCGGGTCAAGCGCATACACGGCCTGCGCCAAATCGGCATACCGGGCCACAGCCTGATGTTCGGCTCCGTGGCCCATAAAGATTACGTCTTCACTGGCCGTCCGTTCAGAGGGCAAATGGCGCAAAATAGCCTGTGTCGTCGCATGCAGGTCGTCTTTCGTGGCCAGCAGGGGCACCCCTACGCGGCAGCACAGGCTGTCCCTAGACATGGCCTCATCCACTGCCGCGCACACCTCGCCATGCTCACGCCCTGGGATGGTCTGCAAGGGCTGCACCGCCACATGTGTAAAGCGCTCAAAAGAAAGACGCTGTAAAGCTTTACGGACAGAATCGCTCTTCTGCCGGGCCTGGGCCAGGCGTTCGCGCAACAAAAGAGAAGTATAGGCCCAACGCACGGGAACTCCAGGGTAATGCTGGCGTACCAGGGCGTCAAATCCTTTGAGGGCATTCTGCCCCTGAGCGCTGCTCGCGCCAAAAGCTACCAATAAAATCGCACGTCTCATGGGACACATTTGTACGTTACTTGCAGCATGGTGGCAAGAAGGCGCGGCGCTGGGTCATCTCATATGCGATCCATATTGACCCATACGGCCCACAAAGATACAGTGGCCGCAACATGAGATCGCATATCCACGCAATGAGCGGGGCATGTCGCATGGGGGGGTCAGAATGGCAAAGGCGCTGATTTTAGGTGGCGCAACCGGTCTGCTGGGGCAGGCTCTTGTGCATGTACTCTCGGCACGGGGCTGGCAGGTTGAGACCTTGGGACGGCAGGACGGCGACTTGCTGAATTTTGATTTTCTACAATCCCGCCTGAATGAGGTTCACGCCGACGTGGTTTTTAATGCCGTAGGTTATACGGCTGTGGACGCCGCTGAAGATAATACTGAAGCCGCCTGCGAGCTTAATCGGGCCCTGCCGGATGCCTTGGCGCACATTCTCCACACGCAGGCCCATGGGCGTCTGATCCATTACAGTACAGATTTTGTCTTTTCCGGTCAGGGCGAAACGCCCTTGACTGAAGATGATGAAGCGCAACCACAGTCCGTGTATGGCCGCACCAAGCTCGAAGGCGAACAGGCCGTGCTGCGCGGCCTGCCTGGGCGCTCCTGCGTACTGCGTACGGCCTGGCTTTTCGGCCCGGGCCGAAAAAATTTTGTGGATACCATTGTGGCTGCCTGTGAGAAGCGTGACACCATCAATGTTGTGTATGATCAGGTAGGCTCGCCAACCTACAGCGTGGATCTGGCTCAATGGAGCGCCGCGCTGGCTGAAAATCAGGCTACAGGCCTTTGGCACGCCGTCAATAGCGGCCAGGCCAGCTGGTGTGAGCTTGCGTGTGAATCCATTGCGCTGGCGGCGGCTTCCTGCCGGGTTGTGCCCATTGATTCAGGCCAGTGGCCGCAAAAGGCGCGACGCCCGGCATTTTCCGTACTGGATAACAGCAAACTAAGTGCATTTCTTGGCAAAAAACCCCGCCCCTGGCCTCAGGCCTTGCGCGACTACATCTACAGCGATTACCTGCCCACGCACCGCAAGGAAAAGGATCTGCATTGACTGCAGACAGGAGCATACGCCCCCTGGCCTTGCGCCAAACCCTTACATACCCCGTCGTACAGGCCAGCCGGGCGGCAATGCGCGCGGCGTCAGGAACACGTATGGTTATGTCAAAAAAATCCCCTGCCCGCTTGAAGCGCCCCGCGCTTTCCCATAGTCTCTTCCGGCTCTTTCTGCCGCTGCTGCTGATGCTCATCTACCTGCCCGAAGCGCAGGCTCGGCCCAAAAGCATGCAAGAACTGGCGGCTATTACGGGCAAACTGGTGGAAACCGGCGTTAAGTACGGGGCCATCCCCTCGCTGTACAGACCCCGCTATGACCGCGTTATGGATGCCGACCTCAATACCAGCGCGGAAGAAGTCGTTTTTGTGGTCATGCTGCCCAATGGGCCGCACATCTACCCGCAAAGGTTCATGGTCTGGCATCAGGTGGTCAATGAGATAGTTGATGATGTGGCCTATGCCATTACCTACTGCCCCACCACCGGCACGCTGATGGCCTACAATGCCTCCATGGGCGGCCTTAATCTTATTTTTGACGTTGAAGGCCGCCTTTATGACGGCAACAGCGTGCTTATTGACCGAAATTCGGGCAGCCTGTGGCTGCAGGAAACAGGCATGGCCTTTGACGGCCCCCTTATGGGCAGAGGCATGCCTACCCTTCCCGTATTCTGGACCAACTGGGGCGCGGCCCGCAGCGTGTACCCCAATGCGCCGGTTATGAGCAAGCCCGCCGGAACCCGTCCTTATGGCCGCGACCCTTATGGCAATTACCTTCGCAAAGGAAACTATTACGACAACGACAGGCTCATTTACCCCGTTCAGCGAATGGACAAACGCTTTCCACGCAAGGCCCGCATGCTTTGTCTTGAGTATGAAGGCTACCTGCTGTCCATTGATGTGGCCTATGTAAAGAAAAAGGGCGCGGTGAATTTTTTTGCAGGGCCGCACGCCCTGCTGGCCACGCACGATCCCAAGCTGAACGTGGTGCGCGTGTTCAACCGCCAGATATGGGCCGAACCGTTCCTGTTCATCAGCCGTTACGGCAAACTTATGGATCTGAAGACACGCAGCATATGGGACCCCGCAACAGGCGCGGCCATTGAAGGCAACATGAAGGGCGCGTCAATGCCGGAATACTTCGGGGGCTATTCCATGTGGTTTGCATGGTACAGCATCAACCCCGAAACGCTTACTGTGCCGGGGCCCGGCGTTGTGCCGGAAAGCCTGCTTTCTCCCGATGCACCGGGGAGCGACTCGCATGCCGCGCCTGCTCCTGGGGCTTCGCCCATTTCCCCGACGCCTGCGGGGCAGTGAGCCGTGCGGCAGGCTCCCAACCCGGCGCCAACCAACCCCCGAGGGCATCGCACGCTGACACTGCTCCTCCACGTCAGCAAGTCAGTGACGCGCGCGGCCTGACGCAGCAGCCCCAGGGTGACCCACAGCCTTCTGTAACAGAGCGCTTCGGGCGCGTTATTCGGGTGCAATTGCAGTCAGATCAGCGTGCTGCGTGCAGCCGCAGCAAAACCGCCGCCCCCCCCCAAAGGGTATGGCGCTCTGAAACAGTCAACTCCAGACGGTGAACCATGCCCTCAAGCCCGCCAGCGCGCATAAATAGCGTGCCCCGAACCCCGCACATTCCCCGCAGACACGCCGCAACGCCAGCACAGGGCAGCTCAAGATTACGCTCGGCACATTTGAAATCCGCCACCAGCACCTCGCGTGCGGCAGTCAGGGCAAGGCTCAGGAGAGCCTCGCCTTGCGGCAGTGAAAGATAAAAAAGCCTGTACGCCATGCGCAAAAGCGGCTGGGGAGCGTCAAGCATGCTGCACAAGGATTCAGGAGCAGGATTGAACGGTGCGGAAAGGGCTTCAGCAGGCCAGGGAATTCTGGCCGCAAGCGCGGCTGCCGGAAAAAGGCGCGGGGGTTCGGGAATATTCGCCAAGGACTCCCAGGCTGGCTGGTCACGGTACAGGGCGTTCATTTCTTTATCAGCCTCGTGCAGGGCCCGGTCATTAGGCCGGTCTTCAGGCTGGGATTCTGGCCGGGTTTTGGGCCGGAGTTCGTCACGTGCACAGCTTCAGAACGAGGACGCGTCACGCAGCGCTCCAAGTTTTTCAAGCATCACCTGTCTGATCTGCCCATAGGGAGCCAGGGCGGGCAGACCACGCAGAAGGCGCAATGCATGGCCGTCCTCCACAAACTGACGGCGGCTTGAGGCAAAATGCATGTCGAAAAACCAGGTTCCCAGCAGCAGGCGAAAATCATTAACACTGCGCAGATCCGCATAGGCCGCCACACGACCCTCACGTGCCGCCCGCAGCACGGCCTCGCTGTAAACGCCGGGCGTGTCGGGCAGGCTCAGCACAACTGTGGGATTGTACGGGCCTGGGCCGCTCAAATGTTCGTCCATGACGCGCAGAATATCCAGTTTGTCGGCATCACGCACAACATGGGCGGCGATTGCCGTTAGTTCCGGCAGCCATCTGGGCAATGCGAAGCGGTTGTGCAGCGCCACTGCGGCCAGCACAGCTTTGCGCACAAGAGGGGCTTCATCAGTGAGGCGCTTTTCCTGCTTGAGGATGCGCACTCCCATCTGCCCGTGATCGCACGATTCCCTGTCTTTGAAGGTATGAAACCGCAAATACTGCTCAAACCGCCCGACATCATGATACAGCGCCGCAAGCAGGCAGACGCGCCGCTGAACGGGAGAAAAATTCTCGCAGGCAGCCATGCCCTTGGCATTTTCCAATACAGCCATGCTATGTCGTATTTTCAAGTGCATGGGCCCCACATCGCCATGGGGATTGGCTGACTCCACCGTACACTTGCTGGCAGCATATGCCGAAAACCATTTTTCGTGCGCGCAGATATCGCACACGTTTACCGTATTCGTTTCCATAACTTTTTTATACGCCCTGCCTGAACGCAAGGCAATGCACGGACCCCGCACGCCTATCAACCGCTTGAGGCATGGTGACTCATTTGCTATAAAGACCGTTCACACTCGCTGCGCGCTTGCGGCTCCCCGCACCACACGCTTCAATCCACTCTTTTATAGCATTTCCGGAGCTTTCATGGCCGATTTCGTTCATTTGCATTGCCATACCGAGTACAGCCTTCTGGACGGCGCCATACGCATCAAGGATCTTTGCGCCCGCGCCAAGGATTTCGGCATGCCCGCCTGCGCCATTACAGACCATGGCAATCTTTTTGGAGCAGCCTACTTTTATCAGGGCTGCAAAGACTTCGGCATCAAGCCCATATTCGGCTGCGAAGTTTACGTCTGCCATGACCATACGGACAAAAAAACGGAATCTCCGCTGGCGCGCAAGCGTAACCATCTAATTTTGCTGGCGCAAAATAAAACGGGCTACCACAACCTCGTCAAACTGGTGAGCCACGGTTTTCTTGAGGGTTTTTACTACAAACCCCGCGTGGACAAGGCCCTGCTGCGTAAATATTCCGAAGGGCTTACCTGCCTTTCAGCCTGCATAGCTGGCGAAATTCCCCGTGCCATTTTGGCCGACAATATGGATCTCGCCAAAAAACTCACTCTTGAGTACGCCAGCATCTACCCAGGCCGGTTTTACCTTGAGCTGCAATCCAACGGACTGAAAGAACAGGAAAAAGCCAATATTGCCCTTATGGATCTGGCCGAAACCTGCAAGCTGCCCCTGGTGGCCACCAACGATTGCCATTACCTTGGCGCGGACGACGCCGAAGCCCATGAAGTTTTGCTCTGCATACAGACGCAGACCACCATGGATGACCCCAAACGCATGAAGTTCGGCACCCATGAGCTGTACTACAAGTCCATTGAAGAAATGGAAAAATCATTCAGCCATGTGCCCGAAGCGCTGTCCAACACCATGCGCATCGCCGAGGAATGCAACGTGGCTCTGGACTTCGGCAACCATTATTTCCCGGTGTATCAGTTGCCCGAAGGGGCCAGCATGGAATCGGAGTTCCGCCGTCTGGCTGAAGAGGGTCTTGAAAAAAGACTGGAAAAACATCCAGATCAGGCTTCCATCAACGCCGACCTGTACCGTGAGCGCCTGCAGTATGAACTGCGCGTCATTCTGGAAATGGGCTTTCCAAGTTACTTTCTCATCGTACAGGAATTCATCAACTGGGCAAAAAATAACAGCATTCCTGTAGGGCCGGGGCGCGGATCAGCCGCCGGATCACTGGTGGCATGGGCCTTGCGCATCACCAACCTTGACCCCATCCCCTACAACCTGCTGTTTGAACGCTTTTTGAACAGCGAGCGCGTATCCTTGCCCGATATCGACGTTGACTTCTGCGAACGACGCCGGGGCGACGTCATCAGGCATATGGTTGAAACCTATGGTGAAGGATCGGTGGCCCAAATCACCACCTTCGGCACCATGAAGGCCAAGGGCGTGGTGCGTGACGTGGGCCGCGCGCTGGGCATGAGCTTTGCCGAAACTGACCGCATTGCCAAACTGGTGCCTGCCGACCTCAAGATGACCATCAAAAAGGCGCTTGAAGCTGAACCGGAACTTGAAAAGCTGTACCTTGAAGACCCGCAGGTCAAGCATCTGCTGGATACGGCCCGTCGGCTTGAAGGCCTCGCGCGCCATGCGTCCACCCATGCTGCAGGGCTTGTGGTGTCCGACAGGCCTATGGAGGAATACCTGCCCCTCTATCTTGGCAAACGTGGCGAACTTGTGACCCAGTTCGACGGCCCTATGACCGAAAAAGCCGGGCTGGTGAAGTTCGACTTTCTGGGCCTCAAGACCATGACCCTGATTCAGGATACCCTGGACAACATCAGCCTTCAGGGGCAATCCCCGCCGGATCTGGACAATCTGCCGCTCACCGATACCGAAACCTACGACCTGTACGCCAGGGGCGAGACTGATGGCGTCTTTCAGGTGGAAAGCTCGGGCATGCGCCAGTATCTGCGCATGCTGCGGCCTACGTGCTTTGAAGACATCATCGCCATGCTGGCGCTTTACCGCCCCGGCCCTCTCGGCTCCGGCATGGTCGACGAATTCATCAAGCGAAAACATGGCCAGGTGCCCGTCATTTACCCCCATGACTCGCTTACCGACTGCCTGCGCGACACCTACGGCGTTATTGTGTACCAGGAACAGGTCATGCAGATCGCCCAGATTATCGCGAGCTACACGCTGGGCGGCGCCGACCTGCTGCGCCGCGCCATGGGCAAGAAAAAGGCCGAAGCCATGGCCAAGGAGCGCGTCACCTTTGTGGCCGGCGCCACAAAAAACGGCATCAGCGAAGAAAAGGCTAACGAAATATTCGACTTGATGGAAAAATTTGCTGAATATGGCTTCAACAAGTCGCACTCTGCCGCCTATGCACTTATTTCCTACTACACCGCATACCTCAAGGTTCACTTTAAAGTCGAATTTATGGCTGCCCTGCTTACCTCGGAAATGGGCAATCAGGACAAGCTGCTCAAATACGTCTCATGCTGCAAAGACATGGGCATTGATGTTGTGCAGCCCTCAGTGAATCGCAGCCAGCGTGAGTTTACGGCCTATGAAGGCAAGGTCGTTTTCGGGCTTGGCGGCATCAAGAATGTGGGCGATGAAGCCATCCGCGAACTGGTGGAATCCCGCAGTGCGGAGGGAGAATTCGCCTCGCTCTTTGACCTGTGCTGCCGCGTGAATTTACGCAAGGTCACCAAGCGCGTTCTGGAATCTCTTATCAAAGGGGGCGCTTGCGACTGCTTTGGCGTGCCCCGCGCCGCCATGCTGGCTTCACTTGAAGCGGTGGTCACCCGCGCGCAGAAAAAGGCCAAGGACAAAAACTCCAACCAGGTCTCCTTGCTGGCCATGGCCCCGGCGGTGGAAAGCGCGCCTCAACCCGGCATCGGGCTCGACTGCCCTGAGGCCGACCTGCCCGAAATGCCTGACGAAGACAAGCTGCGAGCCGAAAAAGAGGCTCTGGGCTTTTTTCTTACAAGCCACCCGCTGCAACCCTATTTGCGTGAAATCCGCCGCCTTGGTCTTACAACCCTCGAAGATGCCCGCGACATGTTTCCCGGCGCCGAAGTGCGCTGCGCAGTGCTTGTCACCAGCGTTCGCGAGGTTATAACCAAGAGCAAGGGTGAACGCATGGCTTTTGCGGCCATTGAAGACCTCACAGGCCATGGCGAGGTGACCTTTTTCCCCCGCAGCTATGCTGAAGTTCGCCAGTTGCTGCATTCGGAGCAGCCGCTGTGCCTTACCGCACGGCTGGACAAGGAGCCGGAAGACAACCGCGACCTGGACGAAGACAATGAGGACGCCCCCCGCGAACTCAAACTTCTGGGTCAAAGTCTGCTGCTGATGGCCGAATGCTGCGGGCTTAACGATACCCCGGTATGCGTGCAGATTCCCTCGCATCGCATGGGCAGGGAGGACTTGCTGGCATTGCGCAACATCCTTGAAAGCCATCCTGGCACCGTGGAAACCCACGCCCAGGTCTGCCTTGAAGGGCACGTCTGTCACCTGCACCTGGACAACAATCTCAAGGTCAGCCCTGGCCCTGAACTGGACAAAGCTTTGGCCGCATGGGCTTCATAAGGCGCATCCATTTATGGTAAAATTTTTTGTTGTGACAGGGCTTGGCCTTGTCCTCGCCAATGGATGGATCGCCTGGTGGCTATGGCGCGCCCTTGACCACACGGGCTGGCTGCGACCAGCGCTCTGCCTCACGGTAGCTGTGCTTGGCGCGTCGTTTCCCCTGCTGTACAAGCTTGGCGGCGATTCTGCCATTGAGGTCTGGCTGCTGCGGGCTGGCGCGTTCTGGCTGAGCATGCTCTTCTATGTTTTTTGCCTGGTGCTGCTTATGGACATCTGGGGGCTGACAAGCCGCCTGTGGGCGGATCCCCCCACTGCTCCCCGGTGGGGAGCCACCCTGATGGTTATCGGCCTGCCTCTCGTCATCGGCTGCGCCAGCTGGTTCAATGCTGCCTACCCTATAGTGCGGCAGTATGATCTGACTATACGTACCAGCAACACCGTATCCCGGCAGTACACGCATTCGCCCCTTGTTCTCGGCGTGCTCGCAGACTTGCATCTCGGGCGGATCATCACGGCTCCGCGCCTTGTGCGCGCCATGGACCTGCTGGCCCCTTACAAGCCTGACGCCATCCTTTACGTTGGCGATATCCTTGATGACCACGTTCTGGTTGATGTGGAAGCTATGGCTGCGGCTCTGGCCCGCATACAGCCCAGGCTGGGCCATTGGGCCGTGCCGGGCAACCATGAGTACATCGCTGGCCCCATTGACGACAGCCTTGATATGCTGCGCCGCAGCGGCATGCGGGTGTTGCGCGACCAGTGGCATGTTCTGGACAATGCCTTGATACTGGCGGGCAGAGATGATTTGAGCGGTCGCATGTTTTCCGGGAGATCCCGCAAAAGCCTCAACGAAATCCTTGCGGATCTGCCGCCGGAGCATCACGATCTGCCGCTCGTTGTTATGGACCACCAGCCGTCTGTGCTGGACGAAGCGCGCACAGCCGGTGCGGTGCTGGAACTTTCCGGGCACACGCACTATGGGCAGCTATGGCCCTTTCACTGGGTGGTGGAGAACATGTATGAAAATCCGCTGGGCCTGCTGATCAAAAATGGTCTGTCTTCTGTGGTGTCAGCAGGAACCGGCACATGGGGGCCGCCCATGCGCAACACATCGCGCGCCGAAGTTCTTGTTGTCAAAGTGCATTTTACGCAAACGGACAACTAGTGCAGATTAGCTTTGAGAGTATATATTCTCAAAGCTTAAGGCACGCTCACTACGGCGTTTAACCGCGCGGATAAACTGCGCTTACGCCTCCGTAGCTAACGTCTGCTCCCGCTACCGTCAGAGTAGTTAACGCTTGAGATGCTCGCTTACGACAGGCAAAAACCTGTCTACTCGCATTTCGAGCAGTTGACTCATTTCATTCATAAGCTGCTCCAGCAAAAAGGCGGCCCACAGGGCCGCCTTAACGTTTTACTTTACTCTGCTGCACTCTGTTTCTTCAACTTATTCTTCAACTTTTGGAGTGCCGGTTGTAGGCAAGGAACCATGCCGGATAAAATAATCTATCAGGCCGAACACGGTTTCGTTGCCGCAAAAGCTGCCTTTGGCGATGGCCGCCTTGTAGTCGGGAAGTTTAGCCTCAAAGCGGCGCAGCAGCTCCGGCTCCAGCGTGAGCATGTCGGCCTGCATGCCATAGCCAAGCCGCTCAATATACAATGCGTTGAAGCGCTGCTCCACCATGGCTTTAAGGGGCAGGGTGAGGATTGGTTTTCCAAGATACAGGGCCTCGCCCATAAGGGTATGGCCGCCCCCCTGGATGACGTATGAACACCCCTCCAGCAGACGCAAAAAGCCCTCTTCGCTCTTGCGCATGAAGATGACATTATCCTCCTGCCCTTCTTCACGGTCATACCCGAAAACATAGCAGGTTTTGCGGGTGGCCGAGCGCAGAAAATCCACCAGCTTGCGGTGCGTGGAGTTGCTCTGGTACACCAGCACGTGCCCGTCATCACGCGGGTTCAGCGCCAAAACGCTGTCCCGCAGAATGGGCGGCGCTATTCTGGCTTTGTACTGCGGCAATACCGGCGGGGCATAGAAAGAAATAATAAGGTTTTCTGCCGTGGGACGAAAAAGATACCGTGGCGTCAGCCCTTGCACAAAGCTGTCCCACCACATATCCGGTGGAAGGTCGTGACGGCAGCACGTGATGACGTGTTGGTGATCCAGGGTCAGGCACGGCAGGCCCGCCTTTTCAGCGGCGCGAGGCACAAAGTACTCAAGATCGGTCATGCAGACATCAGGCTTGAACTCGTCAATCAGGCGCAAGACCTGATCAATGTACCGCTGCCGATGCCACAATATGGGCAGGGCATTTTTGATGGTGGCCGCAATGTCCACCTTGTAATTTTTGAACACAGTGCCCAGATTGGGCAGGCGGCGTACAGGAAACTCCGGCTCAAGGATTTTTGGCGCATCGTCATTGGCGATAAAAAGGAATTCGTGGCGGGACAAACGGCGGGCGATGGTCAGCCCACGCATGGCATGCCCATGCCCGGTGCCGTGTATGCCATAAAGAATGCGCGCCATAATTTTCCTTTTTCTGTTAGTGGTCTGCGCCTGTTCCAAAGTACGCCTGCATGGCTGCCGTGGCATGGAAGCCGGATGCCCCAAAGCTCAGGAAGCCGTAACATTGCGTAAAAGCGGTATTCATTTGCCGTGCAATGGCGCAGGATAACAAGCAGCCAGCTCAGCCGTCAATGCCACAGTTATGACGCTTACCTGCAACATCTTGACGGTACAGGCTTTTATTATCTAGCATTCAGAAGCAACTTTACTTTTGAAGCAGATCGGATTGCCGGGTGAGCAGGCGCTTGATGCAAAGGCGTAAGCGCAGCGTCTGCTGGCGGCCACGCGCCGTAGCCGGGCATTATGAACTTTGAAAAAGTATGCTCTCAAAGATTCGCTGCTCTGGGACATGCGCAAAGGATATACTGAAATTTTATCTGGCACGCCGTTGTGTGTTTCTTGACTGCTTCATGCGGCTGTGCCCGACAGTTCCACGCTTAAAGCCCGTTTGCTACCGCGCCAGCGCCGGGCGCTGGCGAATCCGGCTGTGTTCGCACGCGCTGCTCAAGTAGCACAACATGTTGAGATATACATCCTCAATGCATAAACGCTTCAAGACTTGATGAGGTATCAATGAACGTTCGCAAAATCCGTGAAGACCTTGGCCGCGCTAAAGCCAGTTGCGCTCGCCGCGACCCTATGCGTGCCCTCTACCTGACCATAACAGCCCTCAAGGATTTGGGCGGCCAGCCTGCCCCCACGGATCTGCGCGGCGACATTCGCACGACTGTCAGCGAACTGGCCGCAGACCCAGTGCTGAAAGATATCCTGCCTGCAACACTTGCCTATCAGCCTGGCAGCGAAAAAGAACTTCTACAATTGTTTTCTGATAGTTATAAAAACATGCAAAGCAGTGCTGAAGAAGAAGATTACGAAACCACACTGCAACGCAAGCTCAACATTGACCGCAACCTCAGGGAAGGCAAAAAACTTCTATCAGAGGGGCGAGCCTCTGAAGCTGACGCCTGTTTCGCTGAGGTTATGAAATATTACAAAGACGAGCAGGCTGTCTTTGCTATGATGGCCACTGCCATGCTCACCGCTGGAGAATATGTGCGCGCTCTTGGGCATGTGCGCAACGGTCTCAAAGAAACTCCCGACAATCCGGAGTTGCTGCGATTGGCCAATGAGTGCATACGGCTGCGCACACTGAACGGAACCTAGATCATTCCTTTTTACTTTTGCTCTTTTCAAAAAATATTTGCTGAAAGGAAATTACAACGTTAGCAGAACTACGCTCTGCATAACTTGCTGTGCGCTTGTCTTGCATCCAGAAAAAGTCTAAAGTTTGGCGCCTGTTCATTACCAATTCTACGTGAGGCCACGCATGGACGTTGTACGTTATATCCACGCAGCCGATCTGCATCTGGATACCCCTTTTCGCGGGCTTTCGCGCGAAACCGCTCAGGGTGGCCATTTGGCCAGACTGCTGCACGAAGCCACCTTCAAAGCGCTGGATCGGCTTTTTCGCCTGTGCGAAACAGAAAAACCCGATTTTCTCGTGCTGGCTGGCGATGTGTATAATGAAGAAGATCGCAGCGTCAAAGCCCAGCTGCGCCTACGTGATGGCTGTTTGCGCCTGCGAGATGCTGGGGTGCGCGTTTTTATCGCCCACGGCAATCATGACCCGCTCAATTCTCTGCTCTCTTCCATCCGCTGGCCTGACAATGTGACTATCTTCGGCCCTGATGTTGAACGCCATATCATTGAAAAAGATGGAAAACACCTGGCCGTGATACATGGCATCAGCCATGCCAAAGTACGTGAAGGGCGCAACCTGGCCCGCTTGTTCCGTCGTGATGCCGAGCAAAACTGTTTTCAGCTCGGCGTGCTGCATTGCACTGTTGAGGGTGAAAGCAAGGCTGACCGTTATGCCCCCTGCTCCCTGGACGACCTCAAAAGCGCGGAACTGGACGCATGGGCGCTTGGGCACGTGCACGAACGCCGTATCCTGTGCGATGAGCCCTTTATTGCCTACAGCGGCAACAGTCAGGGATTGCACATCAATGAGACCGGCCCCCGTGGCTGCCTCCTGGTCACGGCCCGTGCTGAAAACTTCGACGCGGAGCAGTCCACCGCCCCTTGCGCATGGCGCTGCAGCGCGGAATTCATGCGCCTTGGGCCAGTGCAGTGGACCACCCTGGATCTGGACCTGAACGGCATTGACCAGATTGATCAGGTGGAAAACCACCTGGCGCAATGCCTTGATCAGGCCGCCAGCGATACCGATCCCGGGTGCGAGGCCCTGCTTGCGCGCGTAAGTCTGCATGGCCGCACTGCCCTCGACGCCGTCCTGCGCGACGCCAGCAATCAGGAAGACCTGCTGGAACGCCTTGGGCACCTTGCCACAGGCACGCCAGGAGTATGGGTCAAGGATTTGCGCATGGACACAAGCCCTGCCACAGATCCCGCCCAGTACCTGCAACGCGAGGATCTACTTGGCGAAACGCTCCGCATGGCCCAGCGCATGGGTGAAAGTCATGAAATTTTTCAAGAGGTGGCGGGCCCGGCTCTGGCTCCTCTGTTCACCCATGGGCAGCTGCGTAAGATTCTGGCCCAGCCTGACGATGCCCAGATGCAGGCGCTCCTTGAGGAGGCCCAACGCCTTTGCACTGACCTTCTGGAGGTTCGCTGATGTATATCCAGTCCTTCCATATGGACGGATTCGGCATTTTTTCCGATGTAACGGTTGAGGGGCTTGGCCCCGGCCTCACCATTTTTCTGGGTGAAAACGAAGCAGGCAAATCCACCTGCCTGGAATTTTTGCGCTCCACTCTGGCGGGCTATCCGGCCCCGAACAGCAAGGAAGGCAAGCTTATTCCCGGCGCGCTGCGCGGCGGCACGGCAGGCGGGAGCCTGACCCTGCGCGCGGATGATGCGCAGCTTCTACGCCTGACGCGCCGTCCGGGCAGCGCAAACGGGCAGGTCTCCCTTACGGACGGTCAGGGCAAACCTCTGGATGAAGACGTCTTACGTCGCCTGCTTTCAGGCGTCAGCCGGGACGTATACCGTAATGTGTTCGGCTTCAGCCTTACCGAACTGGAACATATGGGCAATCTCACCGGCGAAAGCGTACGCCATGCCCTTTATGGCGCCAGCTTTGGCCCCGGCTTGCGCGCCCCCGGCGAAGTTCTCAATATCCTTAAAAAACAGAACGACGAGATTTTCAAATCCGGCGGCAGCAAGCCGCCACTCAATCAGGCCCTCAAGCAGCTCAACGAACTGCGCCAGCGCATTGTCGAACTGCGCCAGCAACAGGCTGGTTTTGACGACCTTGCCCGTGAACTGGATCAAAAACGCGACGAACTGTCCGCAGTACGCGGCTACAAGACGCAGCTTGAAGAGGAACGGCGATTGCTGGAACGTCGGCTGGGCGTCTGGCTGCAATGGAACGAATGGCGCATGGTCTGCGCCGCCCTGGAGCGGCTCGGCCCTGTCAACGAGTCTTTTCCAGAAGACGCCCAGGCCCGTCTGGCCCGCGCTCAGGAAGCCCGGGAAAGCTGCGAACGACATCTCGCCGCCCGCAAGGAAAAACTTGATCTTTTGCTTGAGCGTCGTGACGCAGTTCAGCTGGATATGCCCTTGCTGGAGGCATTGCCAGCTTTGCGCCGACAGGCAGAGCGCAAAAGCGGCTACCGGCAGGCGTTGACTGCCCTTCCCGCGCAAAAAGACCGCTGCCGCCGTGCCGAGGAGGATCTCGCCCGCGAACTGGCGCGCCTTGGGCCGGACTGGAGCTGTGATCGCATCCGTCAGACTGACCGCTCACTTTTCGCTCGCGAAGACCTTGAAAAGCAGGCACGCGAAATGACGGCTTCTGTGTCCGCGCACCAGGCCGCAGTGGACACTCTGAACCAGTGCAACCGCGAGGTTGAGGCCGCCGAGCGCGAAGTGGTCGCGCATCAAAAAAATCTGGCGCTGCTCCCGATCCCGGTGGCCGCACTGGATGACGACCAGCGCGACACGCTGCGCCAGGCCCTGGCTCGCCAGGAAGAGGCCCGACGCCAGATACCTTTGCGCCAGCGTGCCGTGCAGGAAGCGCGTACCACTTTTGCCCGTGCGCTCACTCCATTGAAGCTTTCCGGCGGAACAGCTCTGGAAGCCAGCAACGGGGCCGTGGCGACATTGGACGCGCTGCTCGCCCGTCAGGACGAAGCGCTTGAACTGGCGGCCAGCGTACAGGAGGGGTTGGAGCGTGCCAGTGAAGCGGCTCAGGCTGTGCAGCAAGCCGACGAACATCTGCTCTCCGTCAAGGCCCGCATGGATGCTCTGCGCGAGGAGCAGCGCGGTAAAAACGGCCCCACCCGCGAACACCTGGACGGGCGAACATCAGCTCTGCGCTCTTTGCGCGCGCTTTCTTCCACCCTTGAGACGGAAAGGCTGCGACTGAATGAACTGGACGCAAGGCTGGACAGTGAACCTCCCGTTAAGAGCGTCAAAAATCTTCCATTGCTGCTTTTGGGCCTGATTTTTTTTGTGTCTGGTGTGGGCATGCTGCTGGCGTACTGGCGCTTCGGCCTGGCTGTCATTTCACTGAGCGAAGGCTTGGATTTCCCCATAAACCTCTGGTCTGGCTATCTTATTCTGCTTTGCGGCGTGGGCTTTCTGGCTGGCGGGCTGCCGCACAATGGCCCTGAAGCCCAACGCCGCAAAAAGGAACTGGCCACCCTGCAGAACCGTCGTGAAACATGCGCCAACCATGTGGCTGAACTGGAAGAACAAGCCAGCCAGCTCTGTCGGACAGCGCAAGTGCAAAATATGGATATGATCACTCTGGAAGCAACGGAAGTGCTGCTTGAACGCGAGCGCGAGCAATGCTTTCATGAAGAGCGCGCCCGTAAAGATATGGAAGGCCTCAAGCACGCCACGGATCTTGCACGCACCGAGGTCAGCAGGCGGCAAGCCTTGTGCCAGGAGGTTGAAGGCGTCGTGCAGCAAACCCGACGCCGCTGGCATGAATTCATGCTTTCGCTCAAGGTGGGCAATGTGCCCGCTCCTGAAGGCGCTGCGGCCTTTTTTGCCAGAGCGGAAGCCGCCAGACTGGCCTACAGCGGCGTAGCCGCCGCCCAAGCCGAACTCGACGCGCTTGAGGAAGACCTTACCCGCACTGAAGAGCGCATGCGCAAGATGGCAGCGGTGGCGGAACGCCTCCCGGTCGTGCCCAATGGCGCACAGCCCTCGCAGTCCGACGAAAATCTTTCTGATGCCCTTGCTGACATTGCTCACCAGATACTGGAATCCTGCCGGGAGGCTGACGCCGTGCGTGAACAGCGCATCAAGGCCGAAGCCGCTTTGCAAAATGCCGAAAGCGACAGGCAACGCTGCAAAGCACGCCAGAATGAAGCCACCGTCGAGCTGCGCGCTGCTGAGGAACGCCTGAATGCTGCACGCGCGCAATGGGCTCACTGCCTTGAAGGACTTGGGCTGGGTACGGATCTTGATCCTGAAACTGTACGTGAAGCTTTCAAGTATATGGAAAACTGCCTGTCGGCCGAATCCGCGCTGGAACGGGCACGTATTGAATTGGCGCAGAGCTTGGCGGAGCTGGGTGCCCTGCGTGATCCCCTGGCGCAACATCTCGCCAACCTGAATCGCAGCCCCCTGGTCAGCACTGACGATGAGCCGGACTGGCTGGCCAGCCTGGACGCTGCGCTGGAAGCGGCAGAAGCCATGGCTGTGGCCCAAACCCGTCGTCTTGGGCTGGATCAGGAACTGATGGAACTTGAAAGCGAGGCGCGCGCTGCTCAGGCAGCACTGGATTCAGCCATGCATACAGAACGCAGCCTGCTTGCTCTGGCAGGCGCAACTGATGCCGAAGACTTTTTGCGGCAGGCCGCGCGCCATGAAGAACAGCGCAGCCTCGCCCAACGCCGTCTTGACCTTGAAGATGCCCTGCGCCTTGCTGCCGACAAATGCCCCCTGGAAGAATTCCTGCCCCAGTTCGAAACTGAAAGCCAGGAAGCCCAGGAAAAACGCTGCGCAAACATCAACGAAGAACTGCTTCAGCTTCAGGGCAAGGAGCAGGAATTGAGCGACAGGGTGAGCACCCTGCGCTCCGGTGTTGCAGCGCTGTCGCACAATGAGGAATTGGCACAGCTGCAGCAGGAAGCTGCCGCCCTTGAAGAGGGCATGCAGCGTATGGCCTTTGACTGGAGCCGTCGGGCGCTGGCACGCGCCATTCTTGAAGCTGCCAAACGTAACTTTGAACGCGAAAGACAACCCGAAGTCATCCGGCTTGCTTCAGAAATCTTTGCCCGCATTACTGGTCGCCGCTGGCTCGGCATCAGCGCTTCTCTTGAAGACAAGACGCTGAATATCCTGCCCGCACAAGGCGAACCCCTCGCCCCTGAAAATCTCAGCAGAGGCGCGCGTGAGCAGGCATATCTGGCGCTGCGGCTGGCCTATATCAAGAACCATGCGGCGCACGCCATCCCTCTTCCCATTATTATGGATGAAGTTCTGGTCAACTTTGACCCGCAAAGGGCCGAGCGCACGGCCAGGGCTTTTGTAGACCTGACCGACGCTGGCAGCAGCAATGGGCATCAGCTCCTGTACTTTACTTGCCAGCCTCATATGGTGGATCTGCTGCGTAAGGCAGAACCAGCAGCAGCGCTCTTTTGCGTTGAGCAGGGACAGATCCGCGCCGCCTGACAACCATTAGCGCAACCCGCAACGCATTCTTCTATAGTCTTGTCAGCCGTTGTCCTTCATCAGGACAACGGCTGATTGTATTTAGCGCAGGTTACCTTTGAAATGCTTTGTGGGGGAGGGACCCTTTTGCAAAAGGGTCCCTCCCCCACGTCCCACCCTCTAAAACTCTTATTGCAATTTAGTATATTACAAAATGTTTTTTGATCAGAAGTCTGACTCCAGAGACAACGTTCTCCATACACCGCACCATCGCCAAATTTATCTGCTTTAGCAGCAAAATAAAGCCCGGCATTCAGGCCATGGCCGCCGAACACCTGCGCCCCCCTGCGCGACATCACGCCGGAGAGCTATCAGGCCATGCTTGATAAAGCCCTGCGTGATCGCAGCAAGGCTCTAGTTGACGGTGATATCATGGGCACAATCCGCGCGGTTGAAAACGCCCGCCTTGCCAATGAACTTATGTGGGGCAGCCGGGCGCAACTGGCCAGGCGTGACGCCCTGCTCAAACTCGCTGCGGAACCGCCACCGCCAAGCCCGGCGTATACCCCACCGTACACCGTGAGGCCATGCGCAAACTGCTCGACCAGTACGGCCTTGACCAAACAACTGCACAGCGCACACGCCTTCGCTGCAGCGGCTGCTCTCACAATTGCCTGAGCCACTTCACGGTAAATTGCTCTATGGCCCTCCTGCTGATCCTCTAAAAGGCGTGTTTCGATCTATGTGCTCCGTAGCAAAGTGGCGGCATTTTTAGACCATATGTAAACTTTTTCAATTGGACATTGAAGTGACCTAATATTTTATTTGCATATTAGGCATGTTATGAACGCAAAATTTATATATTTTGAAAAAGAATTTCATTTTTATTGACATCGGTTTTCAAAAATGCCAAGGTGCGCCAAGCCAATAACGCAATCTGGAGGAAAGCATGGCGCACAATGGCAGTTCCACTCTGAACTCAAACGTTACACACCGCTTCAGTCACGAAAACCTCCACATTTGCCTCAATGATCAGTTTGATCCTCCACAGGCCAATGCAGTAATTGATCTTCTTCAGCACAACCACGCCGCATGCAAGCGTATTTTCATTGATGTACGCCAGATCCGACACCCCAACCCCTCGGTTGTGGACACCTTTAAAACGTCCATGATCATGAATGGCTTTAATAAAGAGCAGGTCATTTTTAAGGGCAAAAGCGGCTTTGATATGGCCGTTGCCGGGAACAGGGTCATCATCCAGCAAGAGAAAAAGCATGTTTGCAAGGGCAACTGCGCCAATTGCAAGTGCGGTCACAATAAAGATGGGCAACACAAGCATGACCATCCACATGACGGCCACCATGCCCACCATGGGCATGAAACCCATAACTGACCTGTCAGCAAGGTATGGTCATTCAGCGAGCGTTGCGAGAGTTCCTTGCCATCGTCTTGGGCAACCGCTGACATGACAATCACGCAGTTCAAAATGCGGCGCAACGTTGGCCTGACCGCGTTTTCGCCGCAAAAACTATAAAACTGGAGGAAATGGTATGAACGTCAAGCAAAGGAAAGGGTTGCAGCGCTTTAAAAAGAGCTGCATGGTGGCGCTGCTTGCCGCCGGACTGCTGGTGGGCGCGGCCGGGGGGGCCAAGGCCATCGAATTCAAGGCTCAGGGCGAATGGCTTGTGGGCTTCGGCCTGGCTGACGCCACGCTGACCGAGCACACCAGAGCTCCCAACCATGGCGAGAAGGAAAAAGCCAACGACAACGACACCTTCGGCGCTGCCCAGCGCCTGCGTTTGCAGTTGGATGCCGTGGCTTCTGAAGCTCTGTCCGGTACTGTCTACTTTGAAATCGGCACGCAGAACTGGGGCAAGTCTGACGAAGGCGGCGCTCTCGGCGCCGATGGCAACAATGTCATCAAACTCAAGAATGCGTATATCGACTGGGTAATTCCCCAGACTGACGCCCGTATGCGTATGGGCATACAGGCTCTTGCCCTGCCCAACATGGCTGGCGGATCTTCCATTCTTGACGCCGACGTTGCCGCAGTTGTGGGCAACTACAAGTTCAACGAAAATGTCAGCCTCACCACCTTCTGGGCGCGCCCGGTCAATGACAACTTCAATGCAAATAAATACGGCGCCAATGACAGCAAAGCCAAGGACAACTACCTTGACAATATGGATCTTTTTGCCGTCACCCTGCCTATGACTTTTGACGGCATTGAAGTGACGCCCTGGGCCATGTACGGCATGCTTGGCCGTAATGCCCTGCGCGGTCTTGCGTCTCCCAACAATAATGAACCATGGGAAACCAGTGATGGTTCGCTTGGCTTGACCATTCCTGGCCTGACCCCTGGCTTCAACTACGTTAACGGCACTCCCCTTGATTCCCGCACAACCAGCAAACAGTACGGCAATATGTTCTGGGCCGGTCTGCCGGTTGGCATCACCATGTTTGACCCCCTGAACATTGAGTTCGACATCAACTACGGCTATGTAGAAAGCATGGGGCGCTTTGATGTAATGAAGCGCGGCGACGCGAATGATGTCGTGCGCGGCAGCACCGAGCGGCAGGGTTTTGTCGTCAAGGCACTGGTCGAGTACAAGATGGATTGGGCTACCCCCGGTATCTTTGGCTGGTACGGCTCTGGCGATGACGGGAATATAAAGAACGGATCCGAGCGCATGCCGTCAATCGCGGGAGCTGGTAATTTCACCTCCTTCATTGGCGACGGCAATCTTGCCTGGGGTGCAGGCCCTGGCGACATTGCTGACTGGAACATGTCCTACGCCGGCACCTGGGGTATCGGCGGCCAGTTGAAAGACATAAGCTTCCACGAAGACCTCAAGCATACCCTGCGCGTGGCCTACTGGGGCGGCACCAACGCTCCTTCCATGGTCAAGTATATGGAAAGCGCCTCTTCGTGGAGAGAGGGCTACGGCGGCGATGGTCCTTACCTGACGACCAACGATGGCCTGCTTGAATTCAACCTGATCAACCAATGGCAGATCTACGAAAATCTTGAAGCCAATCTTGAACTGGGTTACGTTGTGAACCTGATGGATCAGGACACCTGGAAGAAAGACGGCTACTACAGCGGCGGCGGCAACGGCAGCTTTGACAAAAAAGACGCCTGGAAAGCCCAGCTTGTTTTTGCTTACAGCTTCTAAGGCCTGAGTGCCACTCCGGGGCTCGCCTGTCCCCGGCAATCCAATCCACAACTGCGCGCGCCTCCTTCCCGTGCGCATTTTGACCGCCGCCTTCTTCATTGAAGGCGGCGGATTTTACGTTTGGCCCTCCAACGATCGAGACGCGCAGAAAAAACATCAGCTTCTGTGCTTGCTTCCAGGACGATTTCAGCTATGCGAAATATTATCGGACCATATAATCCTTAAGAAAAAGTAAAAAACTTGACACTGTGCACTCCGACAAATATAAATATGCGGTTGCGCTCGTAGCTCAGTTGGATAGAGCGACAGCCTCCTAAGCTGTAGGCCACAAGTTCGATTCTTGTCGGGCGCACCATTATATTTCTAGGGATACGCAGTTCGCTTGCGCGTCCCTTTTGTTGTTTTTACGGAGTGTTGGACTTAATGGTCCACGTTGTCACCCGTCTGTCACCCGCCCCGCTGCTGAGTAAAAGTCAAAAAAAGGGGCTTGGGGGTATAGCCATATCGAACAATATCTTTTAATATCTCCACCCATACTGGCAACGATTACTAACTATAAAAAAGGAGATCGCAATGCCCCTGAGCTATAAAGAAATGCAGGACTTGTTGATGCGGGAGCTGCGACTGTACCATTTTCCCATCGCCGTGAATTTTCATAAAACTCAGGCAGATGTGGAAGAGTTCAAAAAGAAGGCCCGCTATGTTGAGCCCGTTAAGCCAATTACTTATTGCCAGTGGGAAATAACCGCACGTATGCAGGGGCAGACCGTGCTGGCGACCAAGGAAAAACTTGGTTGTTCCAACTCCCAGGTTTCCTTCGGCTGGAAAGATATCGACGAAGCAGAAATTAAATCACAGTCCAAATACTGCAAAGACTTGGCGCAGGCCGAGCGCTTTCTGCGCTCCAAGCCCCGCCTGCCTCTGAACTCCATTGTGGCAGTGTCTGTGGGCCCGCTGGCTGACGCCGTCATGCAGCCCGACGTGGTGCATTTTTACTGCGACAACCTGCAATCCTACCATCTGGCGGTAGATTACATGGCAGGAACAGATACCCATCCCCTGCGCCCCATGGTGACTATGAGCTCCTCCGCTTGCGGCGGATCTGTGTTCACCCACCTTGAACAGAGCATGAACATGTGCCCGGCCTGCTCTGGCAGCTACAACGCAGGCAAAACCGAGCGCGGCGAACTGAACGTGTTCATTCCCGGCGCGCACATCGGGGCTACCGTTGATCGTCTGATGGAACGCATAGCCAAGGCAGGGTCCGCATCCATTACACGTCCCGGCGATCCTTTCCCTGGCGCGGATATCTGTAAAAACTGCCCCTTGATCATCTTTAAGAAAAGCGGCAATGAACCGGAAGCCTGCGCCAGCTGCTCCAAGGCATAAAGAATTTCTTTTTTGGCAGAACGGTAACGAAACAACTTTTTCTTGAGCACACACTTGCCAACGCCCTTACGATAACTTCGTGAGGGCGTTTAATTTTCTAATGGCAATTAGGTTGCCCTAAAATTACCTTCAAATGTAAACATCGCCCACGTGTTGCAACGCTGAGCTGGAATTTTTGCATGGCAAGGCAAAACCCTCAGGGATCAGTGTTGCAAAACCCAACGCAATCCTGGTCAATTCACAACACCGCTCAAATGAGACATGCAATTCTGCCAGAAAAATTCACAGATGTGATTGCGTGCAGACGTAGCTGTGGGACCACAGGAGATGCAAAAAAGCCTGAGAGGCACTCACGGTAAGCATTTTTGCTGGAACAATCAAAAAATTGCTTGAAGCCCAAGATGTGAGCTAGTTTCGACTTGATCTGACAGGTACCCCTTGAAGGAAAGGGGAATCTCCGTTTTGATGGAAGTGTAAACGCACCATCAAACAGGGCACAATGCCCACGGAGAATCCCCATGGAAAGTTTCAATCAAAACGTCATCAAGCACAAGACCGGGCTTCTCAATCTCGCTGCGGAACTCGGCAACATTTCGAAAGCCTGCAAGATCATGG
>NZ_MJUZ01000022.1 GCF_002237645.1 Desulfovibrio sp. MES5
CGGCGGTTTGTCGTGCTGGTTTCGAATGCCTGGGCGGCATTGGCCAAAAACGTATCTCGCCAGCGGTAGTACATGCTCTGAGTGATTTGATATTCACTGCAAAGGCTTGCCACAGAGCGCCCCTGCATGCCTTCAAGCACGATGCGGGCTTTACTTTTGCTGTCCCAGATACGGCGTTTCATGTTTCCTCCAGAGCTTGAAGAAAACTACCTTAACAGGGCTGCCATGTTAATGGGGGGTAGTATAACGCCATTTCAAAGTTGCTCTGATCCAGAACGCTTGCCACGATACTAAAAAAGCCCCAACGGTCGCCGGTTCGGCAGCCGTTGGGGCTTTACGCTTTTATGTTCAGGGCAATCAAGCCAGTTTTTCGATACGCAAAGGGATGCCCTGGCGCACGGCACTGCCTGTATCGCTTTCCGTCAAAGCAGAAAAGCCCTTGCGGCTGGGGTCGTCCGGCACAAGATCATTGAGATTGATGCCCGCAGCAGCCCCTTTGAGCGCGACAATGCGCTCGCCGTCCACCACGATGTCTCCAGCGCCCAGAGCCTTGTGCCCAAAGCCGTGCTCAACCCCCACAACGCCGCGCATGATGCCGTCCGACACGGTGGCCTGCGCTGTTTCCACGCCGCCGGGCGTCACCAGACGCACCATGTCGCCATGGGCAATACCCAGCGCATGGGCATCGTCCTTGTTGACCATCACCATATTGATCGGCTTGATGGAGCGCAGACGCGGGGAAATGATGGCGTAGGAATTTATGAGGTTGGACTTGAAAGACACCATGAGCAAGGGATACTCCTTGTCTGTCCAGCGCGTGCGCAAGGGAGTTCCGTCTGTGAACTCCGCATCGCGCAGTCGCGGGATACCGCTGTAGTGCCTGCCGGTCTGCGAATGCACGGCTGTAGCCGCTTCTTCGTTATAAATGCACATGGCCCGCGTCCAGCGGCTCTTGGTCGTGTCGCCTTCATAGCTGTCGGCAGCAGGCTCGTAGCGCCCGCCACGGCTGTAAAGATAGGCCACAGGCCCCTGCTCTTCGGGCTCAAGCACCTTGATAATATCGGCCATTATGCGACCGATGCCCGAAAGCTTTACGTCCTGCTCCGTGGGGGAAGGCAGGGTTTTGCCCTTGAAAAAGGCCATGTTCGCGGCAAGGCGCAGATAATAATCCTGCGGCGTGTGCAGCGGGTGCAGTTCGCCGGAGGCATCAGGAATGGCCTTGTCGCCAAAGCCGGGCAGGTTCATGCGCTTGGCGGCCTCGATCAAAAAAAGCTCCATACACACAGGCTGCCCGGAGGCCGACTTTTGCTGGCGTGGCTCAATGGCGGGCCAGCGCGCCGTGGACATGCGGGTCAGCACGCCGCTCCATGCTTCTGCAAAGCCGCCCCACACCTCATACAGACAGGGGTCTGGCACAAGATAGTCCGCATAGGCGTTGGTTTCGTTATGAAAGGCGTCGATGCCCACAATGAGGGGTAGATCCTTGGGGTCTTTCAGCTTGGCGTCCAGCGCCCGCTTGAGTCCGCCATGGCCGTAAATCACGTTGCCTGTCCAGTTGATCCAGCACTTGAAGGTAAAGGGATAACCGTTGGCGTGGCCCAGCAGATGCTCGGCGGGCAGATTGGGCGCAGTGAGCGGAAACCACGGCATTGCGGCGGGATACGGAGATTCCCCGGCCTCAACCTTCTGCTTGTAGGCAGTGGATTTTTCATAAGCGGCCTTACAGCGGTTTGCCGGAAAGCCCTTGGGTTCCTTTTTGCCGGGGAAATCCGCCAGATTATAGCGCGGACCGGGGAAAGCCGGGTTGTGAAAATTGCCGGGCGCAACACACAAGCCCCCCTTGGCGTTGAGATTGCCAATGAGCGTATTGAGGGTCAGCACGGCAAAGGTGGCGTTCATGCCAGTGGCGGTCATCATGCCGCCGTGAGCGTCCGCCGCCGCTTTTTTTCCGTGGGCGGTAAACTCCCGCGCCAGATCAATGATGGTCTCGCTGGCAACGCCGCACAGGGACGCATATCCCTCCAGCGAGTGCGCCAGGGCTTCTTCCTTGAGCAACTGCAGGGTCGTGGCGGCCTGAACCCGTGCGCCGTCCGGCAGCGTCACTTCGCCGTTGAAAAACAGCGCCGCTTCCGCGCATTTGTCCGCAGGCAGCAACTCGCCAGAGGGCGAAAGTACAAGCGCTTCACCTGGCAGGGGCTTTCCGTCCGGCCCCTTGCTATCGGCCTGCGGCGGCATGCGCAGTATCTTGCCCTGTTCAGGGCCGGAAAGACACACAAGGTGCGTGGCATTGGAAAAAGCGGCCTCTCCGGCATCCGTAGCGGCCTTGAGCGTGGGGCGGCAAAGAAAATGCGCGTCATAACGCTCGTTTTCCAATATCCAGCGGATCATGCCCAGTGCCAGGGCCACATCCATATCGGGCCGTACGGGAATCCAACGGGCCTTGTCGCGTACGGCATCGGTGGTGGAAAGCCGCAGTACCGGATCCACCACGGCGTAGTGCAGCTTGCCATTGGTGCGGGCCTCCGCCACCATGCGCGCCGAATGCTTGAAGGGATTGCCCGCCTGCGCGGGCGCGGTGCCCCAGAACAGGGCAAACTCGCAATTTTCAAAATCCGGTTTTGCGTGCGCGTTGGTAGCCATATCATTCAGCACAAGGCCGGAGCCCATGCGGAACGACAGCCCGCAGTACGCGCCGTGCTTGCCGAAATTGCGCGTACCATACGACTGTACGCCAAAACGCTGAAAGAAAAAGCGTTCGCGGCCATCATCCAAGGCATAGGTCAGCAGCAGCCGGTTGGAGTGCGGCCCGAATTCCGGGTTCTCGGGACTGGCCGGGCCGGGGGTTTCACGGATGGCCCGCAGCCCGTCCACATGGCCTTCGCCAAAAAGGTCGCCGCCCTCAACCACTTCTTCAACAAGCTGCTCAAAGGGAATGGTCTTCCAGCGGCCTTCACCACGCTTGCCCACCCGCTTGAGGCAGTGGGTAATGCGAAAAGGGCTTGCCGAGGCGTCAATCATTGCTGCGCCGCGCCCGCAAACGGTAGAGCGGCGTTCATGCCCTGTGGACTCTTCGTCGCCCGCCCCTCTGGCGGAAAGCCCTACGAGAGCCTCGCGCACAGGCATGCTCATAGGCACGGCGTGCGATGCGGAAAGCGGATTGTAAGGATTGCCCGCCACGCGAACGACCTTATCCTGCGCCTCGTCAATGTGCAGGCGCACGCCGCACATGGTGCAGCAGCCCCAGCAATGGTTAAAGGCGACGCGGCTGCCCTTGCTCAGAGCCACAGCGCCGTCTTCGGCCACCGTAAATTCCGGCTGCAGGGCGTTTTTGTTGATGGGGTCGCGCACCGGTTCACCGGCGGTGCCGTCCACGATGCCATTAATAATTTTTTTGCCGGCGCCCGCAGTGGCGGCGGCCACCGCCCCCGCGCCAATAATCACCGCGCCTGCGCCCAAAAGTTTACGTTTTTTGGTATCCATCAGTATATCCGTCTAAATTTGTTTGGCTTTGGAGGAGGAAGGCAGCAGAACAGGCAGGACCGTCGCCAGAACAACCATCAGACCAACGGTGCCACCAAAAGCGGCCAGCGCGTCCAGCGTGAGGAGGTCGGCAAAAGCTTCACGCGCGGGATACAGCGACGCATTGCGCCCGAATATTTCGCCCATATGAATGATCTTCCACAACAGCAATGTGGCGGAAAACAGCGCAAACGAGCCTCTGGTCGCAAGGCGGGCCAGACTGCCGCTGCCGAGCAGCAGCGTGCAGAGGGCCAGCAGGGCCGACAGAGTCTCCGGCGCATGCCACCACATATCCACAAAGGCGGCATACCCCTGCGGAGCGCGCACCAACAGGGCCAGCACTGCGCACAGCAATTGCAACATCAGGCACACGCTCCCAAGCTTCAGTATTGGTACAGTGTGACTGCCCCCGCGATCAAAGTCATCAAAACGCAGACGCAGCCAGATCAGCAGGACCAGGCCGCTGGCAGCTGCAAGCCCGGCAGCAGTCAGCACCACCGACGACCAGTATCCGACCCAGAGAACCCGGCCCACACAGGCCCGGACTTCGCCCGTGGCATAGGCCATGGCCAAAATGCCCAGGGCTGCCGCAGCAAGGGCCACGGCACGATTGACGGTCTGTTCCCTGCCGCTCTGCCAGAGCAACGTCAGAACGCACACAAGGCACAGGGGCAGAATATAGGCCCCCCAGGCGGTCCAGGAGCTGAATGAAGGATGTGCGGCAAATTCCCACACGCGCAAGGGCTGTTCAAGCGGCACAAATACGCCCATAAGCCCGCAGGCCAGAGAAATGCAGCTTGCCAGAGCCAGCACATGCACCATAAAGGGCTTTGCCCGGCGCAGAGCGGCCAGCCCCGCACCAAAAGCACTCACGCCGCCTGCAAGAATCATGGTCAGAGCCAGAGGTTCCCACGCGCCCCACTCCGGCCTGTTGACAAAGGGCACAAGGTCAAGAATGTCGTGCATGCTACGTCCTCTCCAGCGGTTTGATAGGCATTGGCTGCGGAATGGAATCCGAGCGGGTAAAGAACCTGTCCAACCCAAGATAAAACACATGAGGATCGGTAGATTTTTCGGGATACAAAACAACAACCTTGCCCTTATACGCGGCCAGCATTTTGCTGACAGCACTTTTGGGATCGCGCAGATCGCCAAAAATTCGCGCGCCCCCAACACAGTTTTCTACACAGGCGGGCAGAAGCCCGGCGGCAGTCCGGTGAGCGCAAAAGGTGCACTTGTCCGCAGTGTGGGTTTCCCGGTTCAGAAAGCGGGCGTCGTACGGGCAGGCCTGCACGCAGAACCCGCAGCCGATACAGGTTGTGGCGTCGATCAAGACGAGGCCGTCTGCCCGCTTGAACGTGGCCCCCACAGGACACACGGGCACGCACGGGGGATTTTCGCAATGGTTGCACAGGCGGGGGATGACGGCCACCGAGGGCTCTTTGTGCTCCGAAGGGTCGCCGCCCATGGCGTATTCACTCACTGTGGTGCGAAAGTTCCCCAGTGGCACGACGTTTTCCGCCCCGCACGAGACCGTGCACGACTGACAGCCCACACAGCGCCTCAAATCAATCACCATGACGTATCGGGATTTACTCTCACCTGCCTCAGCAAACGCGCTGCCCGGAAGCAGCGAAGCTGCGCTGACGCAGCAGAGAGAAAGAAATGTTCGACGTTGCATCAAGTCTCCAATTTTTACATCTTGATATGCTATTCCAGGTTAGAGCATTTCAATTTATTTCAAAGTTAAGATGCTCTAACGCTGCACGCAAGTGCAGCGCGCCACAATGTGGCGTGGATTCTGTCGAAAATCGCATTTCCGGCAGAATGACAACTTTGAAATGTAAAACATTTCAAAGTTAATCTAATCTAGTCGCTATTATACATGCGAACCCATTCTGACGCATAATAGTATAACTTAGTCTTGTATGGAGAGGGGTTTGCCGTGTCAATATTGGTATTTTGTGCACAATCATGAAGCTATGGGCGTTAGCATTGCGTCACCCTCACTCATTTTGTCATAAAATACAGATCCGCCTATGCGCTCAGGACGGTTACGCAAATATTTTATCTGTATTCCCAGATGGATATAAACAGCGCCCAGTGCTGACGACGAGGGCAAATTGCTACCTGCAACAACATTCTTCTTGTGACATTGATCGCTAGCAAGGGATGCCGTTCCTTCTTTGCCGGATTATTTTGATGGCAGGCCCAGGCTCGCGCCACATCCAGCCATAGCTCTGGCCGCAGGTTCACGTTGCATCCGCCGCACCATTTATCCCCGGCTAAAAACCGGCAAGTTGGCATTCTTATGATTGTTTACCCTTTCCTTCACTCGGCCTGCAGGTGCGTGGCATCTCCGGTTTTACCGCTCAGAGGCGAGTGGACAATTTGCTAAAGCAGTACAATCAGCGCTGGTTCAAGGTACAGTTCCCGCTCCTCCGCTCAGATAAATACGTATCGCCGAAATGGAGGCTCTTCATTGGCGGTTTGGCCCCCCGCAATTTAAGACGAATTTAATACCATCTGCCCTAATTTAACACCAATTTCATGCTGTTTTTCATAACGTGCTTCTGCGGGAAAGGTTCCCTGTCCGCAGGAGGGTTTTATGGAAAATGTCATTCTTCAATGCGCATTGTACCTTCTATTGTTGGCTGCGCTTGCGTGCCCTTTGGGGATATACATGGGCAAGGTCATGGACGGAGAGCCATTAGGGATCCTCTCCTTCCTTGCGCCCTGTGAACGCGCATTGTACCGGATTCTGGGAGCGAACCCCACGGAACAAATGGGCTGGAAGCGGTATCTGGGCTGCCTGCTGGCCTTTAGCGCTGTCAGTTCCGTGATTCTTGTTCTTCTGCTTATGGTGCAGCACGCTCTGCCCCTGAATCCGCAAGGCATACCCGACACAAGCTGGGACCTTGCCCTGAATACCGCCGTAAGCTTTGTCACCAACACCAACTGGCAGGCCTACTCCGGCGAAAGCTCCATGAGCTATCTGGCGCAGATGGCAGGGCTTACAGTGCAGAACTTCGCTTCCGCCGCTGTGGGTATTGCCGTCCTGTTCGCGTTAATACGAGGCCTGCGTTCTTCAGGAACTGCGGCATTGGGAAATTTTTGGGCTGACGTCACCAGGGGCACTCTGTATATCCTTTTGCCGTTTTCTCTGGTGCTGTCGCTTCTGCTTGTGTGGCAGGGCGTGCCGCAAAATTTCTCAGACTACAAAACTGTTGCTCTGCTGGAACCGCTTTCCACAGAGGACGGAACAGCCGTTACCGAGCAAATGGTTCCTATGGGACCGCAGGCTTCGCAGGTAGCGCCCAAACAGCTGGGAACCAACGGCGGCGGTTATAACGGCGTCAACTCTGCCCACCCGCACGAAAACCCCACTCCCCTGTCGAATATGCTGGAGATGTTGAGTCTTTTGCTCATTCCCGCCGGGTTGTGCTTCACCTTTGGTCAGAAAGTAGGCGACATGCGCCAGGGCTTCGCCGTGTTTGCCGCCATGTTTCTGCTATTGACAATGGCTGTGAGCTTCACGGCATGGGCCGAGCAGGAAGCGACGCCGCAGCTTGCGCAAAACGAACGGATAAATCTGTCCCCGCAAGGCGGCTCCATTGCCCAGCCCGGCGGCAATATGGAAGGCAAGGAAGCGCGTTTCGGCATAGTAAACAGCGCCGTATGGGCGGCCGCGACCACCGCCGCGTCCAACGGCGCGGTCAATGCCATGCACGACAGCCTCACGCCCATAGGCGGTCTTGTACCCATGGTGCTCATGCAACTGGGAGAAGTTGTGTACGGCGGCGTGGGCAGCGGACTTTACGGCATGTTGGCCTTTGTATTGCTGACCGTGTTCCTGGCCGGACTTATGGTGGGCCGCACACCGGAATACCTGGGCAAAAAGGTTGAACCTTTTGAAATGAAGATGGCTGCAGTGGTTTGCCTGGCGACTCCCGTGATCATCCTGATCGGCAGCGGCATCATGTGCCTTGCGCCGCAGGTTGTGGAAAGCCTCAACAACCCTCTGCCGCACGGATTCAGCGAAATCCTCTACGCAGCCACATCCGCCGGGGCCAACAATGGCTCGGCGTTTGCCGGATTAAACGCCAACACGCCGTTCCTCAATGTTCTGTTCAGTGCGCTCATGCTGGCCAGCCGGTTTGTGCCCATTGCCGCCAGTCTCGCGGTCGCGGAAAGCCTGGCGCACAAAAAAAAGGTGGCCGCCAGCGCTGGCACACTTTCGACCAGCAACGGCATATTTGTTTTCCTGCTGGTTTTTGTGGTGCTGCTTGTGGGCGCACTGAGCTTTTTCCCCGCGCTGGCTCTCGGGCCTGTGGCCGAACATTTACAAATGGCGCGCTAGCCTGAATATTGCGCATCAAGGATACTGGTATGTCCACAAAATCAGAACAAAACATGAATGGCAGCCGCATGCTGCAAGCGGCGTTGGCAAGCTCCTTCGCCAAGCTGGCCCCGCGCTCCCAGGCCCGGAACTTTGTCATGTTTACCGTGTATATTTCCGCCATCATGACAACGATTCTGGCCGTTCTGGGCGGTTCTGGCACGATTTCTGTCCACACCGTGCAAGCCGGATTTGCTGGTGCCGTGGCCGTCATCTTGTGGTTCACGGTACTGTTCGCAAACTTTGCCGAGGCCATAGCCGAGGGGCGTGGCAAGGCCCAGGCAGACAGCTTGCGCAAAGCGCGTAAAAACGTCACCGCCCGCCGGCTGCCGAATCCCGCCACGCGCGCTTCGCACGTCATGACGCCATCCACCGACCTGAAGCCCGGCGACTACGTGCTGGTATACGCCGGAGAACAGATCCCCGCCGACGGCGATGTTGCTGAAGGCGCGGCATCTGTTGATGAAAGCGCCATCACAGGAGAATCCGCTCCTGTCATCCGTGAAAGCGGCGGAGACCGCAGCGCCGTTACCGGCGGCACCACGGTTCTTTCCGACTGGCTTGTGATTCGCGTTACCAGCGAGGTGGGACGCAGCTTTCTGGACAGGATGATCGCCATGGTTGAAGGGGCCGCCCGGCAAAAAACCCCCAACGAAATAGCCCTGAACATCCTGCTGGTGGCGCTTACCATTATTTTTCTGCTGGTTTCGGGTTCTTTGTGGTCCTTCGCGCGCTTTGCCGCGGAACAGGGGCACGCCGCCAACCCTGCTGACCTTACTTCGCTGGTGGCGCTGTATGTGTGCCTGGCCCCGACCACTATCGGCGCGCTGCTTTCGTCCATAGGGATTGCGGGCATGAGTCGTCTGAACCGGGCAAATGTTCTCGCCATGAGCGGACGCGCCATTGAAGCGGCGGGCGATGTGGATGTGCTTTTGCTGGACAAAACGGGCACCATCACTCTTGGCAACCGACAGGCCGTGGCTTTCAAACCCGTGGATGGGCACAGTGAACAGTATCTGGCCCAGGCGGCGCAGCTTGCTTCATTGGCGGACGAAACTCCTGAGGGGCGCAGCATTGTGCAGCTTGCTGAAACCATGTCGCCCCGGCGCACCACAGAGCAACATGTCGGCCATATGACTTTTGTGCCTTTTACAGCCCAAACCCGCATGAGCGGCGTTGACGTGCAGGATTCTTCCATCCGCAAAGGGGCGGCCGATGCTGTTGGCCGCTTTGTTGAAAGCATGGGCGGACACATCAGCTCGCGCTGTGCGGAAGAAGTCAACGCCATTGCCCGCCAGGGCGGGACGCCGCTGGTGGTGGCCCGTGACGCCGCGGTGCTTGGCGTTGTTCATCTCAAGGATGTCATCAAGGACGACGTCCGGGAAAAATTTGGCGAACTGCGCCGCATGGGCATAAAAACGGTCATGATTACCGGCGACAATCCGCTTACTGCGGCTGCCATTGCCGCAGAGGCCGGCGTGGACGACTTTTTGGCCGAAGCCACCCCGGAAGCCAAACTGGCGCTTATCCGCGAGTTTCAGGCAAAAGGACATCTGGTGGCGATGACCGGCGACGGAACCAACGATGCCCCGGCTCTGGCGCAGGCAGATGTGGCCGTTGCCATGAATACGGGAACCCAGGCGGCCAAAGAAGCGGGCAATATGGTGGACCTTGATTCATCGCCCACAAAATTGCTGGACATCGTGCGCATCGGCAAGCAGTTGCTCATGACGCGCGGCAGCCTCACAACCTTTTCCCTGGCCAACGACGCGGCCAAATATTTTGCCATCATCCCTGCCCTGTTTATGGGGTTATACCCCGGTCTGGGCGCGCTTAACATCATGGGTCTGCACAGTCCGTTCAGCGCCATCCTTGCCGCCACCATTTACAATGCGCTTATTATTGTGGCGCTTATTCCCCTGGCCCTGCGGGGCGTGAAGTACCGTGAGGAATGTTCCGAGCACCTGCTGCGCCGTAACCTTTTCATTTACGGATTGGGGGGACTGGCCGCACCCTTTGTGGCCATCAAGCTTATTGACCTGTGTCTGGTCGGCCTTGGGCTGGCCTGAGGAGAAAATCATGCACACCTTGGCAGTACTACGCCGCGCTGTGGTTTTTCTGGCGCTTCTGACCATTCTTACATGTGCTTACACCGTGATTGTCACGGCTGCAGGCAAGGCTCTTTTTCCCTTTCAGGTCGGAGGCAGCATTATAACAATCAACGGCAAGACATACAGCACCCTGCTAGGCCAGCCCTTCAACGCCCCCAATCATTTGTGGGGCCGCCCCGTCAGTGTGGACGTTTCTACATATTCCGCCAACCATAAGCCGCTGCTCTATGCCGGGCCGAGCAACAAAAGCCCTGCCACCGCAGAATACGCGGCAAATCTGCGAACCCGGCTTGACCACGTCAGGAACGCCCACCCTGAAAAAGCGGGCATACCTGTTCCGGTTGATCTCGTGACGGAATCTGCCAGCGGCCTTGACCCGCACATTTCGCCCGCCGCAGCAGAATATCAGGTGGAAAGGCTGGCCCGCGCCACGGGCTTTACGCGTGATGAGGTACGCCGTACCATTGCCATGTATACTGAAGGGCGCACCCTGGGACTGTTGGGTGAACCCAGGGTGAATGTGCTCAAGGTCAATCTGGCGCTTGACGGGCTGCTGCCCAGTGGGTGCGCCGCTTCCGGCGATGGCGATACTTCGCCGCAAACTGGGGCTAGGGCGACGGCGTTTGCGCGCTAACCCTTTCACCCTTCAGCCATCAATGGAAAAACCATGGCAGATAGCTATTCCCGTCCATCCCCAGACGCATTACTGGCACAACTGCAACAAACGGCGCTGACCGGCGCCTCATTCAGCGCAGTGGGCGACGCACTGCATGGAGGCGCTTTTCCACCACGCGGGACGCTCAAGATATTTTTCGGCTACGCTGCGGGGGTAGGCAAAACATATGCGATGCTCCGTGCGGCTCACGCCGCCGCAGAGCAAGGGCAGAACGTGGTTGTGGGATATGTTGAACCGCATCCCCGGCCTGAAACTGCGGCCCTGCTTGATGGGCTGAAAATTGTTCCGCCGCTGGTTCTGCCTTACCGGAATATGTCGCTCAATGAGCTGGACGTGGACGCAGTGCTGGCCCTCAGACCGGAAATAGCCCTAGTGGATGAGCTGGCGCATTCCAATGCCGAAGGTTGCCGCAACCGCAAACGGCATCAGGATGTGGAAGAGCTGCTGCAAGCTGGCATATCCGTCTGGACAACCGTCAACGTGCAGCATCTGGAAAGCCTCAATGATGTGGTGGCCGCCATGACCGGCGTTATGGTGCGCGAACGCGTGCCAGACAGCGTGTTGGACGGCGCTGATCATGTGGAACTGGTGGATCTTGAGCCAGACGAACTCATGGCTCGGCTGCGAGAAGGCAAAATCTATGCGGAAGCCCAGGTGCAGCGCGCACTGGGACACTTTTTCCTGCCCGCCAACCTCATAGCCCTGCGTGAACTGGCGCTGCGGCGCATGGCCGACCGCATCAACCGGCGGGCACTGCCCGCCGACAGCAACGGGGGTGAGGCAAAACGACAGATCAAGGAACATATTCTCATCTGTCTTTCGGGCGCGCCCAGCAACGCCCGCGTCATCCGCACCGCCGCGCGCATGGCGGAGGCTTTTCACGCCGATTTTACCGCCCTGTTCGTGCAAAACGAATCCGCAAGCCGTAACAGCGCCAAAAGCCAAAAGACCCTACGAGAAAACACCCGCTTGGCCGAAGACCTGGGCGCGGCCATCATTACCTTGCAGGGCGAGGACATCCCAACGCAAATTGCAGAATACGCCCGCCTGAGCGGCGTGAGCAAAATTGTGGTGGGGCGCTCCCCCACTGGTGGCTGGCCCCCACGCAGAGGAAAAACCCTGGTGGAGCGCATGGCCGAACTCGCCCCGGAAATGGAAACCTACATCATTCCCGACGCAAAAAAGGCTGAGAACGGACGGCAGCACAACAGCCCACTGTATCTGGCCCTGCGCACCCTGCGAAACACCATCCCCTACTCGTGGCGGCAATGGGCAGTTACGGCGCTCCTGCTCTCTGTATGCACCAGCGCGGGTTTTTTGATATTTTCATTGGGCATGCCCAGTTCCAGCATTGCAGGGCTGTACATGCTGGGCGTGCTGGGCGTTTCCATTCTTACTTCCGGGCCATGGTACGGTGTGGCCGCATCCATTGCTGGCGTGGGCCTTTTTGATTTTCTGTTTGTAGCTCCACGATTCAGTTTTACTGTGTACGATGTGGACTATCTGAGCCTTTTCATAGCCATGCTCATGGTTTCAGTGGCAACCAGCGCCATTACCACCCGAGCCAGAAGTCAGGCCCGGCGCAGCGCGGCCAGGGCGCTGCATACAGAACTGCTTTTGGGCAATAGCCGCAGACTGCAAAAAGCCGCAAATGAAGAAGACATCCTTGCGGAAGCCGCCCGTCAGTTCAGCTCTCTGCTTGCTTGCGAGGCCACAATATACCCCGTGCGCAATGGCCGCTTGGCGTCAGGAATCAACTTTTCACATGGCATGAATGCAGCCCCCTACCTCGAAAAAAAAGCTCTCAATAACGATCAAAAATGCCGCCATGACAAGGCGGCAAGCGCAGATAAAAGCCTGATGTACGGTAAAGATGAGCGAGCCGTGGCGGAATGGGTCGCTAAAAATGGACGCCCTGCGGGAGCAGGAACAGATTCCTTGCCCGGTGCGCAACGGAGCTTTGTTCCCATCCGCAGTCAGACAGAGGTCCTTGCCGTTGCCGCGCTGGATTTCCACGCGGGCAATGCAGGATCATTTGCGGATGCGGCCAGCAAAAATCTCGTTTTGGCATTGGCGGGCGAATGCGCCATGGCTCTGGAAAAGGAGCGTCTTGGACGCGCCAACGCAAAAATTGCAGCCCAGGCGCAACAAGAAAAGCTGCGGGCGGATGTGCTGCGCTCCATTTCGCACGATCTGCGCACGCCTTTGACCAGTATTTGCGGCAATGCGGCTATTCTGTCAGGACAAGACCTCGTGATGGAAAACCCGGAACAACGCGCGCAACTGGCAACTGCCATTGAGGAGGACGCTCGCTATCTTGTGGGTATGGTGGAAAACTTGCTGGCTCTGACACGCCTTGAGCAACAGGGCTTTACCTTGCGCCTTGAGCCCGAATTGCTTGAGGACGTTATTTACGAGGCAATGAACATAACTAGTCGCCGCGCCGCACGGCACGAGCTGCGGGCGGAAATTCCCGACACGCTGCTTATGGCCCGTATGGATGCGCGACTTATGGTGCAAGTACTTGTCAACCTGCTGGACAACGCGGTCAAATACACTCCTGAAGGCACCGCCATACAGGTACGCGCGCTGGCCGACGGGCCATGGGCGCGTATAGCAGTGGCGGATGACGGGCCGGGCATTTCCGATGAAGAAAAAAACCATATCTTTGACATGTTCCATGCCGCAGCAGTAAAAAAAGGCGACGGCAGGCGGGGCATGGGGCTTGGGCTGGCTTTGTGTCGCAGTATTGTCCGGGCTCATGGCGGCGACATAGAGGTGTTTGACAATACGCCCCGTGGCGCCGTGTTTTCTCTTACGCTGCCACGAGAAACGGACTATGGCGGACAAACGACAGATTCCGTCCCGCCGCTTGCAACAGAACACAAACAGGGCTGACCCATGCCGCACAATACGCCTTTTCAGGCTGCCTCACACGAACAACAGGGTATTGAAACTCCAGAACGTATCCTTGTGGTGGAAGACGACAAGGCCATTCGCTCTCTTGTAACGGCCACCCTTGAGAGCCACGACATGTTCTTTCTTGCCGCCGCGACGGGACGCGAAGCCATTGCAGCGGCCTCTGCCGCGAATCCTGATGTGATCCTGCTTGATCTGGGGCTGCCCGATATGGATGGCGTGGATATTATTCGCACTGTGCGGCAGTGGTCTATGACGCCCATTATTGTGCTCAGCGCCCGCAGCGAAGACGACGATAAAGTGGCTGCCCTGGATGCTGGCGCCGACGACTACCTGACAAAACCTTTCAGTGTTGATGAACTGTTGGCACGCCTTCGGGCCACCCTGCGCCGCATACGCTATGAACGCGGCAACATGAACCGCGACCAAAGCATATTTGAAAACGGCCCCCTGCACATTGACTTCGCGGCAGGCTGTGTGACCGTCGAAGGGCAGGAAGTGCATCTTGCCCCCACGGAGTACAAACTGCTGTGCCTGCTGGCGCGCAACGCAGGCAAGGTGCTGACGCACAGAACAATCCTCCAGGCCGTCTGGGGCACTATCCTCCCCCAGAATTTACCCTCCCTGCGTGTATTCATGGCTACCCTGCGCAAAAAGCTGGAAGCGGCTTCTCCACAATGCAACTGCATTCATACCCATGTTGGGGTTGGGTACCGCATGGGCCGTCTTGAAACCCCGCCGGAAATTTAGCTATCCACCCAACAAATCCGTTACAGCGGCATAGACAGTGCCGCCACGAGATGAATTTTCAGTCATATCAAGGAGAATGAGCCCTTTATGCAGAGAGTGCACTCTGATGGTACTCGACCGGAATAAAAGGCGAAGTTCGACGCAAAAATAACTGGAAAGGCACTCGTACGACACTGTCTAGTACCCCACCCAGCTCGGCAAGATAGCGGCACCCCAGCCCCCCATAAACGGCACTCGGTATAAGTCGGGCAATTTCCTGCATCAGGGTGAAGTTGCGCGCCGACTTGCCCGTTCTTTCATAGTGCAAGCTGTAACGACATGCCTAGAGCAGGCCGCATTGCCGCACAATACTGCGCTTAGTATGCCGGAATCGACCATGCCTTGCCTGCGGGGTACGCTCACCGCTTCACCCAGCCTTTGACAAAAAAACCGTGCCCTCCCCGCAAGTTGGCCAATTGGGGAATGCAGTTCATGCAAATCCTTCGCTTGCTGACCTCATCAGGCTTGATTTCACCGGCAAAAACTCCAGTGGCCACCCCTTTGAGTTACTTCACCCATTTTACGGATGCGCGTTTGATGGACGCCAACTTCTGAACTGATTTCGGCTATGTTCTTCCCCCAGAATGGCTGCCAAAGTCACCTTGACCTTAAACGCAGGAGCAAGATTTTCGCCTGGATATGGGGCTCTCCTCCGGTGCGTGAGCAGCTATCCTACCTTTCCGAATTTTGGGGCGCACCGCCCTGCAGGACAGAAGAAGGAAAACATCTATGACATAGGTCTGTTAGCGATTATACCTTAGTCGGACAGTAATGAATGCAACCATCTTTTCGGATGCGTTGCGCATGAGCGATCAGGGGCTTTACAACTATGATGTTAAGGGGTTATTGATATTTTGAGTATGTTTATATAATAATTCGCTATCATGACGCTTTCTGGATATGGTCATTTGCGAACCTCATGCAGAAGTCCAATGATGTGCATGTAAATAATGTTATAGTGATACCACGATAATGAGAATGCTATACGGATAGACATTTAGATTGAAAAATTAAAGGGCCGGACTCCGAATTGACGATACACAAATTCTGAAAAGTAAAGTAGCGTCATGACGTTCACGTACGAGGCATCCCTTTGGGGCCTGTTAAAAACAACTATATTTTATCCAGATCATTGATGTAGCATTTATGCATTTTCAAAGAATATGCACACTGTTAATTTTATCTCTGACAGCCTGTGCTCACAGGGTAATGATAAAATTTTAACGGCGGGCAATTTGATGGGAGCATACCATTGTCATATAAAAAGAGATAACACCCGATGCCATTTCCTCCTATTAATATAGCCGTTTTCCCCAGTGAAGCCGAAAATGCATTCGAGTTGCAAAAATCTTTGCGCTATGCCTCCGGCTTCAAAGTGTTCGGCGCATCCAGTCGTTCGGGACACGCTCGTTTTGTCTTTGAAAATCAATACGATCTCCTCCCAACTATTCAAGATGACAAGTTTATTCCTGCATTCAATCATTTTTTGGTAGAAAAACGTATTGATCTCATTTTTCCCACACATGATACGGTAGTCGTATTTTTTAAGGAAAATGAATCGCGCTTGCGTGCAAATGTTGTTTCTTCTTGCCTCGAAACAGCCAGACTTTGCAGAGAAAAGCGATTGCTGTACGCATTGCTGGCTGATGAAGATTTTTGTCCCGCCGTTTATCCGGACGCCTTGGCGATTCCCCACTACCCGGTATTTATAAAGCCCAATATGGGACAAGGCGCGCAAGGCTGTCTGAAGGTCAGTTCAGCAGACGGACTCTACCTGGCCCTTGCAGGGCAGTCTGACAGCATCATTACGGAGTATTTACCCGGTCTGGAGTGTACAGTTGACTGTTTCACAGACAGGCATGGCAAATTGCTTTTTGTCGGACCGCGTAGCCGTGATGTTGTCAAAATGGGGATCGCCTTTGCGTCTTCATCCGTAGACATCACCCCTGAAATAAAACAGATCGCTGAAACGCTGAACAAGCGCATCCGTTTTCGGGGCCTCTGGTTTTTCCAGATAAAACAAGACAGTTCTGGACGCTGGAAATTGCTGGAAACATCCACCCGCATAGCGGGAACCATGGGGCTTTACCGGCAAACGGGCGTGAACTTTGCCTTGCTTGCGGCGTATGACGCTCTGGGGATGGATGTGGAAATTGTGAAAAATGATGTTCCTGTCACCCTCAGTCGTTCTCTTGCAGAACGCTTCAGCATGCCCCTGGACTATGACTACATATATATGGATTTGGACGACACCCTCATCGTCAGGGGAAAAGTCAACCTTTGCGCCATCGCCTTCATCTATCAATGTCTGAACAACGGCAAGTCCGTCATTTTGCTGACCAGACACGATGGCGAACCGGAATCATACCTGCGCTCTTTCTGCATCCCCCCTTTCCTGTTTGAATCAATCATACATATTTCGCCAGACAAGTTGAAATCCGACTACATCAACCAAGAAAAGGCCATCTTTATCGATAATCTCTTTGTGGAACGCCGCGAAGTACGTGCACGCCTGGGGATTCCTGTTTTTGACGTGGACGCAGTGGAAGCTCTTTTACGTTTATAAACCCAAAAGGATTTGCCATGCGAGTATGTCGCCGCCCTTTCAATTACATATACTTTGACCATTTCAATGGAAAAGTCTGGCTATGCCCGTGGATGACAACAGAAGGCATTATTGGAAATATATTTGAATCTGATCTTCTTTCGCTATGGCATGGGGATAAAGCCACAGCCATACGCGCAAAAATAGCCTCTGGGGACTTTTCCGTATGTCGCCCAGAAGCCTGTCCATTAGTTCAGAACGACAGTATCCCCAACATAAGCGACGAAGAATTACCGCAGATAACCACAGTGACCGATTCTCCGGAATATATAAATCTCGCATATGATTTTTTGTGCAACCAGACGTGCGAAACCTGCCGCAAACAAAAATTCAGGCCGCTGCCGGACTACCGGAAAAAAGTCACTGAAATTGGCCGAAAAGTACTGCCCTACATTAACAAAGCGGGCCGTATTTCCATGTCCGGTCATGGTGACCCTTTTGCCAGCCCATATATGATGCAACTCCTCATGGGCATCGAACCGCAAGCCGCAAACCCGATCATAGAAATAGAAACGAATGGGGTCTATTTTGACAAAAAACATTGGAAAAAAATTTCTCATCTAAGTGGTCGAATAGGCGTTTTCAACGTCACGGTGAACAGCTTTGACCCGTTCACCTACTCCCACATCAGCAAGGGCGGCAACTACAAGAAACTGATGGAAAACCTGGCCTTTGCCGCGCAACTTCATGACGAGGGGCATATCGGGGCATTCCTCATTGGCATGGTCTACCAGGATCGCAATTTCAGGGAGATCCCCACCTTCATCCGTCGAGCCCGAGAAGAATTCCGCTGTGACAGGGTTATCCTCAAGCCAGTATACCAATGGGGCACCATGGCGGAGGATGTTTTCTGGTTCAAGGACGTGCTTAATCCGATGCATCCCTACCATGCGGAATGGCTTGAGATTATGGCCGACCCCATACTTCGGGAAGATTATGTATACGACTTCGGCGGTGGGACTGCCCACCCGGCCCGCCCCTTTCCCGGCCACAGCAAAACAGCATCCGGTGAACGCTCATGAACTCGGCAAAACCTCTGGTCTCAATTCTCATGATGACTTACAACCACGCCGCCTTTATACGGGAGGCTCTGGATAGTTGCCTTGGCCAGAAAACAGAATACCCATTTGAAATAATTGTTTGTGACGATGCCTCCACTGACGGTACGGTGGAGATTTTGCAGGCATACGCCCACAAGCACCCCTCGGTTGTCCTCTCGCTGCAGTCGAGAAATACTAAGGGCGCAAAAAACCTTATGGACGGCATGCAAAAAGTGCGCGGCGTCTATGTGGCCTTGTGTGAAGGGGACGACTACTGGACAAACCCCGGCAAGCTGCAAAAACAGGTAAGCTTTATGGAGGCTAACCCGGATTTTTCCGTATGCTGCCACCGCGTTGAAATCATGTTCGACCCGCCCCTTCCAGCAGGGCGCAAGCAATACGTATACAAAAACTGCAAGTCGGAAGAAGCCCGCATTCGTGAAGGCGTTTTTTATGCGGATGAGGCCATTGCCAATTACTTTTTCCACACCAGTTCTTTTGTTTTTCGCTGGCGCTTTCCTAATGGCTTGCCAGAGTGGTTTACCCCGAGCATGACGTGGGATCAATTTTTGTTCATGTTGCATGCCGTGCAAGGCAAAATAAAATATTTTGATGACGACATGAGCGTCTGGCGCAGACATGAAAGCGGGTACTCTTGGCTGCAAACCATAGACAAAAAATTGTTCTTTGCACAAAAGGGACTGGACTGGCTTGCCGTTTTCAAACAGATGGACGCTTTTTTCTCATATCGCTTTACCCTCCAGATTCGGGAACGGGTACTTCTGGCCTTACGGAATACGGTTGATTTGCTGGTCAGTAACGGCAAGCTTGATACTGTGCGTAACGTGGTGGAGGGATATAGCGAATACTTTGAGAAACCTGTTTTGGAAAATGCGTCCATGCTGGACGCCTTGCGGCTGGCCTTTCCTGAAAAAAACGAATTTTGTCCGCCCTGGGCCGCTCCCCGGGTTTTGCCCCAAAGCGGGGACGAGCCTGCAAAAACCGCAGAATCTCCGCCCGCCGTGCAGGAACCTGAGTATACAGAGCAATGTCGCCCTATCGGCGGTATGTTCGAACCCGCGATAACCCTTTTTCCCGAATCGCCGGAAAGTGTGTGGAACACCTGGACAGACGGACGGGAATACGCTTGTTTTACAAACCCGGATCAGGCTGTGCTGACGTGGCTGTGGGAAAAGGCCGCCAGTCGCCGAGTCTGGGTGCCCAGCTACTACCCCCATTCCACGCGGGATGCTCTCAACCAAGTGGGCATTGGCGAATTTCTGTACGAATGCCGCGCTGACATGACGCTCTCCCACGACTTTCTCGCCTTCGTGGAGCCCGGCGATGCGGTTATTTCTATGACCTATATGGGAAAAAGCGTTTCGCCGGAATTTGAGCAAGCCCTATTGGCACGCCCTGATATTCTATGGCTTGAAGATCGAAGACATGCCCTTTTGCCGGAACGACCATCAAAAGCGCAAGCCGTGCTTTACGACCCGACGGAATTTCTCGGCGTACCCGATGGAGCTATTTTGGTCGGAGCGGGCGTGGCCTGTCTGCAACCGGCCCGCCCTGCCGCAAGCAGTGATTTTTTCGACGAACGGGTCATAAACGGCCTGCGCCGATTCGACCTTGTGTACGACATGAAAAAGGCTTTGCTGGAACAGGCCAAAACAGAAAAACAGTGGGAACTGCCTTCCCAGGCATGCAGCCGCCTTACTCGGGAAACCCTCAAGCGTGTGCCTGTCAGAGAGATGGCCGACCGGAGCAAAGCCAACTGGCGCTACCTGGCCCGCCATTTGGCAACATTCGCTTTCTTCCCGGAGGCGGATGTTGATTTTGCGCCTTGGGGTTTTCCCGTCCGTGTTCCGTTCGCCCAGTCCGCCGCAGTAATTTACACGGCACTGCAAGCACAGGGAATATTTTGTCGAAAAAATTTCACCCCTTATAAAAAAAGCAACCACTCCATAGCCAATATGTTCGCAGCCCGTCTGCTTATACTTCCTTGCGATCATCGCTATGGAAGAGCTGACATGGAAAAAGTGGTCTATTTTGCCAACAGATTCCTGAATGGCACTATTACCCCGGCTGACGTGCAAGCATAGAAGGGGAAGGATATCTTATGCGCCTGGCACTGATGCAGCCCTATTTTTTTCCCTACATCGGCTACTTTCAGCTTATCGCCAACACTGATCTCTGGGTTGTTTTCGATACCGCCCAGTTTTCCCTGCAAAGCTGGATGTACCGCAACCGCATCCTCCACCCAAGCCATGGGTGGCAATATATCAGCCTGGACTTGAACAAAGCCTCTCCCAATAAATGCATACTGGAGACAGAACTGCTTGACCGCAAAAAAAGCGAAGAGAAATTGCTCGGCCAATTGGGGCACTACCGCAAGAGAAGCCCATGGTTCAATAAAGTAAAAGAGCTCGTGCAGGAAAGCTTTGCGACCACGCCCGACAACTCGCTGAGCAGACTGAATGTGATCACGCTTGCCTCTGTGTGCGCGTATCTCAATATTCCTTTCAACTACCGTTTTCTCTCCGAGCTTGCCCTGGAAATCCCGCCTGTGGCCTATCCCGGTCAGTGGCCATTGGAGGTATCTACCCAGCTTCAGGCAAAATGCTACATCAACGCGCCTGGAGGAAAGGCGCTTTTCCATCCCGATGACTTCGCCGCTCGCAACATCGACCTCAAGTTTTTGCCCATGCCGGAATTTGTCTATGAATGCCACCCATACAGCTACCAGCCGCATCTTTCCATCTTGGATGTCCTTATGTGGAACAGCCCAGAATGCATACGGGAATACCTGTTGGCGCCCGTAGCGCTTGAGGAAGCGCCGTCCCCGGCGTAAGTGGTTGAAGCGGCGAGTGTGCCGGAAAAGAAGGAACCTCGGCATGAATCGTGAAATCGGCGGATATATGGACATCAGCGGTAACGCTCCAGCGGAAATGGAAATACTTCCCGGAGCGCTATCTTTCAACTCATGCCGAAATGCGCTGGAATTCCTGATCCGAGAACGCAGGTACAAACGCATTCGACTGCCGGTATACGTATGTGCCGATGTTTTTCAAGCCGTGGAACGTGCTGGCGCCAAGGCACTGCTGTATCACATGGATGAAAACCTCATGCCCGTCGACGTAAGCTTGGATGATATTCCGCTTGTATACGTTAATTATTTCGGTCTGGCTGAGGCGAACGTACACACCCTTGCCCGCCTGAGGCATCCTCTAGTAGTGGATAACGCTCAGGCTTTTTTTTCGCGGCCTCTCCCGAAAGTTGATTGCCTGTATTCTCCCCGAAAATTTTTTGGCGTGCCGGATGGGGGTTTGCTTTGTCCGGGCGAGCCCTTCTCAAACGAGTCATTGGCAAATTTTAACGGCATGCCCCGGGCCGTTTCTTTTGAGCACGGAACATGGCTGTTCAAGCGGGCGGATTGCGGCGCATCGGCGGCCTACGCTGACAGACAAGCCAACGAAGAGCGCATCCGAGGGCTCCCTCCCCTGCGTATGTCCGAATCCACCCGCCATCTACTGGCGGCGTGCAATATAGAATATGCGCACAAGCGGCGGCAGGCGAACTGGCGCACTCTGCACAGGGCGCTCGCCCCTTCCAACTTGGCGCCATCCGTACTGTTGACTGCGGGGGATAGCGGAGCGGCGGCACTTTGCTACCCCTACCTGAACAAAAACGCTGCGTGGCTTCGAGAACGCCTTGCCGAAAAAAAAATTTATATTCCACATTATTGGCCCGGACTTGAAACGATTATCAAGTCTGGCTCGATAGAACATCTTTTGCTGGAAAAACTGCTCCCACTCCCCATTGACCAACGCTATGGAGCGAATGACATGACATATATGCTGGATGTCCTTCGCGGCGTCATAAACACCTGACGCGTACGGAGACCATGTTTATGCAACAGCGCATAGTTTTTTATTCAGGGCATATGTGGCCGGTATGGCAAAATACCTTCTTCGCCAACAACCATGACACGCTTAATAAAGCGGGCGTGGCTCTCATGGGTGAAAGGGATCTGAATACTTTTTCAAACGTCAGAGACTATCTTCTCGCAACGGATGACCCAGCCAAACTCGCTGAAGAAATGCAATCGCTTTTGACCGGGCCTGCGCAAACGGTGCTGGTGCCAGCCTATGAATATATTTTTCAACCGCAAAAGCTGCAAAGCCTATTATATTTAACCCGCAAAAAAAATCCATCGGCCGAAATTATTCTGTGCCATGAAATGGCCAACCTTGCATACACTTTTTTGTATGAGCTTTCTATCTGTTATACGATGCATTTTTACCCTCAGATGTATGACGATATCATTGAACACCAAATTAATTGCATAAAAGGCAAAACAACGAGCTACAGGCATTTTTTGCAAAGATTGAGTACTGGCAGTATAAATTTTTTTAATAATATAGATGTGTTTCCAGTATATTCCAGTCCTGCAGGAATGGAAGAAGGAGTAAAGCACCTGCTGCGGCTTGCGGGACTGGATGAAGAGCTTTTTACAACCTTTGATTTTACGCCTCCCCTTATGGGTGCCCCCCTGGCAGACAAAACAAGAGCCTGGATATACACACTCAAGCAGCTTTTCCGGCGCTTCGGCGCAGCATTTTCTTCCTGGGATCACGAGCAGCGTTTGCTCAATGCGGATGGGGAACGCACGGTTCCTTTCAATGAAGAGTCTCTCGTAAAGCTATATGAAGTGTACGCCGAAGACAAAAAATTATTTCCAGACTTTCCTGTTTGGGGTGACTACGCCCAAAACTTTCGGCTCAAAAAACGAAGGGCCTTGCCTGCCCTTGTTCCTGATGATGCAGCGCAAATGCTCACGCTCCACTCTCAGGGCTGCTCCACGATCCTGACTGAGTATTTTTCAAAGCTTACCCCCCGATACCTCACCGTAGAAGAAAGGGAACTTCTGGCTCCCTGGTTAAAGGGCAGTGCTTATCCAATTTCTTCTCCTGTATCCGGCTCCAAAAAACAAGAGAACGAGTTTACCTACATTGGCGGCACACAGACCACGCAGGCAAAGGTAGCCGTCATAACAGCCACATATAACCATGTGCAGTATATTCGAGAATGCATAGAAAGCGTTCTCGCACAAAACGCGCCTTTTCCCATTGAACATATCATAGCAGATGATGGCTCCACTGACGGAACAGCGGAAATCATCAGGGACTACGCAGCCCGTTACCCTCATATTATACCGATATTGCATAATCCCCACGCAGGTGGAGCTATCAACCATGAAGACCTGTACACCATGACCAGGTCGCCTTATGTGGCGGTATGCGAAGGAGATGATTACTTCAGCGACACGACAAAGCTTCGAACCCAAGCGGAATTTTTAGATAAAAACAAAGATATGGCCTTGTGCTTTCACCCGGTACGGGTTGCTTACGAAAACAATCAATATGAAGACCGCTTTTATCCTCCTTCCTCTATGTTCCCAACTGGGCCAGACTTCTGCTACGACCTCGAAGACCTGCTACGCGGCAACATGATTCAGACCAACGCTGTCATGTACCGCTGGCGCTTTACAAACGGACTGCCGGAATGGTTCCAGTGCGGCTTGCTCCCCGGAGACTGGTACTTGCATCTTCTCCATGCCGAAAAGGGGAAAATCGGATTTATTGACAAAGTGATGAGCGTGTATCGGCGGCATGGTCAGGGCACCTACTGGTCAGCCGAAGTGGACCGACTCGAGCACCGCGCCGCAACTGGCATGAAAGAACTTGAAGTATATGATGTCGTCAACAAACATTTTAACAGACGCTACGAATCCATCCTGTTGGATCTCGTCAACGGCGTCTTCGTGGACTGCCTGCTCTACGATTCAGAACGCGGACAAGACGAGGAGCCGATACTTAATACGCTTACCGACAAGCATCCGCATTTCGCCAGGCATTTTCTGGATTCACTCAAAAATCTCAGTTCGCCTAAAGAAAGCTAACGCGCGCACGCCAACAATGCTGCCACGCCCAAATGCTGCACACTACGAATTTGATAGACGCCCTTGGCGATGTTGGCGCATCATTTCTACAAGTTTTTCAAATTTTCGTTCCAATTCGGCTCGCATAAAGGTTGAGTAAAGACGCAAACTTTCACGCTCATTGCACGAAAATGCATATACTTTATGCAGTAAATCAGGGAAATGCTTCCAGTCATAACTGAGCAAATCCGGTCGCATCATATGTGCAAACATATCCTGCAATTTTGTTAAAGGGGCACTATGTATTATGGCAGCGGGCTTTCCTGCGGCCAAAGCAGTCATGGCGCAATGCAGAGAACTGCCAACATAATATCGTGCGCCGCACAGCACGCTTCCCACTTCCCAAACGTTCAATCCTTCCAGAAGAGTGCATCCATCCAAAAGCGGACATAATGTTTTCATGACAGTATACCGCGTGGGCCCGACAGGCAGCAGCACAACTTCAAGGCCGGACCTTTCTTTAAAATTCTGCAACTCATCATGTATAATCGGCAGCATTTCCTGAGGAATTGAAGTCCAATTGCCATTGAATACAATATACTGATCTTTCTCAAGATTTTTAAGCCGGTTAGCTTTGGCTATTGATTGGAGTTGTCGCTCGTAATCAGGAAAAAGCAGCGGAAAGCACCAACCTATATCCGGAACAAGGTCAACATGCAGATTCATAAAGCACGTCCTTCCCTCAAGCAGCTTTTTACTAAGTAAACCCCGCACTCCAACGTATTCGAGGTGCTCAAGCTCTTGGCGCGGAATTTCGGGGGGCGCTTGCGGAAGAGTTAACACACCAACAGAAAACCAGGCTTTAAATACATCCTTTCTTTTTAGCCAACCCCAGAACGTATCAGACGGAAGCCTTTCCATAGATGAAAGATCATACATCTCACTCCAGACTTCTTTGTCATAGCGGTGGATTACCTCACCACCTACAACAACAATAGCATCGGGTGAAAAAGCATCAAGTGCCTCTTCGGAATACTGATAAAACTGCTCATCGCCTATTGTAGTGGCAGACGGACAGAAAAAACGAAACTCGGCATGGGGTTCCAGGCGGGAAATATACTCGCGGGCAGCAAAGGAAAACAGTATATCACCATAATTTCCAATATCGGCAACAGACATCAAAGCGATTTTCATGAGTAAGCATTCTCTTTTTATTCGTATGCCCTACTTTCAGAGGCAAGGGGTACCTCGCACCATTCCGTCTGCTGGAAACTATCACTTGCAAGCATGTTTGAGATACGACATGGATTCCGGGTCCAGCCAGCACAGGGGAGTTTTGAGTGCCGGATGTTGAAGCATGTGGGCGAATTCTTTAAAATCAGGGTTCTTTTCATCAAAAATGGTTACTTCATCATCATAGTGGAGCGTATTTTTGTCGCGATACCGCCTGGTAAACCTGACCTCTATATCCATAGATCCTGCCCATTCGCTGAATTCAGCCATCTCCTTATAATTTGATTTTTGTATCACAAAGGAAAAAAAGATTTTTTTCAGAAGTCCTTTTTCTCTGCACGCGAGAAGGAAATCAAGATTTTTTATGAGCGTTTTCCACCGGGCGCCACACATGATACGTTCATATGTATTCTCGCGTGCAGCGTTTATTGAAACGATCACTGAATGAATATTTGAAAGAAGATCCAGCTCACGACAATGCTTTTCATTACATAATTGACCGTTTGTATGGAGGAGAAAAAGCTTGTCGGGATAGACTGCTCGGATTCTCTTTATAAGGGTGCGGTAATGACGACTGAAAAAAGGATCGCCATCTCCTGCCATATAGACTGCCTTGGCGTTTTTGACCATCGGCAAAAATACGCTGTCAATTTTGCTATTTAAAAATGCAAGCTTATGATCAGAATTGATAATTCTACTATCCCTGCACATAGTGCAATGAATATTACACTCTTTATCATGGCAAAATTTGACTATAACAGGCGCAGACGGCGCTTCACTATATTCAACACTATGCTCTTCAAGAAAGTCGACAGAGGATATATATCGCCCCTTCGTTGCGCAAACATTCAGATTGCATAACGAGTAGTCGCCCCGGAGCAACATACGCCTGATGGATCGTGCTTGCTCAGAGTTCCAGACATCTTCAAACGGAGAGTCCTCATCAACCGTCCCAAACGGTTTGGCAAGATCCACAGGGCAGCATGCAAAGGCGACAATATCTAAACCATTGTGGCAATACACATGAGTATGCGTAAAAGGAAGTGGACATATCATAACATCACCATTTAATCATTACATACCAGATAGAGAATCATCCTTAACACAAGCCGCAAATGATAACCTTGTGGTTGTAATATTCTGGAAATTCTTTCTTCAAGTAATCCAGCATACGCGGAACATGAACATCTCTGGCAAAAATAACAATTGGTACAGGCTCTTTATTGGGCAATTCTAATTCTGGATGGACAAGATCAAGCCCATCAACTTTCCTGCGTTCATTGCTGGACGCAGGAGCAAGGTTGTCAAGCATGGCTATAGGATGGTTTGCTCTGAACACATGTTTATAGTTTTCGTAGGCAATACCGTGCCCCCAAAAATATATGGGAGTGTTCCCGATGCGTTGCGATTCCCGTTTCAGGGCGGCAAGGCGAAGACTGGTCAGCCTTTCGGCATAGTATTTTTCTATATCTGTTGCAGAAAGAGGTGCATTCACAAGTTGAGAAAACTCCTGCTCACTCACTAATGCTCTTATTCTGACTAATTGTGCACGGCGACAATATTCTTCATAATTACAATCGGCGGAACTCTCTGCAAAAGAAGAAAAAATGAGTGGATGCCCTGCGCCATAAGAGATGTAATCGGCAGAAATATTCATAATTCGCTCTATCGACACAGTAAACGCTGCGCTAGAGTGAATGTCAAAGCCAGAAAAGCCCGTTTCGTTCAAAGTTTCTGCAGGGTCTACCCCCAAATAGGATGTAGGAAGTGAAATCGGTTGAGTTTGGGCGTGGCGTGTGCAGGCTGCTTCATACAATGTGCTGGCCTGTTCGGAGTAGTATTTGCGAAGCAGCGCTCCGGTTTGAGTCAGAATTTTTTCTGGAGGGGTATAATACCAATCGAGAAAAAGCATATTCAACACATTGCCAATCTGCTCAAACGCCATTTTTTTATCAATAACAACACAGCCCATGTTTGGTATTGGGGCATAAGAAAAATATTTATGCTTCTGCATAATGGCAGAAAACAGCAATAAATTGCAATATGATTTTTTTTCTATCTCTGGCAATACAGTGGAATATAGGTTTGAAATCGAACTAAGAGCGATATCATGAATCATCAGCACTGCGTTATTGGCAACAAAAGGCAAAAATGACAGATAGCTTAAAAATTCTCCAGGCAATAAATGGACTGTATCAAGAAGAATAAAGTCGATTTCACCACCGATCTCTTCGATGCAATCGCTGATGTCACAGCCAAAATAGGTTTTCCATGCCGCATGCTTTGAAGCGTCATGGTAGGTTTTTGCAAGATACCCCACTTCAAACTTCGCTTCACAGCCGCGAGAGGTTGCAAGAGCGTCAGGAATTTCTAAAACAGTGTTATAGTCCACCGAATAAAGCGTCGCGTCTGAATGTAGACAATCAAAGAAATGACAAGCACTCCCACCAGCAGCAACGCCTATTTCAAGAACCTTTTTCGGCTTCTTTAATTGTAAAAAAAACTTGAGCAATTGTACGTCAGCATGTGACATAAAAGCGTGTTCATTACCGTTTGACAGAGGTTCTTTTTCTATGCCTGGCACGGTAAAAAGATCTTTTGTATCCGCCAAAAATTGTTCAAAATCGGACATAACAGCTTCCCATTCATAGCTATGACATGTTTTTTACCGTGCCAATTTACCTAATATTGCGAGCCAGTATTTCGGCAATGCGTTGAACATCACCTTTTTGCAGCCCCGGATATAATGGTAGACTGAGTACGCGAGGCGCGATGGAATCAGCAATGGGGCACAAGCATTTTTTACTGATTTCAGGCAAATAGGGCAATGTTGTCAGACTTGGATAAAAATAGCGCCGTGGAAAAATGTTGGCCTCTTCCAACGCGCTTTTGATGAGAAGAAGTTCTGCCTCGGAAGAAAAGAGCACTGGAAAGTACGCATAGTTGTACTGAAGACCGTCTTGTAAAGTCGGGCGGGCTACCCCTTCTTTGGGCAAGAATTCCTCATAATAACCAAAGACTTCACTCCGTGACTGCATTATTTCGCCAATATACGGCAACACTGCAAGCCCCATGGCTGCGTGCAGTTCAGACAATTTGCCATTTATGCCAAGCGAATAATGTTGGTCACCGATATGCCCAAAGGCGTGGAGCAGCTCAATGGCGTGCTCCTGCTCCTCACTATGAGAGACAATACAACCGCCCTCTACCGTATGAAAAAGCTTGGTGGCGTGGAAGCTGCACACGGCATAATCGCCGTAATCCAGCAGGCTGCGCCCTTTATAACGAGCTCCGAAGGCATGGGCTGCGTCATAAATACATACGAGGCTATGATCACTGCAGATACGTTCAATCTCTTCAATGTCGCAAGCATTTCCATAGACATGAACAGGCATAATTCCTGCCGCGTCAGGGTGCCTCTGTAATGTTTCAAGGATTGATTTCGGCGAAAGGCATAATGTATCTTGGTCTATGTCGGCAAAAACAGGAGTGCACCCTTCCCACAGCAGCGAAGAAACCGTAGCGACATAACTGAAAGGTGTTGTGACTACCTTTTTGCCACCGAGCCCTGCTTGCCGTATTGCAAGCATCAGAGCTAAGGTTCCATTTGAGACAGGGTGCAAAAAATCAAGGTTGAGATATTTCTTTAATTCTTTGGTCAATTGCTGACAAAAAGGGCCACGATTGGTGAGGTGCGCTGACTCAAATACTTGCTTGGCATACAGCTCATATTTATCCCACGGGGGTAGAAAAGATTTTGTCACATGAATCGGGGATTCATCCATATCCGTGTTCCCTGACCCTTCTGCATCTTTTGTGCGTAAAATATTCAGTCAATATGCCAAGCCGACACCTATTATGCAATGCAACAGAATGGGCAACAGACTAATAAATTATCTACCCCAATGGCTACTGGCAGAGCGAAAAAACCATCACAGTAAGATAAGTCAATAATCTTAAAATAATTTTTCTTCAAGCTCTGATAGTCATCCCCAAGTATGAACATGCTTTAATCTTTAAACAAACACCCTCATTACTGCCCGGTTGAGAGCATAAAAAAACAAAATCTCCACAGCCTGTGGCATGAGGCATTTACGTAACCCCATACCGCACGAGGAGATCCTGGACCTGAATTACCATGCCCCCGCCAGACGCCATCTCTGAATCCCAGGCATGTTTTCATAATTTTGCATGACGGCACAAAACAAGTACCACCTCGGCCCACAAGATTGAAGTCGTGAGCAAGACAGAAGCCCGCAGACGCGCCACATCGTTTACCACGAACCGGAAGTGGCAATCGGTAAGAGTTTTTTTAACCGCTTTCAGCTTGCGCCCAAAACCAAGGGCGACATTTGCAACGACCCTTGGCGGGTCAAAATTTTCTTCAGGGCGATCAAGGAAAGTCTACACCCAAAAAAGTTCGCTGGCGATGCAACATATACCGTTTGCATTCAGCCAGATACGGCCAGACAGCTTTTTTAAGACCTCATAAATCAAACAGTCTTTGAAAAGAGAATTATTCCGTTTTTCCAGCCTGCTGATGCACACATTGCGTAGTATTCCAGCCGAGCGCGGGGCTTGTGGCGGCAAAGAAGCTCTATCCACTCTGAGAGCGCAATGGAGGGGGCAGCGTACCACTGTGTCCTACGCTTCCTGGGAGATTCTACCTCGCCCAATGATGTATATCATTAATTATATCTCTGTTTTTTTGTAAGTAGAAGGTAAGCGCGCTTGAAAATTCACTTCCCAATAGCCCTTTAAGGATAAGAGTGCTCACAACTTTTTCCAACGAAAGCAAATTAAACAGTCCCAAGATAGTATTTTGCTCTTCTGGTGGCGTTGCCAGCATCTTTTTCCAGAACACGTCTCTAGCCCTTGGCTGATAATACCACATGTACATTATATCCAACAGGTGAGCCATCAGCTGGTTGGCCACTGCAGGATTTTTTTCATTCAGGCTGCACCAGAATGCATATGGATCACGAATCATGCTGTTAAGGCTTTGTTGGGGAAAAATAAGCTCCTGGCGAGTAATATTTTTATATAATTGAATAAATTTACCTTCAAAATCTCGTTTCCGCATCTTCAGGTACATATTCCTGTCTGCAAATCCTTCTATAACGGCAGCAACAGCATCTGAGGAGCACTTTGCAACAATTGCAGCGCAATTTTGCAGAAGCATAATTGGATCTGGCAATCCCATTGTCACAAATCCATACAATAATAATTTCCCCATAACCATAGAAAGCGGTATTGATAATGCGCTTCTGAACAAATTTCCGATAACAGCTTCTTTTGGCAATCCTCTGTAGATATTATGCCCTGAAATATAGGCGCTATTAACCACTGCTATCACTGAATAAACCATAAGCGCATCGTTTTCTACAGTAATTCCCAATAGATTTTGCAGAATCCACAGTCGCACAACCACTTCTAATAATGGAACAGATATGCCGGTGTACAACAATGAATCCGCCATACGATTCCAGCTGACATAATACTTCCATGTTACAAGCATGGATGAAGTGATGCCTCCACCAGCCACGACGGATTGTCCAACATTGCGAACCGCCGTGATTGCAAACCACAACAAGGCCCCAAACCAGGTTAACACCCACCAGTTGCCCACATACCAAAATGCCCATTGAGCGGGTATAAAGCCAGCCAATACCTTAAGGATATTGACAAGATTGCTATTCACCAAGGTGTAGTCATGCGTCCCAATCTGTTCTGGCTCAGCAGCGTCATTGGGGCGCACGTCGCGTCCGACCCCTTGCGAGTCAACACCACCCAAGGTCACAAGATTGCCGTCGTTGCACACTCTGGTTGTTTTCTTCTCCAGCCCCCATCCTCGGGTCACCTGCCCCGATCCCACCCCCATGACGCTTTTCAGCACACGCAAGTACCAAGGCAATGAATGCGGGGGCTCATGATAGTGCACAAATCTATAAACATCTGTGTAAATTGGCAAAGTAAGCCGCTGTGCGTTTTTTTCGCGATGCAGCGACCTGCGGGCCTGCACGGGCAATGTTTCTACAAAAACAATTCCCATCCCATGCGTGCGATGCGAACGGCTGGTTGAGTCTGTTCCAATGCGGGAACCCAGACGTGTGATGGCATAAAGTTCCTGAAACTGCTGGATATTATCTAAAATTTTCTGAAAAAGCCTCTGCCGGTCCGGCGGGCTTTCTTCTCCGTCTATAATCTGCCGGATCACTTGCTTTAAGCGAGGAATGCTGCCCTCATTGATGGCCCGCTGCAGAGAATTGATGGCGCTGAGATGCGCAAGCTCGCCATGGCTCCACTGCCGAAGGTTAAAAAGCTCCAGGTGGGTTATACGCCCGCGACCGCGCCACAAAAGTTCAAGAACATCCTGCGCGGTCAAACCAGCAAGATTAAGCACCATTTGGCAAGGGTGCAGAGGAACGAGGCGCTCCAAAAGAGATTCTGGGGAATGCAGCATGACAGCCGGCAACCTGGAATCCGGCTGCGTTGGAAACACGACATCCGGGTTTGCAGCTGGCGTTAGCCACGTTTCAAGAACATCATCCGGTACAAGCCCCTCGAGTTTCTTTTGAACAGCGCCCAGGCTTTCTGCACGCTCCTGGTCTCCTGCCGCAACGGCGGCAGTCTTTGCCGTATCGCACTGTCGCTGCATCAACGGCAGCCATTCATGACAAATGTATTCTGCAAGATGGAGTGAAGAAGGCTGCCGTTGCCCCATATAGGTAAAAAAGTTTTCTTCCTTCAATGGCGGCACAGGGTCGAGCCCCCACAGCAAGGCCAGCCCCGGCGCATGAACTGAATTCCAGGCGCGCAGCAGCTCAAGCAGATATTTGCCCATCCACTCGTTAACGACAGCATATTCTCCAAGTATAGCGGCAATGTCGGGTCTGTGGGTAAGCTCGGCAAAAGATTTGGGCGCTTCTGTGTTGAGTGGAGACCAAATGAATTCTACAAGCTTGCCCCTAAGCGATGCTTTAAACTCTATGCCGATACGTACCGTAATCTCCATAATACGGGCAGCGCGCAACAATTCGTTTGCCACATCACTATCAACCGTATTGTAATAAATAACAGTGAGAAACCTTATCCCCTTCACCCAAGCGTCCATTACCAGATGCGTGGGAGTTTTGCGCCCCTTGGTGCTTGCATCGTGAACATGATGGTCGAATGCGTGCTGATTCCATTCCTCCGGCATTTCGAGCAGATGATACGCGCCAAGCAATTTTCTTATGATGCGGGGGGTTCCACGTACCGCCCTATGAAATTCGTGCGCAAGGGGCAGTTGCCTGGCCCGGTCTGGGCTTGCCCGCACAAGATCTTTCATGATTTGTATAAGCACCCTGGCCGTATTATGCTGCAGGGGAGAATACACAGAATACAGCACCTCATCATGCAGCCGTCGAAGTGCCTGCAACCTCTCTTCAGCCCCTCCATTTTTGAGGCTTTCGAGCAAAATCATGACAGCCTTTGCCATGCGCAGGCCAGGCGCTGAGGTCATTTCAATAATACCATGCGGGTGCAAGCCAGAATCGGGCTGAAACAGGGCCTTGCTGTGCGTGCGCGCCTCCACAATAGTATTGACGAGATTAACAAGTTTGTAATCCTGCGCGTCAAAAAACCATGCAGGATACCGTTCTTCGCTTTGAGATGCAGTCTTGGCGCGCGGTTCTGTTTCATTGGAAGATAATTTATTTTGCATATGGCTGTAAAAGCGCAAATCGATCCGGCAACAGACCGATTTGCGCTTGGAAAGAGGTTACAGGCATGCCCATTGAGAATCGGAAGGACCAACTAAACACTGATGGCGCCGATCTTTCTGAATTCTTATCCCAGCTGCCATGACATCAGACGAACCTTGCAGAATAGAACTGAACGATGTTTTCAGGCTAACAGCGCAAGCATATGGCAGCTCATAAAATGTGAAGCATTCTAGAAAGTATAGTGGAAGTTGAGCCCGACCTTAAAGATATTCGGATTATCAGGCCGCTGTGCCCACTGCCGTCCATAGCTTTTTCCGTTGGGCGCAGTGTAACTCCATGTATCTTTGTCAAAATCAACATAGAGATATGAAGTTTCCAAAACCAACTTGAGGTTTTGGTAGATCTTGTACTCGGTATCAAGGTTTACTTCCATCGCCCAGTCGTTGGTTGTCAGATACGAACCAATGGCGCCAGTTGGAGAAATACCGTCCACGTCCAAACCAAGGCGGTACTGCGATTCAGCGATCTTCTTGGGCATTTCGGCAGAGTTTGTTCCACGCATGTAAAGAATCTTTAAGCTGTTTTTCAGATCTTTGATAAACGAGATGTCAGTAACTTGCAGCGCCACGCCCCATAATCCAAGGGGCTGATAGGCAAACAATCCGTCGTATGCGCCAGAGGCCAACGTTCCCTTAAAGCCGGTATGCGTATATTCCCAGTTGCCAGAAATGGCTGGCATGCGTTCAGAACCGTTTTTCAGGTTGTCGTCGTCGCCAGAGCTGTACCAGCCAAAAACGCCGGGCTTGCCCCAATCAAGGACATATTCGGCGAGCACGCTGGCAAACCAGCCCTTGCGGTCATATCTACTGGCGTCCAATCCGCCATAACTTGCGGGAAGTTTTTTTACGTCCCCGTTATCTTTCATGTAGTTAAGACTTTGCGCAGAACCGTTGCCAAGTTTACTGCCATACATAAAGTCAAACGCTATAAGAATCGGGTCAAGCTTGGTAAGTTTTGCAGAAAGCCCACCCCACCAGGAGTAGGTTTCCCCGCCGCCATACTCCTGCAGCATGGGCGCCTTGCCCGTTCCGGTGTAAACCCCCATGCCTTCCTGAAATTTTTTGCGCGACGTGCTGACGAAATACTCATCATAGTCTTTGCTCGGGTTGCGTGCCACGCCGTCGCCCATGGCCAGCATGCCAGCCCACGGGGTCAACCGCAGTCCATCAAATTTCATGGGCAGCAGTAAGCCGAAAAAGTCCATCGCGTCATTATCCGGCTCGTCACGATTATAGGTATTTCCGTTAAGATATTTGGTAAATTTGGCGTCTGCCACAAGCGGGTTGTCGTTCAGCAACCGTGCCCACAAGGCAGTAATGGCCAGGTTTTCATTAATCGGCTTGGACGCAACAATGCCTGCCGCATCGTCATCAAGCACAAAGTTGCCGCCAGAGGCGAAAAGAGGGAGCGACATGCCTTGAATGCCCATGCGCACCTTGAAATCCGTATGGGGCATGACCCAGTCAAGATACGCACGCTTCAGTTCGACAATTGAACCATCCGCGCCCAATGCCCCGCCATTGGGAAGGCCCTTCTTTGATGCCAGGCCGTAATAAATATCGCCAATTTCAAAATAAACCGTGCCGGACAAAGCCTCTGAGGCAATCGCCTCCAGTTGCAGACGAATACGGGCGCCTGCCGAGAACTGATCATCATTGGCTGCACCGGCGTTTGTGTTGGCAAATTTGTTATTTGTGGCAACTTCGAATGAATAGCTCCAATAGCCCTTTGCTTTAAAATCGACGGCGTAGGTGCTGCTTACCCCCCCCAAGAGTAAGGCCGCACTTAACAATAGTGTCGTCAGTCGTTTCATCCTGCTCCTCCTTTACAGAAATGTGTGTGGCCAGTTTTTTCGACATGTTTATAGCATTATACATAACAACCTGATGCCCACTGCGATTATGTCCGAACTTTAAAGCGCATAACTACTGTTACAGTGATTGTGCGCCTTATTGGAAATAATAATTTGAAATAAAGAATATAACGAAACGTTATTTTAAGTGCTCCCTTAAAAGAAAATTACCAGTGGCAACATTATGTATGGATTATTGACTTGGCTCATGCCATACTTACACAGAGATTATTGGCAGAACAGCAGACTGTTTGTACAATGAATTTTTTTCAAAATTGAATTCCTCATGAATATCGACCATCTGAAATCTTTTCATCGTGTAGCCCTTACGGGCAACTTCAGCCAGGCGGCTCGCGATCTGTTTTTGACCCAGCCAGCTGTCAGTATGCAGGTGCAGAGTCTGGAGCACTCCCTTGGCGCAGCGCTTTTTGATAGGTCACGACGCAAGGTCTGCCTGACAAGCGAGGGCAAGGTTCTTTTTGAATACACCCAAAAAATTTTCGGAATTGTTGAACAGATACAAGATGAGTTTTTACGCCTGAGCGCATTGGATTCGGGCAGGCTTGTGCTTGGGGCGTCAGCCATAATGAGCGCGTATTACCTGCCGACATATCTGGTGGCCTTTCATCAGCGCTATCCCCGGGTGTCCATTGACCTTGCCGTGCATAATTCGCACGTCATTGCAGAAAAGGTATACAAAAACGAATTCGAAATTGGCTTCTGCGGGTCATCGCCAGCGCACCCCAGCCTGCGCAGCCAGTTTTTGCATCGGGAACCGCTTATCGTCGTCGCAGGCAACAAATCCGAACTGTCAAAACATAAATCTGCCATAACGGCTAACGAACTGGCTGGATATCCTTTTATCTTGCGTGAGAAAGGCACGAGGGTCACCAATAAAGTGCGTGACTGGTTCAAGGCCAATGCCAAGAATACAGAGCAAGTGCCATTTATGACTGTAGATAATATGGAAGTAGCCAAGCAGCTCGTGATTAATGGAATGGGTGTTACGGCTTTGCCGCGATATGCTGCAACGCTTGAGCTGTCATCCGGACTTTTACGGCAGGTGCAGCTTGAAAATTTTGACCTTCATGTAGACTACTCGCTTGTCTACCTTGAGGGACAGAGGCTCAGCCGCACCACAGAACGTTTTCTTGCCCTGCTGTTCGAGCTGGGTGTCCCCTTGCCGGACGACATCCTGTCGCGCCTCAAGTAAAGGGAGCCTGCGGAGCCTGGCGACAACTGCCGTTTGTGTACAGACGCTTCAGCCTTTGCCAGTGCGCATGTCTTACTGACGTTGTCGCCGTTTGTGATATGAAAAGGGCCGTCCGCTGTAGCGGACGGCCCTTATATATGGCGAACCCGGCACTGATCCGCCTTTTCCATGGTGGCTTATACAGAAACGCCGTTCTTCATTTGCACTATGAGCCCCTGCAGAATATCAGTCTGCGCTGCAAGATCCTTTACAGATTCTGCCGAGAGACGCATTGCATCAAACGTTTCCGCAGCGATACGGTTTACGCCTGTGAGAGATCTATTAATCTCTTCGCTTGTTTGGGATTGTTGTTCGGCCGCGGCAGCGATGGCATGCACCTGGCTTGCCGTTGATTCCACCAGGGCGACTATCCCCCCCAGGGCTTCGCCCGATACGCTGGCCAACTGCGTTGCTTTGCCAATGATATTATAAACATGCTCCGCGTGCTCCACGTTTCGACGCGTCCCGCTGCGGATGCCGTCTATGGCCTGTCCCACTTGCAAGGTGGCCGCCATAGTTTTTTCTGCCAACTTGCGAACTTCGTCTGCCACCACAGCAAAACCACGCCCAACGTCCCCTGCGCGTGCAGCCTCAATGGCCGCATTGAGCGCGAGCAGGTTGGTTTGATCCGCGATATCGCTGATAACTCCAAGTATTTCGCCCGTGCTCTCGGCCTGGCTACCCAGCGCGGCCATGTCCGTGCGCAAGTCCAGGGCCCGCTGTTGCGCCACACCTATGCCCTGCACCACCTCTTTTACCGCATGCTCGCCTTCCAGAGCCTGAGTTTTGGCATCTTCAGCCGCTTCGGCCGCCTGGGCGGCGCTTCGTGCGACCTCTAAAACGGTTATATTCATTTCTTCCATCGCCGTAGCCGTTTCAGATGCCCGAACAGTCTGCTCCTGCGCGCCATTGCTGGACAGCTTTACCTGCTTGGAAATGTCGCAGGACGCGCCAGTAACGCTGGCAACAATTTCTTCCAGACACGATGCAGCCTGCAGCATGCCCTCAGCCCGCGCAGATTCTGCTTTTTTGCGGGCATCGTTCGCCTCGGCCATGGCTTCTACAGCTTTTGCAGATTCTTGTTTGGCGAGTTTTGAATTTTCATCCGCCTCGGATATTTTTTCTTTAAGATTTGCCACCATGCATTTGAGGCTTGCGGCAAGCTTGCCTATTTCATTACCCAGGCTCAGATCAAGGTTCAAATCCAACTGCCCTTCCGCTACTGCCGAGGCATACGATTCCAATCGAAAAAGAGGCCGAACGACAATTCTGTCAACTGCAAAAAGGCTGATGCCGGTGAGTATGACCATTACAGAAAGTGCGAGACCAGCCAGAATGTTACGCATCTGGAGGGCAGGCTTTTCAATTTCTTCCATATCCCTGCTAAAAACCACAGTCCAGTTCCAACCGGGAACACGAGCCCACGCAAGCATTATTTCATTTGCCTGCTCAATGATTGTTGTTCCAACCTTTTCGTTCAGTATTTGCTTTACCCATGGCTTGTCGCTCATATCACGCATCAGCTGGCCTTCATCCTTGTGGCCGATAATCAGCCCCTTGGGAGAAAGAATAAATGGATGACCACTTTTGCCGATGCCGACATTTTTGATGTAGTCAGTTACCAGCCTGTCGATGTCGTAAGACAGGCAAACGCCGCCAAGCACGATGCCCTCGTCACTCCTGACAGGAACAGCAACACTGACGATAAGCTTTTGTGTTGATGCGCTTTTTGCAGGAGCGTCGCTGAAGCCGTCATGCCCTGCCAGCGCGTCCCGTATGTAGGGGCGATCTCCCCGGTCCTTCAGCTCTCCTGACTGGCCGTGGGCAAAGGTAAGACGCTGTTTGCCATTATGATCAAACACATAGATGGCGTTTATTTCAGGCCCCGCTTTGGACATGGCCGCAACGGTTTTTTTCACCGCAGCTTCATTTTGCCCATCCGCAAGGTATTCCAGCAATAGGGGCGTCTGGGCAACTGCATGCACCAAAAGGCTTTGCTGTTGCGCAAAATTTGCAAGAGATTTGACAATGGTTTCCGTCATCATTGTCATTTCTCGCTGACTGGACTCTATATTGGAATCATAGCTTATTTTTGTAATCACCATTGCAAATGCCGACAGCATGGCAAAAACAATAACTGCCAATAGCAACAGAATGGTAGCCCTGATGCTTCGCATAAACACTTTGCCCCTTGCAGCTATAGTTGATGGGCAACCGAAGAATAAAAATAAACGGGGCGTATCAGGGCGCAAGAGTAGACTCAAGGTCAGTGTCAACCTTGTTGGCGGATGCCCCGGAAAAGCGCCAAGGAGCTATTCCGGGGCAATGGCCGTGGCTGAGAAACCTAGTCGCCTATGTTACGCGCCTGGGGAGAAAAAAATACGTACGGGTTGCCGTTGGGATCCAGCTTGGGCTTGTCGGCCTCGCTGACATGAGACCTTTCATACAACAACGCGGCGTCGCCAATCTTTCGGATTGCGTCAGGCTTTTCCTGAACGCCGCCACTGCTCAGCAAGGGATTTCCGGCCTTGTCCTTGCCGCTGCTGGACACAAACCATGTTTGAAGAATCTGCAGTACGCCGGGGAACTGGTCATCAAGACCCTTGAGACTGTGGATTTTTTCAAAAGGCGAACCAACGGCGGCAAGCACAATCTTGCTGTTCACGCTGCCGTGTTCGTTGAAATTCAGCACGCCCAGAGGGCGCGCCTTGATCACGGCGCCGCGGGGAACAGCACTTCCAAGCACAATTGCGCTCAGGGGGTTGCCGTTGCCGCCGAATTCTTTGGCCAGCATCGTACGGGGAATAAAGCCATAGTTTCCAGGATAGGGCAGATACTGCAGATACTTGGGATTGCCCTGCTGCTGCTCAAGAGCCATAAGGCCGCTCTTCTGATCCACGCTGTATTGCCCGGTGGTTCCTGCCGGCATTTCCACAATCACATTTACGGTTCCGTCCAAATTGTGGGTAGGGTACTCGGTAATAAAATTCTTTTCACCCTTAAGTACCAACTGCTGCGTCTGCACGCCTGTTCCACCCAGAGCGATTACTGGAAAAACCATGATGCTCAGGAACATAAGAAAAATATATTTCTTCATGTAGTTGCTCTCCTGAAGATGCGCTGTTGTGGCGCGCCCCTGCTGCAAAGCCGTCAGAGGGCAGCGCACGCCCGATTAAAAACGGACGGTGTGACATCAAACCCAGGTTGATGCCCCCTGACTTCTACGATGGGTCATCATTGTAAGCCGCTTTTTCAGGCTTTTGCGTGGCCTTTTTTTCCACAGGGGCATCAGGCTTGGGCGTACTTTGCTGCAGTTCTCCTTCATGTACATCATCCAGAGAAAGGTGCTTGTAGGGAGGGGTAGTGAACTTGGGAAAACTGCCGCCAGGCGTCAGCAATATATGAGCGTTTTTCTTGCTTCCCTCATCCTCGTACTTCATTTCGGGGCTTTGCCGCAGCGCCTTGCTCACATAATCAGGTGCATAACCAAGCAGATATACCGCAGACGGGCACCAGGGTTGCCCCCCCGGATCCGTCACGCCCTGAATGAGAATAAAGGCGTTGAGAAGCTGCTCTGGCGTACGGTCAATGTTGCGCTTCGAATAGCGACCAGACTTGTTGTTTACCAGCCAGCAGTGGTTTTTATTGTCATTGATGACTTCGCCGCTAATTCTCCCGGGCCCGCCGGCGGTTCCCGAAACATGCCCGTAGTTTTCGGTGGTTCCGGGCTTGCGCTTGGACTTGTCTTCAGGTCTGAAAAACCCCTGGGGGTAGGTGCGTCCGAATGGGTGGGGCGCTTCCTCGATAAATGCGACGCTGCCTTCAGACGTGACCACATAGTTGTAAATGGGACGCTTGGGATCGAGAACTGCCGGAAAATCCTTGGTTCCGACCTGCAGATATGGATTCAGCATAACGTTGCCTTTTTTATCGGCCTCGTAATGCTTTATATATGACGGACGATTGGCGACGCCATACAGGGCATCAAGATTACTGTCTGCCTGAGCCATCACAGGCATCAAGAAAACCGTTCCAATGATACTCAAAAAAAACTTTTTCATAGCTGTGCTCCCAGATGGATATTACAAAGGCTGGTTAAGCAACATGCGAACCTTGGAGCCGTTCCAACGCCAAGCATTTTGTACGCCCAGGGAGTCTCCAAGCTTTTTGTAAAGCGCCAGCGTGAGCTTTTCACCAGCCTTGTGGGCCACCGCCTGTTGGGAAAAGTCGCCATCATAGCCAAACGAAAAGTCATACACAAAAGGAGCGCCGCCTTCCGTACGCGACCATGCCTCCACAGAAACAGCCAGGGGTTGTTCCAGTCCGTCCAGTTTGATGAAGCCAGGGCGGCATCGCACGCCAAAAGCGGGGATGGCCTGGAGCTTGGTATCAGCAGGAAGGCCCAGCTTGAGCAGTTCCGGCACGTATGCGCCAAACTCCGCCAGGTTCATCTCTCCGAGCTCCGCACGACCCAGATTAAAATTGACGCCCTTTTCAACGTAGCCTGAAAGCTGACCGTCCTTGCCGATGCACACGTTGTCCTCGGCGGAAGCCTTGCCCGCAACGCCCTTGGTTTCCAGCTTGGCCCCAAGTACCTTGGTAAAGGTGCCATTTATGCTTTTAACGGCGATGCGCATGGGGCTGACAGGATAGCCATTCTTAAAGTTTGTCGTAACGCGGACCAGGTAACCCTTCTTCCACAGGTCCAACGAGGGCGTATCAAAAAATGTTTTTACGGTTGGGCTGAGTTCAAAGGGCTTTTTTTCCCTTTCTGTCATGGTTATGCCCATTTCTGCGGCAACACTTTTGGCTTTCGCCCAAATATCTTTAAAAGCCGCACTCATGTCAGGGTTTGTTTTGGCAGGATCAATCAGAATCTTGTATTCTCTGCCAGTGATTTCTTTGGTCTGCCCTTTCCAAACAGACTGGTTTTGCTGGTAAAGGTCGGCAGCTGCCGTTGGGATTCCGCTGGCCAGCCCGTATACCAGAATCAAGGCCACAAAAATTTTGCGCATGAAAACCTCCTGACGGTTTGGTCGCAACGCGGAACAGTGCGACTCACATATTGTACAACATTACCATTATCACCAAAGTTTGCTGTTAAATCCCATCAGCGGCATCACATACTGTGTCCACAATATCAGCATGATCAGGCAGGCGCCCATTTGAATAATGCCGAATTTAAATGATTCCCAGCTGCTGTATTGATTTGTCAGGTAGCTGATATTGGCGGGTTTTGAATTGAAATACAGGACATAGACCTGGTTTATAAGAAACGCCATTGGCAGGCAGAATCCGATGACATCCCAATTGTAATTTTTTGCCACAGAAATAATAATTGGGAACAGCACAATCGTTCTGGCCGTTTTGCTCTCGCTGATAAGGGTCGTTAAGGCAAAGAGCGCTGCCAGTATGGCAAAGACGCTGACTTTGGGCATTGACGCCGCGTTCCAAGAATCAAGCGAATAATGCATCCACAGCCCTACGATGTCGGTCTTGTCCACCAGCCCGCCCAGCACATAGGCTCCCCAGCTGAACATAAGCATGTGCCACGGTATGTCGGCGTCATTCCACTTGATAACGCCTATGGCGGGCAGCTTGCAGACAGAGGGCATAAGTACTGTTATGGCGCCCATAAGCGCCACAACCTCGGCGCGAATACCGTGATACCGGTCTGTGGCCCAAAGAACGAGAACACACAGAAAAACAATGCCCGCGCGCAGTTCCTTGGCCGTAAGCGGCCCCAGCTTTGACAGCTCCTGCTGCAAGCGTTCGTGCCCGCCTTCAAGTTTTGGCGAGGCGTCTTCCTTGCGGATGGGAAAAATCCAGCGAGTGCCAGAGTACCAGGAAAAGGCGCATTGAATGATGGCCAGGGGCAGCAAGGCCATAAGCCAGTCGCTGTAATAAACCTTGTAGCCGGCGTTTTCCAAAAGCTGGGCTGCCAGCAAATTTGCCGCAGACCCCGTGATAAAAGCCGATGCAGAAACATTGTTGGCCAAAAGATTCTGCAAGACCATGTTCTTGCCGACGTTGTTGCGGCTTTCGCTTCCTGTTGAGCCATACATGGCAGATATAACCATGAACAAAGGCAGCAAAAGGGCGGTTTTTGCCGAGGTAGCGCTGACAAAAGCGCCAAGAAGAATATTTATTGCGATGAAGCATGCCAGAATATAGGTAACGTTTTTTCCCATGGCCAAGACAAGATAAAGGCATATCCTTTTGGCCAGGCCCGTAACCATGAGTGCGCTTGCCATGATAAAGCTGGCGATGTTCAGCACCATTACGGGTTCGCCAAGAATGGCGAAGGTCGGGCGCATATTCATGATGCCCGTCATTATTGTTGCAACAATAATAAGAAATGAAGTAAGATAATTAGGAATAGCCTCAGTAAGCCACAGTATCAGCGATGAGGCGAATATTCCAAGAGCCGCATAACAGTGCTCTGCAGGAACTTTTGATTGTGATTCAAAAACCTCGATTGGGCCGCACCATTGCAAATAAAAATATAAAAATAAAAAAATACCCAGCGGCAAACCAATAAACTTGACTCTGTCCATCCAAACGCTGCCCTTGATATCTGGCAGCTTTTCAAGGGAATAATTGCTGACATCCAGTGGATCAAAAGGTTGGGTTTTTGCCTGGGACATGGTGTCTCCTTATGGGCGCTTTCCAAAAAGTGTTTTCTCTTTTCAGAAAGCGCCCGACGCTCAATCAAATGGGTATAGTTTGGCAAGCGTTCTGCTTATGAGCTCTACTCCATCCCAACCACACGGCGAGCGGCCTTGAGATAATTGGTGTTCGGCATGCTGGATATCCCAAGCGCTTCAACAGCCTTTTTCATCCCTTCGTAGTTTTCACTTTCGCAGCAGGCGGATTCGACCAGTGCGCCATTAAACCACACCTGAGCGTATTCGCAGATGATGCCTTCAACTGTGAACCCGTAGCGCATTTTTTCAACCTGAACAGGAACCATTTCGGGGTGACGACGCGCCATTTCAATAAATTCATCGATAGAATAGCTGTCTTTGTCCAGAGACATCTCTACCTTGAGGTGACCGATGATAGTGGCAAGGTCTTCCTTCGGAACCGGAAACTGAAACTTCCCGCGAGGCTGAAAGATTTCGTACCCTTCGGGGGTTTCGCCAACCTTGGTCTTGATATCAAGCAGGCCGTCACGAACCTTGACATTGGCCTCAGTTGTGCGCGCGGACAAAAAATACGTTTCAACAGGCATCTTGCGGGCCTTGTGCAGCACGGCGCCGCAATTCCACATACTGGCCTTTACCTTTTCAATAACATCCGTCCCGAACACCCGAAATTCGGCACGGGGAATGATCTTTGCGGCTTCTTCTGCAGTTGTGGACACATTTTTGGCAAATACGTCGGCCATGAGATGATCTCCTAGGGGTTACCAGCGGGTAAATGGGGTTTTGATGAGGTTGGAATTGAAGTAACGGGGGTCGCCAGTTACCTCCGCACCTATCCATGCGGGCTTGTCGAACTTTTGATCTTCGCTGGTCAGTTCAATCTCGGCTACAATAAGACCCTGGTTTTCGCCGAAAAATTCATCGATTTCCCAGGTAAACTCGCCCTGTTTGATCTTGTAACGCTTCTTTTCGATAAGAGGCTTTTCTGCAAGGTTGTCCAAAAGGGCGTTGCAGTCGTCAAACGGAATTTCATACTCGTATTCCGCCCGTGTAGCTCCAACGGTAATGCCCTTTATAGTCAAAAAGGCCTTTTCCCCTACCGTGCGAACGCGCACAGTGCGTTCCTTGGCGCTGTTGAGATACCCCTGCCGGTACATGGTTCCTTCAGCCAGCATGCGCCACGCATCGCCATTTATAAGGAACTTGCGTTCAATTTCTTTTCCCATTTAATCCTCCTTGATTGGCCATGGACTTGCCATGTGCTCTTGCAGAAACATATCCAAGCGGGCTTTTTGTGCCAAATCAGAAGTTCCTTTGCTGACAATAAGACCTGCTTATATATTACCTGAAGATGCAAATAATTTTCTATTATGAACATCATTCTTCATTTTTATTGTACTTCGCATTTTCGTCATAGTAATAAAAATTCAGGATAGCTATTACAGACACTTATTTGGAGGAGTTATGCGTAAGACCATTTTTTTTATGCTGTTGACCCTGGGCATGCTGTCAGTCGGCCTCCAGGCATCGGCCCAATCCCGTTATGAGGCCAATGTCGCCGCCTGGAAACCTTTTGGGGCTGTTGACAGCTTTGAATACAAGGTCGCGTTGAAACCAGAGTTGTTCCAGTCTGGCAAGGCACTGGCGTCATTTGCGACAATATGGGAAGCGCTGCAAAACCAGGCCAGTCAGAAGGGCTTTGCGCTCAAAGCGGGCAAAGGCAAAATACGCGAACGAACCAAAAGTTACTTTGATACAGCCGATCTGACATTGAAAAAGGCCGGATTCATTATCCGGGTCAACGAAACGTACAAGGATGGCCGCCCCAACGATGAAGTGCGCTTTAGCGTTAAAGTGTCTGGCAAAAGCCCGGATTTCATTCTTGGCGCGCCGCTGAAATCCGCTATCGGCAGAGGCAAGGTCAGCACGGAAGACAACCCGTACGAAGCCGACGGCAAGATAATGAGCAGGCTTGAAAAATCGCTGGACATAAAGATTGACAGCGCAGCGCTTGGCAACCTTCGTAGCCCCACCCTGCAGCAGTTTTCACGCATTGCGCCCATCCTGGAAAAAAGCGGTCTTTCTCCCTCGACGCAGCTGAAGCCGGTGGTGGCGTACAGTTATTCCGCGAAAATGGGCACTGTTAATCTTGGCGGAGTTGATGCCGAGGTATCCCTGGAAGCGTGGACAAATGGCTGGAACGGGGAAACCCTGGTTCTGGAGTTGTCCTTGGGCGTCGAAGATCAGGACTACTATGCAATTCCCAAAGTCGTGGCCGCTGGAGACGCTTTCTTTCAAGATGTCATGATCAAGGGGCTTTCAGACTTTCGACCAAAAGATGAAAAATTCAGCGGTTCCAAGCTGCTCTTGCTGCGCGGCCTTTAACCTTTAAGGAGGCAACAAGTCGTCACTGATGGGATGCGGTGTGGCTCAAAATTTCCACAGCGCAATTCGCCCTCAAAGTGCCTTGTCACCCATTTGCCCTCTAACCACACGAAGGTGCGTGTATGCTTAACATTGCGGCAACATTAATCAAGAAAAGCTGCTGCGCTCTGATTGCAGCCATGTTGGCGGCAACCTTGTCAGCCGGGTACACGCTGGCAGCCCAATCGCCCGATCCCATCCTTGTATTCGGGCACAAAAACCCTGATACCGACAGCATTGTCGGCGCCATTGCGACGGCTCACCTGCTCAATGCCAGAGGAAAAACCGCAAAAGCCATGGCGCAAGGACAGGCAAACCCCGAAACGCAGTTTGTGCTCAACAAATTCAACCTGCAAATGCCCGCCATACTTGGGCCTGTGGCTGGAAAAGAAGTCGCGCTTGTAGATTTTAACGATGCCGCCCAAGGGCCGGACGACCTCAAGGACGCCACGCTGGTGTTTATGGTAGACCATCACAAGCTCGGCGGCCTGAAAACATCTGCGCCGCTGGAGGCATGGCTGCTGCCGCTCGGGAGCAGCAATACGGCGTTATACGAGATGATGAAGTTCTATAATGTCGCGATTCCCAAAAACCTTGCCGGCGGCATGCTGTGCGCCATTCTTTCCGACACTCTTATGTACCAGTCCGTCACAACCACCGAGCGCGACAAGGCCGCAGGCGCAGCACTTGCAAAAATTGCCCAGGTAAAGGACCAAAAGGCTCTTGCTTACGACCTTTTCAAGGCAAAATCGGCTGTTGAAGGCGTATCCGCGCGTGATCTTGTATTGCGCGACTGCAAAAAGTTTGAAATGAGCGGTATGGGCGTTGGGGTTGGACAGATCGAGGTACTTTCCCTGAACATGCTGGACGGAAAAAAAGAAGGCCTCCTGGAAGCAATGCGCCAGATCAAGCAGGAGAGCAAACTTCACAGCATCTTTCTTATGCTCACAGACATCAGCAAACAGGGAACGGAGATGCTGGCTATCTCCGATGATCCTTCATTGCCCGCGACCGCCTTTAAAGCAACATTTAAGGATTCGTCAGCATGGTTGCCCGGCGTAATGAGCCGCAAAAAGCAGGTTATCCCCGTATTGGAAAACATCCTGAAAAAATAGTGTAAAAATGCATTCCAGATCGCGCGCTGCCAGCCCCGGCATAGACTCGCGACTGCCTGTTGCAAGACAAAACGTTTTGGACACACCGCTGCCCCTCACAACATGACATGCTCAACCTCACGGCAACGGCGACCCACGGCCAGCTTCTGCGGCGTAACCCCAAAGAAGCTGGCCGAACAATTTTTTACAACTCGCTGCACACGGTAAAGCGAGTTGTTTTAAACAAAACAGCGTAATGCAGAATACAGGGCAAGCCCCAAAGCCCTGACTGTCATGCTGACAGTTTACCCGCCCTCCTCTGGTCGTGAAGCCGAGGGACGCGAAACATATTGCCGCGCCACATCCCAGTGGGGCGGCATTCTTGCGTGAAAAAATTGGCGCGTTCGCGTCAGGCACGTTTTTCCTCGCAGGATAGCAACGCGATCGTTACGCCCCGCGCTGCCCTGCCCCTTCCCGCTCGTGCCGCCGCAAACGGCTGCTCAGCCCCACGCCGGAGCGCCATAACCTGCCGTAGTCCAGCGGTGACCATGCCCGCGTTATCCCTCAAGGCACAAATTTTGCTTACAAAGCTGCGCAAGACCCGAGTGGTCAATTTTGCCGCCCGTCGTTTCCGTAGTGCCCCGGCAGAACAGGAAACGTCAGCATAAGGAGAAAGCCTGTGGAACTGGAATTCCGTTTTCGCAATAATGACATGGGAATGTTGTTTCCTACATTTCAGGAAAGGGTAAACGCCATGCTGCCCGCCCAAAAGGCGGAAGCCGAAACCGCAGCATCCGCCGCGCGCGAACTGGACCCGCCTGTTACGGATACGCCGCACATGCTCAACAATGAAGAAATGACCCAGGCGCTTGCCCAGGTGGAAGAAGAAGCCGCCCAGCACAGCCAGGAAATGATACAGGCGCACTCCGGCCTGAATGAACAGCGTGTGGCGCGTCTTTTGGGGCTGCTCGACTAGACTGGATCACCGTTGAGCGTGTATGCCCTCAAAGTTTCATGCACGCCAGCCTCTGTGCCTAACAGCGCGGATAGACAGCACTTGTACCTTCGAGCGGACCTCTGCCCACACAGCCGCCGCGCGTATAGAAGCAACAAGCTCTGGGTATTGGGCTCCAGCCCGCCGCCCCTGCCCTGCTCTCGCGTTCAGAAGTCCATTTTTTGACGGCGCGCTTGCTCTGCTCTGAACGCAAGAACCGCCTTTGCCTCCCCTTTTATACGGGGAGAACAAAGGCGGTTTTTTTTCGCGGCCCTTTCGCGGTGGACTGCCGCCCCAGATACTGGCAGCGGACAACGCTCAGACCGCGTAGGGCATACGCTCGACGGACTGGCCGGACTGCGCGAACTGGCCGGACTAGCAATACTGCCTGAACGAGCAGGACAGGCGTTATCCGTGATCCGCGTCAGGGGCAGACCACCAAAAACCACGCCTCGTGCCGCAGCATGCCGCACTGAGACAGGCATGGGCGCAACAGCCGCGTCGCATCAGCGGCCAAGACGTAACGGCCCCATCACAGCAGCCGGGGCCGCCTGGCGCTATCCCTTTCGGGCAGCCCTACACCTCAAGGCTCAGGCCCACAGGGCAATGGTCCGAGCCGTAAACGTCCTGCTCGATCCAGGCGTCACGGATGGCGGACGCAAGCTCCTGCGACACAAAAAAGTAGTCAATGCGCCAGCCCACGTTCTTTTCGCGCGCACGGCTCTTGTACGACCACCACGAATAGTTGTCGGGCGCGTCGCCGTGCACGTGGCGGAACGTGTCCACATACCCCATAGCAACAAAGCGGTCCATAAAAGCCCGCTCTTCGGGCAGAAAACCCGTATTTTTTTCATTCTGCTTGGGCCGGGCCAGATCAATGGGCCGGTGCGCGATATTGAAATCGCCGCAAACAACGATGGGTTTTGTTTTACGGCACTCTTCAGCATAGGCCAAAAAAGCCTCGAAATATCCCATTTTATAGGGCACCCGCTTGAATGCGCCAGTGGGTTTGCCGTTTTCGTCCAGCTCTTCGCCGCCGCCATTGGGGAAATAGCCGTTGAAAAAATGAAATGCCGGGTATTCCAGATGCAGCAGACGCCCCTCGCCCTGATACTCGGGCTGCGGCAGTTCTGCGCTGCAAGACAAAAAAGGTCTGCGGCTGTACACGGCCACGCCGGAATAACCTTTTTTCACAACGCTGGACGCCCAGCGGGACTCCCATCCCGCTGGCTCACGCACTGTCTCGTCCAGCTGTTCGGGGTGGGCCTTGGTTTCTTGCAGGGCCACCACATCCGCATCGGTCTGCGTGAACCAGTCCCATTCAGCCTTGGCGGATACCGCGCGCAGGCCGTTGACGTTCCAGGATACAAGTTTGAACTGCATAAAACCTCCGAGCATAGCATAGCCTTGGTGGCCCGGCCCCGCAAGCTCGCAGGTAACGGACGCGCTGTTGCCGATTGCGCAAAAAGAAGCTTTGCTGTAGTAATAAGCCAGGGTTGCATTACGCAGCGCCGGGCTTTCCGGCGCAAGAGCCCATGAAATTTTAGGAGTCGCTTCATGGAAATTTTGCCCATCAGACGCGCCATATTAAGCGTCACGGACAAAAGCGGCCTTGTGGAATTCGCCACTTTTCTGACAGCCCGCGGCGTGGAGCTTATCTCCACCGGCGGCACCCAGAAAGTGCTGGAGGCGGCGGGGCTGCCCGTCACCGCGGTGAGCACGGTAACCGGTTTCCCCGAAGTTCTCGGAGGCCGGGTAAAAACCCTGCACCCCAAGATTCACGCAGGCATTCTGGCCAACAAGGACGAAGAATCCCACATGCAGACCCTGACCGAAAAAGGCATACGCCCTTTTGATCTCGTCTGCGTCAACCTCTACGACTTTGCGGGCGCAGTGGAGCGGCACCTTTCGCTTGAGGAAGCCGTGGAAGAAATCGACATCGGCGGCCCATGTATGCTGCGGGCGGCTGCCAAGAACTTCCACAGCGTTCTTGTCCTGCCCTCGCCCCAGTGGTATCCTGTAGCCATGGACGAAATGCGCGCCAACAATAACGGCGTTGGCCTGGAATTTCGCCAGATCATGGCCTCGAGGGCCTTTGAGGCCACTTCGCGCTACGACGCCCTCATCACGTCCTATCTTCGTCCTTAACCGTCATGCCACGGGGCGGCCCGGCCGCCCCGTTTTTTCCGTGCACGGTCGCCGCGCCAGTCGCACCGGCCACTGGACATTCAACGATACACGCCCGTCAGGAGCCGACCATTCCAAAACCAGAAGGCAATGTACAGGGGCTGAAACCGAGCCAGCTTACCGCCCTCAACCGTTTGTTCAACCGCCGTTTTCCGGCGGAAGACGTCTATACGGTGGAGCAGGCGCGTGAACTGGCGCTGCTTTCACGCTCCGTAGGACGGCAGGTTGGCCTGCTCATAGACCGCAAGGGCCGCGTGCAGATGGTCATTGTGGGCGAGCCGGGCAGCATATTGATTCCCGAACTGCCCAGAGGCCGCAGCGGCAACGAGCGCCTGCGCGGCCTGCGTCTTTTGCACACGCACCTGACCCCCGGCGGCATCAGCCAGGAAGACCTTATGGATATGCTCTTCCTGCGGCTGGACGCCGTCATAGCGCTCACGGTCAACCCCGTGGGCGACCCTGTGCAGTGGCAGGCGGCGCATTTGCTGCCCTCCAGCGTCAACGGTCAGGCCTACCATCTTGACCAGCCACGCCCCTGGGACCGCACGGCAGCCCATATGACGGACACTGCCGAAGCGCTGGAAGAAGAGCTTTCCCGCAGGGCCGAAGACGCCAAGGAGGCGGACGGCAGCCCGCGAGTCCTGCTGGTTTCCGTGGCTGCTGTGCCCCGCATTATTCAGGAGCGCAACCTGGACGAACTGGGCGAGCTTGCGCGCACCGCCGGGCTGACCGTGGCCGGGCGCATGGTGCAGCGCGTGACCCAGGTGAACCCGCGCCTTATCATGGGCCGGGGCAAGGTGGCGGAGCTTGAAGTGCTGGCCCTGCAAGGCAGGGCGGGCATGCTGGTCTTTGACGGCGAGCTTTCGCCCTCGCAACTGCACAATCTGGCTGACATCACCGAACGCAAGGTCATAGACCGCACCCAGCTTATTCTTGATATCTTTGCCCAGCACGCCGTAAGCCGCGCGGGCAAGTTGCAGGTGGAACTGGCCCAGTTGCGCTACACCCAGCCGCGCCTTGTGGGCAAAAACCGCGCCATGGACCGCCTCATGGGCGGCATCGGCGGACGCGGCCCAGGCGAAACCAAGCTTGAGACTGACCGCCGCAAAATACGCGACCGCATGGCCCGCATCCGCAAGGATCTTGATCAGTTGCGTCGCCAGCGCTCCTTTACCAGAGCGCGCCGCTCACGTCAGGGCATCCCCCTGGCCGCCCTTGTGGGTTATACCAATGCTGGCAAGTCCACGCTGCTCAATACGCTCACCCGCTCCGAGGTACTGGCGGAGAACAAGCTTTTCGCCACTCTTGACCCCACCACGCGGCGGCTGCGCTTTCCCGCAGAAAAAGAGCTTATTCTGGCCGACACCGTAGGGTTCATCCGCAATCTGCCCAAGGAGCTCATGGACGCTTTTCGCGCCACTCTTGAAGAACTGGAGGCAGCCCAGCTGCTTCTGCATGTGGCCGACGCCTCGCATCCCGACCTTTTGCAGCAGATCAACGCCGTGGAAACCATACTGGCCGAAATGGAGCTTGACCGTGTGCCGCGCCTGCTCATCCTCAATAAATGGGATCAGTTGGAAGCCCCCGCCAGGGCGGAACTGGCCGACGCCTTTCCCCTTGCCCTGCCCATCACCGCCAAAACAGGCGAGGGCTGCAAGGTGCTGCTGGAAGAGCTTGAAATGCGTCTGCTGCACGAGGCCACAACCATTGTTGAAGATGTCCCCTACAGCCTCAACTAAACAGTATCGTCCCGAGCGCCTTTCCAATTATTTCTGCGTCGAACTTCGCCTTTTATTTCGGTCGAGTACCATCAGAAGTACACGCCCTGTATAAAAAGCTCGTTCTCCTTGATATGACTGAAAATTCATCTCGTGACGACACTGTCTGGAACATTTGAAATGCCCACATACGGCGGGCATGCATTTTCAGTTCTTGCCCAAACAAGCATCCCCTGACCAGAAGCCTTGCGCGCCAGAACACCGGGGCTCCGACCATGCACAAAAAAACCCCGCACGCCGAAGCATGGGGGGCTTTTTATTTTCATACACTACGCCCTGCACTCTCGTGCAGCGTTGGAGCATGTGCTCTTTCAAAAGGTAACATGCCCTAAATTTTGGTAACGCCCTGCGTATCGCCAGCCATCGTGTCCTGCCCGGGAGCAGGTTTTTCCGGCGCGGGCTGCGGCTTGGGTTCACCAGGCGCAGCGGGGGCGGCAGGAGGGACGGCAGGAGCAGAAGGCACGCTTTTTCCGGCGGCATACTCGCGGGCCGTGCTTTCCATAACGGCCCGTCCCACCACCAGCCACCTGTCGCCAACCTTGCGCAAGGCAAGCCAGCTTGTCATGCGGGCGGGAGTGGTCACCTGGGCCACGGCGGCGTCGGAGCCTATTTCCGTAATCTTGGCGTTATTCAGGCTTTCGGGCACCCAGGGGCAGTTGGGCGTCTCGGCCTCACGGCATTGGGCCATAAGTTCCCCCGTGCTGACGCCACGGTTGAACTGGCTGTGCAGGCGCGACTCCATATCCACGATGCTGCCCAGAATCTCATCCATACCGCCAATGCCGAGCGAGCGGCCCAGGTTGTCCAAAAACCCCAGTGGGGCCTCTTCTCTGGCAAGATTCTTCATTTCATTGTTGGCAAAGCTCTTCATGTCCATACCAGCCAAAAAGGCGGCACTGTCATTCTTTTTCAAGGCCTCGGCCATGCCGTTAAGCGCTTTTTGCGGCCCGGAGGATACGCAGGCGGCCACCAGCGCCGCCAGGATAATCAATACGAAGAAATAACGTGAAGAACGGCTACCCAATTTCATACACACCTCTTGGCAAATCTACAGCATTTCAACTTTGAGAACAGACATCCCCAAAGGTTCACATCGTTCACCTTACTGCGCAACAACGCCAGAAAAGAGCGCTCGCGCCTTTGAGACTGTTGCCTGCGTGAACATGCCACAGGCAATGTCTTTGCGAGATTGCCCCGGCCACACGCCAGACTGCATCAACGGCGAATCTGGAACGCCACAAGCTTTCTATACCCTTTCGCGCGCGCCAGAGCAAATCAACTTTACGAATTTATCTCCGCAACGTCAGAATATGGTCGCCACGGCATGCAACAGCGCGGGCCCGCCGTGATTGCGCAGCCACGGCACGCCCTGCGCACGCGGCGGCCGGGCGGCTTCACAAGGTGAACGCGCTCCAACGCAAGGGGGCCGCCGCTCCGCCACAGGGCTTTTTTTCCTCACGGCCTTCTGCTACACATGGGCCACGAGCAGCGCACGGCATTGTGACTGAGGCGCAGCGTCAGGAGGCACTTACATGAAAGTCATTATTATGTGTGGCGGCAAGGGCACGCGTTTGCGCGAAGAAACCTCGGTCAAACCCAAGCCTATGGTCGAGATCGGCGGACGGCCCGTGCTGTGGCACATCATGTCCATTTATGCCCGCTTCGGCTTCAAGGATTTTGTGCTGCCGCTGGGTTACAAAGGGCAGGTCATAAAGCAGTATTTTCATGACTACAATATCCGCAACACGGATTTCACCGTGGATCTGAAAAACGGGAACATCACCACCTACCCGAGTCACATTGAGGACTGGCGCGTCACCCTGTGCGACACCGGCGAGGACACCCTCAAAGGCGGCCGTCTCAAACGCGTGGCCAAGTATATTGACACCGACCGCTTCATGGTCACCTATGGCGACGGCGTGGCGGACATCGACCTGCACAAGCTTATCGAATTCCACAAGCAGTCCGGCAGCATCGGCACCTTCACGGGCGTACGCATGCCCTCGCGCTTCGGCACCGTGCGCACCGACGATCAGGGCAAAATCCTTTCATGGGAAGAAAAACCCGTGCTGGACGAGTACATCAACTGCGGCTTTTTTGTCTTCAAGCGCGAATTTCTGGACTACCTCAGCGAGGATGAAAGCTGCGACCTTGAAAAAGAACCCCTGCAAAGGCTTGCGGCTGAGGGGCAGCTTTCGATGTACCCGCATCCCGGCCAGTGGCAGTGCATGGACACGCTGCGCGACTCCATCAAGCTCAACGAGCTTTGGGATTCCGGCCGCGCTTTTTGGGTGTAGGCCCGCGTTTTACGTCAGGCGCGTCAGGACGGAGCGGAGCACAGTTGCGCCAGCCTCCGTCCTGTCGCGCTGCAACCATTTCTGAAGGAGCAAACCATGTTTGCCAACGCATATAAAGGACGCCGGGTTTTCGTAACCGGGCACACGGGCTTTAAAGGCTCCTGGCTGGCGGCATGGCTGAGCCAGATGGGCGCTGTGGTGGGCGGCTTTTCCGACGACGTGCCCACCGAACCCTCGCATTACAGCGCCATGAACCTTGGCGCGCACCTTGAGGCCGACCTGCGCGGCGACATACGCGACCGCGATGCCCTGGTGCAGGCCGTGCGCCAGTTCCGCCCGGACGCGGTCTTTCATCTGGCCGCCCAGGCTCTGGTGCGTAAATCCTATGACGATCCTGCGCTCACCTTCGAGTCCAACATGATGGGCACGCTCAACATGCTGGAGGCCGTGCGCGCCTGCCCCGATGTCGGCGCTGTGGTCATGATTACCTCGGACAAGTGCTACCGCAATGACGAATGGGTGTGGGGCTACCGTGAAACCGACCACCTTGGCGGGCACGACCCCTACTCCGCTTCCAAAAGCTGCGCCGAAATCATCGCGCATTCCTATTTTGAGAGCTTTTTCAAGGACGGCCCGGCCTGCGCCACTGTGCGCGCGGGCAACGTCATAGGCGGCGGCGACTGGGCCACAGACCGCATAGTGCCCGACTGCGCCCGTGCCTGGGCCGCAGGCCAGCCGGTGCAGATCCGCAGCCCCTGGGCCACCCGCCCCTGGCAGCTGGTTCTGGAACCCCTTTCGGGCTACCTGTGGCTGGGCGCGCGGCTCCTTCTCGGCCAGAACAGCCCCTTTGACCTGCGCGGCCAGGCGTACAACTTCGGCCCCGCCGCTGATGTGAACAATACCGTGGCCGAAGTGGTTGAAGCCCTGGCCATGCACTGGCCCGGCTTTAACAGCGAAATGGACAAGGCCGGGCAGGCTGGCATGAAGGAATGCACCCTGCTCAAGCTTTGCTGCGACAAGGCCCTGGCCCACCTGGGCTGGAAGGCCACGCTCAATTTTGAAGAAACCATCCGCTACACTGCGGAATGGTACCATTGCTTCTATCAGGGCGAAGGCGGGAAAAAACCGCAGAACATGCTGGACTTCACGCTGGGCCAGATTTCGGCCTATGTGAACGCCGCCGAACAGCGCGGGCAGGTGTGGGTAAAATAATGGAAGCTTCAGAAAGCATGGCGCAGGATGTGGGCATTGAAGGCGCATTGCTGCAACCGCTGGCGGTGATCCCCACTCCCGGCGGCCCGGTGATGCATATGCTGCGCCCAGAATCCGCCCTGCTGCCCGATTTTCGCCAGTGCTTCGGGGAAATATATTTTTCCGAAGTTCTGCCCGGCCACGTCAAGGCGTGGAAGCGCCATACCCGCCAGGTACAGCACTTTGCCGTTCCTTCCGGGCTGTTGCGCATTGTGCTGTATGATGACAGGCAAGGCTCCGCGACCAGAGGCGTTGTGTGCGAACTGGCCCTGGGCAGGCCGGACAACTACGCCCTGCTGCGCATCCCCACGGGCGTGTGGTACGGCTTCTCGGCCATGGGCGACGCGCCTGCCCTCATCTGCAACTGTGCGGACATTCCCCACGATCCGACAGAAGGCCAACGCCTGCCCATGGATGATCCGTCCATTCCCTACGCCTGGGGCGCGGAAGAGGCATAGCCATGAAATATAACAGTCTGTTGCGGGCCGCCTGGCAAGGGCGGCCCGACAATGTCCCGCGCCTGTCGGGCGCAGCGACATTGCGCGCATGGTGGCAGGCCTGCCGACCGCCCTTCTTCATCACGGCGGCCATACCGGTAACCCTGGCTCTGGCCTTTGCCTTTCGCCTCGAGGGGCAGATCAGCCCACGACAGTGGACTGTTTACGGACTTCTTCTGCTCGGCTGCTTTATGGGGCTGACCATCGCCAACTTTGCCAATGATCTCTTCGACCATATCCTTGGTGTGGACGGCGGCGACAATATCGGCGGGTCGCGCGTTATTCAGAACGGTTCCATCAGCCCCCGCCAGCTTTCCGTGGCGCTTATGCTGCTTACCCCCGCCACGCTGGCTGTGGGCGGGCTGCTCATAGCCTTGGCGCCCGCAGCTTTGCGCTGCGGTTTGTGGGCCGCGAGCCTCTTTGCCGTGGCCTCGGCCATTTTTTATGTGGCCCCGCCCCTGCGCTACGGGCACAGGGCGCTCGGAGAACTGTTCGTCTGTCTGAATATGGGCTTTATCATGGTCTGCGCCAGCACGTCCCTGCTGCTGCAAAGCTTTGACCCGCGCAGCATGGCGCTGGCGCTTCCCATAGGTCTTATGGTGGCGGGCGTGCTGTACTATCAGAGCCTGCCCGAAATCGAAACAGATCTCGCCGCGGGCAAACACACCCTGGCCAACAGGCTGGGCAAGGACAAGGCCGCGCTTGTCTTCCGCCTGTGGTGGCCCGCCGTATGGCTGCTGCTGCTCAATCTGTGGGCTGCCGGGCTGGCTGGTTGGCCTGTGGCGCTGGCCTTGCTGGGCCTGCCCTTCTATTTGCGGGCCTGCCGCCATATCGCCGCGGCACAATCCGGCGACTGGCTGCCTCTGGACGCATACGGACACCTGGTGCGCAAATGCTATCTTTTGAGCGGCGCGGCGCTCATTGCCGGAGTGGCCCTTTAGACCAGATTATCTTTGAAATGCTTCCCATTTCAATTTTCCGTTCTGCCAAAAAATAGAATTTTCGGCTGAATCCATGCCACGTTGCGGCTCGCCGCACTCTCGCCACGGTTGCTGGCATTATTCTCCACCGTGCAAGCCGCGCCGCAAGCAGCATTTGCAGTGCAGCCCCACGCTTACGCCTTTACGACAAACGCCTGCCCCCTGCAGCCGCCAGAGCACTTTCCACATGAAATTGCTCCCCGATAGAGGTTTTAGGGGGTGGGGGCGTGGGGGAGGAGACCCTTTTGCAAAAGGGTCCCTCCCCCACAAAACGCCTTTACCTAACCACCCTCCCCCACAAAAATTTTCAAAATAAAATTACCCTGACTCACTGAAAAAGGGGCGGCACAGGCCGCCCCTTTTTTTGTGGAACGCGATATTGAACACGATATTATTTTGCGTCTCAGCCCAGCACGGCCCTTGCTTCGGCCAGCCGGGCCTCGTCTTCACGGTCTAAGGCTCGCAGGGCGCGGGCCAGGGTCTGCCATGCCTCGGGCCTGTCGTGCTGGCCAGCGCTCTTGCGGGCCAGAAGTTCCGCCATGGCCGGGTCTTCGTTGCCGTCAAGGTAGATATTGGCCAACAGCAGCATGGAGGCAGCATCCTGCGGATTGCGCAGCAATGCCTCATGCAGCAGTTCACGGGCTTCGCCGCCCTTGCGCTGCCGGGCAGCCACACGGGCCAGATGCCGCCTGGCCACGCCGGGCCGCCCGGGGGCGGCGTCTTCAATGGCGGCGGCCAGTTCGTAATAACGGCGGGCTTCGGCTCTTTTGCCGCTTTGCTCGCACAACTGCCCCAGGCGTATATGGGCAAACAGATGGTCAGGCGCAGTCTTGACGCACTGCCGGTAATAGCGCGCGGCGGCGCGGCGCTCTCCCAGGCTTTGGCAGACATTGCCGAGATTGTAGTTAATCTGCGTGGCTGTGCTTTCATCCGGCTTATGGCGCAGGGCTTCAAGAAAATGCCTGCGCGCCTCATGCCTGCGCCCCAGGGCCGCCATGCACACGCCAAGAGAATTCCAGGCCATGACGTTGGTTTCGTCCGCCAGCAGGGCGAGCTTGTATTCTTCAAGCGCGCCGAACACGTCGCCAAGGCTGTAGCGCCGGTCGGCACTGATGTTCAGGGCCAGAGAGTTGCATTGCCCCACTCTTGGATGCGGCAGAAGAAGAGCATACTCCAGAGCTCTGAGGGCGCAGTCGGGCATTTCGGCCTTGCGATACTGCAAGAAGGGAAAGGCGGCCAGACCCGCCGCAGCGTCGACGCCCTCGTCATTCAGGGCCGAGCACAGGGCCTCATACAGGGGCACGACGTTCTGCGGCTCTGAACCGGGGTGAAAAAAAATCAGGCTGTTGCTGCCATAAAGCCCGGCCAGGGGAGTGGAGCCCGGATCATGCGGGGCGGCCTCTCGCAGCAGTTTTTCCCACAAGCGCAGGGCTGTTGCCGCCGTGGAGCTGGACGCGCCTTCCATGCGAACAATGGCAAGCACAAAGCGGGCGCGGCGCTCGCTTTCCTGCGCAAAACGATTGAGAAAATCACCGTGACCGCACAGCGTGGCCTGCCCGGCGTCTGCGGCATATGCGGCATTTGCGGCGTCCACGGCATTCAGGGCAGCCACGGTATCTGGCGCAAGGGCGGCGGGTTCGCCCTCAGCCTGGGCATGCCCTGCCGTGGCGCTTCCTGAAGTTGCCGTAAAGGATGCGGCAAAGGATGCCGCTTTGCCAGCGTCCCGCTCGGGACTGGCCCCCGGGGCGGGGCTGGCTGCCGGGGCCACGGAATCCGTTTCGACCTGCTGCCGCGCGTGCCCGGGTATTTCGGCAGCCGGAGCAACGTCGGCGTTCTGTTGCCCGGCAGTAACGGATGGCACGGGCGGTATGGAATGCATACCCTGCGCGTCGGAAAAATGCAGCACGGGATCATGTCCGTCGAGGTCAGGACTGAGCACCGGGCTTTGCCCAAGAAGCGCCAGACTGTCGCCGGGCGCAGGCAGGAACGTGGTGTCGACCAGATGCAGAATTTCGGCAATGGAATCCCTGTCGCCCACACGCAGCAGCACGATTTCGCCCTTGTGGCGCGCCTTCTGGTCGGGTTCGGCGCTCCACACGGCAAAGCGCATGCCTTCGCGGGCCTTGGCCTGTCGCCCAAGACTGATGCGCAGACGACCCACCGGCAGTGTTTCCAGCACAAGCCCGCCCTCTTGCAGGATGCGCGCAAAAGGCATGACGCGCCCTTCGCAGGAACGGCTGGCTGCTGCTCCGGCAGCGGTCTGACCCGCAACATCCGCCGCAAGCCGGGCTCTGGCCATGAGCAGCCGGGCCTGCTCATACATGCCAAGCCTCATTTCTGCTCCCTGCATGTCCTGCGGATACAGGGCGTGCCCGGCGCACAGGCGTGGAGCCACCCCTTGCTTTGTCAGGGGCGGGACGGGACGCAACGCCTGCATGCGGGCCAGAACGGCGCAGGCCAGCTTGTGGCATGCGCCACGCCCGCTGGCGGAAAGCAAGAGCGCCATCTCGTGCGTTCCCACCCGTGCGGCAAGCACGTCCGAAGGCAGAACGGCGCGACAGGCGGCGGCAAGCTGGCGCATGACATTCTCGTCAAAGGCATAGCCATACCGCCGAATCATATCAGGCCCGTTGCTCAGGCGCAGCAGCACGATGCCCATACACATGCGGTACATGGGGGCTGCAAGGCCTTCCGGGGCTGAAGGCTCTTCAAGATGGGCGCGCACCCTTTCAGCCTCGCCTTCCATACGGGCAAACAGGCTTTCCTCCGTGGCAAGACCAGTAACGGCGTCTGTGCGTACGGCCTTGGCGCGGGCCAGATTTTCCAGACACAGGGAGGCAAGGGCAGGCAACACCTTCAAAAGAGGCCGCACCTCACGGACACGCACGCCGTGCAGCATGACCATGCCAAGCTGACGCCCGCCCCAGTGCAGGGGCAGAAGCAGCCTGCGCTCGCGCGTCAACAGCCGTGGTTCTTCCGGGGTGTGCTCTCTGGGAAAATAGAGCGCGTGACCGCTGAAGCTCAAGAACGCCGATAACTGGCGGCACAGCAGACCTTCCATTTCCATAAGGTCTTCACGGGCCAGCTTTTGTATGGCCACCAGTTCAGACCACTCCCGCGTGAGGCTGCTGTCGCCGTGTGCTTGCACGCCCCAAAAATTCTCTGTCCCGCCCGTCCAGTCCAGATGGGGAGCACCGGCGGGCATATCCGCCTGGGCGGCTGTGCCGGGCCTGGAGTCCGCCATGTCATGAGACCTGCCCTTGGGGCTTGCTCCGGCGATTTTTCGCGTTGTATTCCGGGTCATTTACTCAAATCCTTCTGCGGTCGGCAAACTCTGTTTTATGGCGGCAGTGTAGTGCGCTGACAGAAGCTTGTCTAGAAAATATCTTGAAAAACCGCCTCTGGCGCGTCAAACACTCCACACAGGCTTGCCCAGCGAAAATTAAGAGGGTAGTATCTGGTCTGCGAAAGTTGTTATCGCGCTGCGGATCCGCAGCGTGCCGCCGACATCCGAACCGCAATCCCCACATACAAGGAAAACCCACATGGCAGTTGCTGCTTTTCCCATAGGCCCTTTACAGACCAACAGCTACCTTATCCACACGGCTTCCAAGGCCGTGGCCATTGACGTAGGCGGCGACCCCGCGCCCATGCTGGAATACATGAATACGCACAACCTGAAGCTTGACGCCATCTGCATAACCCATCGCCACTTCGACCATATGTACGGTGTGGCCGCTCTGGAAGAAGCCACCGGCGCGCCGATATACATTCCACAGGACGACGACAGCCTCGCGGGTACGGAATCCGGCAAGGGCGGCGTCTGGGGCTTTCCGCCGGTTCCGGAGTTTACGGCCAGCCCGATGCCTCTGGGCAAAACAATCTTTGGCGACATGGTTTGCGATGTTCTTAAAACGCCTGGTCATACCCCCGGCGGCGTCTCCCTTTACTTCCCTGACGAGCATGCGGTCTTTTCCGGCGACGCCCTGTTCTACCGCTCCATCGGACGCACGGACTTTCCCGGCGGCGATCACGACACGCTTTTGCACTCGGTCAAGGATGTGCTCTTCAAACTGCCCGCCGACACCACGGTCTATCCGGGACACGGCCCGGCAAGCAATATCGGCGACGAAATCGCCAATAACCCCTTTTGTGGTGAGTTCAGACCATGAGCAGGCCGCTAACCCTTCTTTGCAGTCCGCACCCCAATGGGGTGTCTGACACTGTGGCCCGCCTTGTGGTCGAAGGGGCGGCCGAGGCCGGAGTCGATTGGCAGCTTGTGGCCTTGCGCGACTACGCGTTTGAAGGATGCGTCGATTGTGGCGGCTGTACCAAGCCGCCATACAAGTGCACGCTGTCGGGACGGGATTACGGCGGCATGAAAGACAGTGCGGATGAAATATTTTCACTTATTGAAGCCGCGCCCCTGCTCTTCATATCCGCGCCCATCTATTTCTATTCCCTGCCCGCGCATTTCAAGGCGCTCATTGACCGCACCCAGCGCTTCTGGGCCGCCCAAAACCTCAACCCGGCGCCCAAGCCCATATTTCCCCGTCCGCCGATCAAGCCCACACTGGTGAGCCTCGTAGCCGGAAGGCCGCGCGGCAACCTGCTGTTCTCGGGCTCCCTGCTGACGCTGCGCTATTTTCTTTCTCCGCTGAACGCGACAATCAGCGAAACACGGCTGCTGCGCGGGCTTGAAAAGGTGAAGGATCTTGAAGAACGCCCCGCTGTGCGCGCCGCGCTGCACGCCTGGGGGCACGATTGGGGTTGCAGGCTCATGGCGGGCAAGGTGCCGGGATATGACCCGGCCGCCAGCCCCGGTTCGGGCTGCGCCAAGGACAGCCCTTCTGCCGTCTGCTGACCGTGCCGATCCGGGGCCCTGACCCCTTGGCCCCCTTGCTGACCAGGTGGCAAACACAATCGTCAGGTTGCCCGGATGAGCATACAATTTACCCGAAAAATCTCCACAGCCGCCCGTTTTCTGGGGCTTGCCCAGGCCCGGTGCTTTCACTGCCTGCGCCCCTTCAGCCCTGACGCGGAAAAACGCTCTCCCGACAGTGCTTCGCCGCCTGCGGGTCTTTTCGACCCTGCCGCGTCCCTGTGCCCCTCGTGCCGCAACCTGCTTGCCCCCTACAGAGGCCCGCGCTGCCCATTGTGCGGCCTGCCCGCCCCTGCGCCCAACGGCCTGCCCGCTCCTGTGCCAGCTGGCGACTGTGAGGCTTCACAGAAAGAATACCAGGGCAGTTTGTGCGGGCGTTGCCTCACAGATCCGCCACCCTGGACGCAAGCCGCGTTTTATGGGCTTTACCGCGAATCCTTGCGCCATGCGCTTTTGCGGCTCAAGTTTGACGGGCATATCTACCTGGCCCCGCTGCTTGGCGCATTTCTTCTGGAGGCCGCACGCTGTCTGCCCGGTCCCGACGCCCTGCTGGCTGTGCCCCAGTATCCGGGGCATCTGCGGCACAGGGGCTACAACCAGGCGCATGAGCTTGCAAAGGCCCTGCATGTGCAAACCGGCCTTGCGCTTGCTCCCGACCTGCTCAGCCGCACCCGCCCCGGCCCTGCCCAGGTTGGCCTCAACGCCCGCTCGCGGCCTGAAAACGTGCGCCACAGCTTTGCGGCCTCCCCTGAGGTAAAAGGGTTGCGCCTGTGGCTGGTGGACGACGTCATGACAACGGGCAGCACCCTCCGCGCGGCGGGCCTCGCGCTGCTCAAGGCGGGGGCCAGCCGTGTGGATGTGCTGGTGGTGGCCCGCACGCCCAAAGAAGATATGGAATTCACCGACAACAGCACGTCAGCAGAGGCAAACTGGCCAAAAAGTCACAGGTCTGCCACATGACAATGCGAAAACGTTCTGCTATGTTCTCGCAAACGGGACGATCCGCCCCTGGCTCCGGCATATCCGGGGCTGCAGGGCTCACATCCGGCATTGCAGGAGCCTTCATGCCGCGCTTTTCTTTTTCATCCAGCCTGCCCCACACGGTGGGCGCCATTTTGTCCGCTGCCCTGTGGGCTGTTGTGTGCTGCGCCTTTACTGCTGTCTCAGCCAACGCCCAGGTAACCTTGCTGGTGCCGAGTCAGCCCAGCATCGAGGCTCCGGCCAAAACCGACAAGGCAGACCCATCCGCCAAGCGCGACGACAAAAAGCAGGAAAGCAAGCAGCCTGCGCCCAAACCGGAAAAAAGCGCTGACACCGGCAAGACCGCTGCCAGCGCCCGCAAGCCGGAAGCAGCAAACGCGCCCACAGCCAAAGCCGCTCCCGGCGCTGAACAAGGGGCCGCAAAAGCGCCCGCGCCGCAGGGAACGCCGCCTCAGGCAACTCCCCCACAGGGAACGCCTCCGGTTGCGGAGGCCCCCGCGCCGCCGCCACCCCCGGAGCTTCCCGCCATCGACGAACAGGTTGATGTGCTTATCACCATGATGCGCCCCTTCCAGTATCAGAGCATCGTCATGGATATGCCGCAACTGTTTGCCGTGCTGCGCTATGACAACGCCAGCCCGGTCAAGGACGGCCTCATTCAGCCGGAACGCCGCGATCTTCTGGGCGATGTGGAAGAAATAGGCTACCTTGACCAGAAAGCCTGGGGAGCCAACGTAGCGCTGACCATTCCGGGCCTTTACCAGTTCATCATTGAAGGCCGCCCCTGGTGGGACGCCGCCCGTGGACAGTTTTTGCAGCACTACGTAAAAACCATGCTGCCAGTACACGGCGTTGAACGCGGGTGGGAGCAGCCCGTTGGTCAGGTGTTTGAAATCCAGGCCCTTACCCGCCCCTTCGGGCTCACCGCGCCGGCCCTCTTCACTGGCGTCGCCCTGCTGCACGGCAAAGCCCTGCCCAACGCCCCCGTGCGCATGGTTCGCATCAATACGGAAAAACGCCCCGTCCCCACGCCCTGGCATGAGGAGATGGAGGCGCGCACCGACAAGGCCGGTCAGTTCTCCTTTATTCTCAACCAGCCCGGCTGGTGGTGCTGTATGGCAATCGCGCCTGGTGACCCCCTCAAGGGGCCGGACGGTCAGCCCAAGCCCCTGAATCTGGGCGCGCTTTTCTGGCTGTATGTTGATGGCGCCGCCGATGCCCGCAAGCGCTGATTCAGGGCGGGACGTAACGGCGGCATGACGGTTGGGCGCAGTATGCCAGCGCCATGGCACATAGAATAAAAAACCGTCAGGGCAACTTCAAAAATAAAATTGTACTGGCCAGCCATAAAAATATTTTTGACGTTTCACTGCAGGGCCGGGCGAAAATCCGGCCCTTGCCTTTTCTGTCACAATGTTTATGGTAAGTAAGGCTAAACAGAAGGTGCGACTATCGCACCCTGCAACCCAACAACCCCCTCCCGGGAGCTGTTCATGAAATTAAGTGCCTTTCTGACCATTGTCCTCTTTCTTTGCTGTTCCATCATGCTTGCCGTGCCCGACGCTACTGAAGCCGCCCGCCTGGGTGGCGGCAGTTCCTTTGGCAGCAAGCCCTTTATGAGCACCCCTGCGCCAAGACCCACCATGCGCCAGGACGCCACGCAAGCGCCACGGCAGTCCATGAACCAACCCCAGGCTGCGCCTCAGGCTTCCCGACCCGGCATGTTCGGCGGTATGGGCGGTCTTTTCGGCGGCCTTCTGGCCGGCACCCTGCTTGGCTCGCTGCTGGGCGGTCACGGTTTTGCTGGCGGCGGCTTTATGGATATCATCATCATTGGCCTCCTGGTCTTTTTTGGGCTCAAGCTCTTTGCCCGGTTTCGCGGTCAGCAGGCTCCTGCTGGCGCGGGAGCACGGAGCGGGCAAGGCGAACAGGACGGCGCGTATGACGACCGCCAGGGCATGCGGCGCGAATCTACGGGCAGCAACGGATGGGATGTGCTGCGCGGCGACGGGTCTGGCTCGTCATCGCAGGCAGCCGCTGGTCCCAATATCCCCATGCCCGAGGGATTTGACGCTGAAGAATTTCTGCGCGGGGCCAAGATGGCATACACCCGGCTGCAAAAAGCCTGGGACAAGCGCGACATGGACGACATCGCCCAGTTCACCAGTTCTGCCGTGCAGCACGCCGTGCGTGAACAGATGGAAGCCGACCCCAAACCCGGCAATACTGAACTCCTTCTGGTCAATGCCCAGCTGCTTGGTGTGGAAAATGAAGGCAATGAGCAGTACGCCCAGGTCTTCTTTGATGTGCTGATGCGCGAAAGTCCCGACCAGCAGGCTCCGTCCACCGTGCGCGAAGTATGGCATTTCATGCGTCCTGTGCAGGGCGGCAGCTGGAAGCTGGACGGCATCCAGCAGGTAGAGTAACATAGGCCTTCCGCAATGGCGGAAATGCTCCAGCATACAATATGCCGGAAGCCTTTGGCTTCCGGCTTGTTTTTGGCAACCTTGGAGAATATATGAGAAATTATGTCGAAAAACACGACAAACTGCTACGACACCTGCAAATGACCATTGAAACCGCCACTCCTGATTTTGCCAGAGTGACGATGCCCCTTACCGAAAACCACAAGAACGGCATGGGCTGCGCCCACGGCGGAGCCATCTTTTCGCTGGCTGACGTGGCTTTTGGGGCTGCGGCCAACGCAGGCAAGGATATGGGAGTGGTGAGCCTTTCGACCACCATCGAATTTCTGCGTCCCGGCAAATGCGGTCCTCTGGCTGCTGAATCCTATGTGGTACGTAAGGGTCAGCACATACAGAGCTATACCGTGAAGGTTTTTGACGGCAATGGGGAGCTTATCGCCCAGTGCATGGCTTCCGGATACCAGACAGACATTTTGCTGCCAACCTAGATTACACAGCGACAACACGCTTTTCAGCCCGGCGGCCTTCAAGGTTTTGCCGGGCTGCTTCCTTTTTATGCCCCCGGACTTATATTCACCATACGGGCTGCCGACAACTCGGCCAAAAAAACAGGGAGGACGCCATGGCAAGCGGTTGGGCCGGAGACGGCGCAGTACAGGACCAGATTCAGGATTCCATCAATGACGAAGTCGCCCGCGCGCGGCGCAACCTCCCCAGCGGCGAAAGCCTGAGTCATTGCGAAGAGTGCGGGGAGCCTATCCCGCAGGCCCGGCGTGAGGCCCTGCCGGGCGTGCGCCTGTGCGTCGCCTGCCAGCAGGAGGCGGACAAGGAACAGCAGGCGGTTTCTCTCTACAACCGGCGCGGCAGCAAGGACAGTCAGTTGCGGTAGCGCATGCCGCTGGCCCCGGCCCGATAAACGTTGTTTCGCGCTTTTTTCATGCTCTCAATTGCGTCCGGCCAGATATGTCACGGGATCACAGAAGATTCTGTTGCGCGCGTAGGGAGCTGGCGGCGCGCCTGCAGGCCCGTGCAGCCGCCAGAACAGATATCCCTGAAAGACATTCTCAGAGCCTACGGAACGCCCGTTACGGCGCGTAACAGTACCCCATAAACCGCGATTGCGCCTTTGCGCGTTCGCCTGCCCCCACAGATCCCAGAACACATTCAAAATGAACTTTCCCCTGCCCGCCACTTCTGGCGGCACAGCCTGCTGCGTTTCCGTGCAGCATGAACTGGCTCCAGAACGCTGACAGTCGCCCGCCTTTAAGGTACCGTGCTGCGCATGAGACAGCACTTCAGTGATTTCAGCCAAATTGAACAGCATCTGGACAGTCTTGGGCTTTTTCATATGGACATGGGCCTGGACCGCATGCGGCGCGCCCTGTCAGCCCTGGGCCTTGCCCGGCCCCCCTTTGTGACTGTGCAGGTACTCGGCACCAACGGCAAAGGGTCCACCGCCTCCTTTCTTTCTTCCCTGTGCGCTGCCCACGGCCTGCGCACGGGCCTGTACACCTCCCCGCACTTTGTCAGCCCGACGGAGCGCATCCGCATTGACGGCAGGCCCTGGCCGCAGGAATTATGGGCCAGCCAGGCCAATAAGGTCATGGATGCCGCCCCGGAACTGACGTACTTTGAATTCATTACCGTGCTCGCCTTGCTGGCCTTTGCGGAAGAGCGGGTAGATGTGGCCATTCTCGAAGCAGGGCTCGGCGGCAGCCACGACGCCACCACAGCCGTCAGCGCCGACGCGCTCTGCTTTACCCCCATAGCAATGGACCACAAGGACGTGCTTGGCGGGAGCCTTGCGGCTATCGCCACGGACAAGGCCGGGGCCATCCGTTCGGCGGCTCCCGTATGCTCGACCTTTCAGTTCCCTCAGGCTGCGCAGGCCATTGAAGCCGCCGCGCTCGGCCACAAGGCTCCGCTGATCTGGGCTGGCGCGGCCGACGCATCACTGAAACTGGGCCTCCCCGGGCCGCATCAAAAAAACAACGCCGGCCTCGCGCTGACCGCGTGGCAGCTGCTGGCCCCCAAGCTGGGCAAAGACCCGCAGGATGCTCAGGCGCAAAAGCGCGGCCTTGCCCAGGCCTTTATTCCCGGCCGCCTGCAGTATGTGCCCGGCACGAACGCCATGCCGCCTCTTCTGCTGGACGGCGCGCACAACCCACACGGCATGGCCGCGCTCATAGCGGCCCTGCGGCAGGCGGACACACAACCCGCCGCCATTGTGTTTTCCTGCCTGGGCGACAAGGACTGGCAGACAGCGGCGGCCATGCTGAAAAAGCAGACAGGCGACGCCCCCATCTTCGTGCCCCCGCTGGACAACCCCAGAGCGGCCAACGTGCAAGACGTGGCGCGCTTTTTCAACGCCACGCCTCCGGCAACCGCCCAGGCCATGCCCGACGCTCGGGGCGGCCCGGTCAGCGGGTCCGCCGATGTCCCGCCGCTGGCGCAGGCCCTGGCCCATGCCGCAGCAGCGGCGCGGTCCTGCCCGGGCTGCTCGGGCCGCCCGGTGCTGGTCACAGGCTCGCTCTATCTGCTGGCAGAATTTTTCAGCCTCCACCCCGCTTGCCTTTCGCCTCAGGACGCAGATTGCCAGAACGCCAATCACCAGGACGCAACTCAAGGGAGAAAAGCCCATGAATAAACTCTTTCGCGCCATCCCTGCCATGGACCTTTGCCTTGCGGCCCTTCATGAGGCCGACCCTCATATGGCCGATGCCCCGCGTCCCCTTGTGCGAGACCTGGTGACAGCATACTGGGACCAGCAGCGGCAGGCCATCCGGGAAGGCCGATACAGTTCCGCCGATGAGCTGGAGCTTGAAGCACGTCTGCAAGACCTTGCGGCCTTTGTACGGGCGGGCCTGCGCAGCCGCTTCAGCGCGGCGCTCAACGCCACCGGGGTAGTGGTTCATACCAATATGGGCCGCTCGGTGCTGGCAAAAGAAGCGCGGGAGGCGGTCATTACCGCCGCCACAGGCTACTGCAACCTTGAACTGAACATGGCCACCGGCGGGCGCGGCAGCCGCCACGCCTTGGTGGAAGACCTGCTCTGCCGTCTCACAGGGGCCGAAGCCGCCCTTGTGGTCAACAATAATGCCGCCGCCGTGCTGCTTGTGCTGGATACCTTTTGCAAGGGCGGCGAAGTGGTGGTCTCGCGCGGCGAACTGGTGGAAATCGGCGGCAGTTTCCGCATTCCTGAAGTTATGGAAAAAAGCGGCGCGACGCTACGCGAAGTGGGAGCCACCAACCGTACCCATCTGCGCGACTACAAGGCTGCCATCAATGAAAACACCCGCGCCCTCATGCGCGTGCACACGTCAAACTACCGCATTGTCGGCTTCCACTCCGCCGTGTCCTTGCCGGAACTGGCAGAGCTGGCAAAGGAGCATGCCCTGCCGCTTATTGAAGACCTGGGCAGCGGCAGCCTGACGGACTTTTCGGCCATTGGCCTGCCCAATGAACCCACGGTTCCCTCAGTGCTCGCCCAGGGCGCGGATATTGCCACATTTTCCGGCGACAAGGTGCTGGGCGGCCCGCAGGCCGGCATCATCACGGGCCGCAAAAGCATGGTGGACAAGCTCAAAAGCAATCCGCTCACCCGCGCCCTGCGCTGCGACAAGCTTTGCCTCGCCGCCCTTGAAGCCACCCTGCGCCTTTATCTTGACCCGGAAAAAGCCCGGCAAAGCGTGCCCACCCTGCGCATGATCTGCCGCACGGCCGACGAACTCCACAAGGACGCCCGCTCCCTGGCCACCGCCCTGCGCAGGGGCCTTAACTCCAACCCGCAAACGTCCTGCCACATAAGCCTGCAGCCCGATGTTTCCCGCGTGGGCGGCGGGGCCTTCCCCCAGTCCGACCTGCCCACCACCCTGGTGTGCCTCAAGCCTGCCGCGTGCAGTCCCACGGCGCTCAAAGCCGCCCTGCTGCGCACTGAACCACCCCTCATAGGACGGCTGGAAGACGACAGCTTCTGCCTTGACCCCCGCACCCTGGACCCTGCCGACAGGCCCGTACTGCTGCGCGTATTGCGCGAGGCACTGGCCCTTGCCGCCACTGGTCTTATATAGGTATCAAGATTGATCGCCGCTCAGCGCGGCCATAAAGGAAAACACCATGGAAAAAACGCTGACCTACAAGCCCAGAAACGCCTGGGAAGACGCGGACGCCAAGACACGCAAGCAGATGGAATCTCTGGCTCTTCGTTATATGGACTTTATCACGCGCTGCAAAACCGAGCGCGAAACAGTGGAGTACGTGCGCGAACGCCTGGCCGCCCAGGGCTATAGCGAAGATTTCAGCGGCGACCGCGTCATGCGGCCCATGCGCGGCAAAGCCATTTTTGCCGCCCGTCACGGCACGCTGCCTCTCGATCAGGGGCTTGCCCTTGTGGCAGCCCACGCCGACACTCCGCGCCTTGACTTCAAGCAGCGCCCTCTTATCGAACAACCCGGCGTAGCCCAGGCCAAAACCCACTATTATGGCGGCATACGCAAATACCAGTGGCTGGCGCGCCCTCTGGCGCTGCACGGCGTGGTCATACGCGCTGACGGTTCAACGCTTGAGGTCACCATTGGCGAAAAGCCCGGCGAGCCTGTTTTCTGCATTGCGGACCTTCTGCCCCATCTGGCGCAAAAACAGGTAACGCAGACCGTCAGCGACGCCTTTGAGGGCGAAAAGCTCAACATCATACTGGGCCACAGCCCCAAGGCCGCCAAGGGCAAAAAAGACGACGCGCCCAAGGAACCCATCAAGGCCCAACTACTTGAAATCCTTAATAAAAAATATGGCATTACGGAAGAAGACCTTATTACTGCCGAGCTTCAGGCAGTGCCCGCCGGGCCCGCGCGGTTTGTGGGTTTTGACAAGGCTCTGGTGGGCGGCTACGGGCAGGACGACCGCATCTGCGTGTTCGCGGCCCTTGAAGCTCTGCTGGAAGCCGAGGCCACTGGGCGCAGCATGGCGGTGATCTTTTGGGACAAGGAAGAAATCGGTTCCGACGGCGCAACCGGCGCGGCCTCGCGTTTTCTGCAATACTGCATTGAAGACCTGAGCCAGGCGTGGGCTCCGGGCCTGTCCGCATCGCGCGTTTTTATGGAAACCCGCGCCCTTTCCGCCGACGTTCAGGCCGCTCTGGACCCTGATTTTCAGGAAGTGCACGAAAAGCAGAACGCCGCCCAGTTGGGCTACGGCCCCTGCTTCTCCAAATTCACGGGCTCGCGCGGCAAATACGGCGCCAGTGAGGCCGATGCCGAATTTTTCGGCGCGCTGCGCAACCTATTCAACAGCAAGAATATTCCCTGGCAGGCGGCGGAACTGGGCCGCGTGGACCACGGCGGCGGCGGCACGGTGGCGCTCTTTCTGGCGGCCTATGGCATGCACGTCATTGACCTTGGCCCGGCCGTGCTTTCCATGCACAGCCCCTTTGAACTGGCAAGCTGCGCGGACCTGCACACCACGGTTCAGGCGTACCGGGCTTTTCTTGAGTCAAGCATCTAACTGACCTGGGCGGTTTATCGGAGCAGACAGGCTTTGAGATGGTGTGATGCCTGAAAGGCTCTGTCTCTGCCCCCGCTTCCGAACAGAAAAATCTTTGTAGTATTGCATTATACTATAAAGGTTTTAGGGGGTGGGGGCGTGGGGGAGGAGACCCTTTTGCAAAAGGGCCCCTCCCCCGCAAAGTTTGCTCCTGCATTGCAGGGGCACGGACTTGCGCGGCTTCTTGTTTCCCCTCCCCCACAAAAATTACCCCTACCCTGCAGGGCTGACAGCGCCAGCCCCAAGCGGATACCCTATGGATATCGACAGTCAGAAACTGGCCCTGCTCAACAGCGGACAGGCCGCCTCAAGCAATCTTGCTGAAGCCCTTGCCGTGGATTTTGCCGCTCTTATGGCCGCCGCCATTCCCGATGTGCCCGCCAGCGGCATTGACGCCCTGCGCCAAATGGCGGATCAGGGCGTTTCCAAGAAGATGCGTCTGGCCGGAAAACTGCTGTATGAAACCTTTGGGCCAGACGGTCTGGCCCCCTGCGCAACCCACCCTTCGGACACGGTGCGCGGCTGGGCCTGCTTTGCCCTCGCCCTCTGCCCGGCCCGGAATATTGAGGAAAGGCTCGAGGCCGTGCGGCCCCTTGCCGATGACGGGCACTTTGGCGTGCGCGAGTGGGTCTGGATGGCCGTACGACCCCACCTTGCCGAACACCTTGATGCGGCCATTCCCCACCTCGTGGGCTGGACGGCAGATGCCTCCGAGCGGGTGCGCCGATTCGCCAGCGAAAGCATACGCCCGCGCGGGGTCTGGTGCAGCCATATGGAACGGCTCAAACAGGACCCTGCCCTCGGCCTGCCGGTGCTGGAACCGCTGCGGGCAGACCCGGCGGCCTACGTGCAGGACAGCGTGGGCAACTGGCTCAATGACGCGGCCAAGTCTCAGCCGCAGTGGGTGCAGGACGTCTGCGACCGCTGGCTGGCTGAAAGCCCCTGCAAGGCGACGGAGCGCATCTGCAAGCGTGCCCTGCGCAGCATCAAGAAATAATATGATCAGCGTGATGGCGCTTTGAAGAACGTTGTGGGGGAGGGGCCCTTTTGCAAAAGGGTCCCTCCCCCACGCCCCCACCCCCTAAAACTCTTATTTTTTGGACAGTTGACTTTGTAAAAGTGTAAATGCTCCTGCGCCGCACTTTCGTGCGGTGCGACGCAACGTTCTGAATGCAAAGAGGCGCGCCATTGGCGCGCCTCTTTAGGACATTTAAGGAAGCACTGATTAAAGAGCTCCTGGAAACGCGCAGTTATTTCGTTTGGCAAGGCGCGATCTTTTTTTGAAGCAGGAGTGGACTCTTCCGTCCTCGACTGTTTCAAAAAAAGTGAAGCAACACCGCCAAACGGAATAAATCAGCGTTTCCTTAACACTTGAAATACTCGCGTACGGCAGGCAAAAACCTGCCTACTCGCATTTCGCTGCAAGGATTTTCAAGAAATCCATGCAGAGCAGTTAACTCATTTCATTCGTAAACTGCGCTCACATCAAAAGTAGTCTGAAAAATAGGGTTTATCAGGCGGAATCAGCGCTTCAAGCGTTTTAAGCAGATGGTAGTCCATATCAATGCGGTCATTGTTATAGAGGTAGGTTGGCCGCTTATAGCCCATAAGCATGGCGGTCAGCGTCTGGATGTCCAACGCGATGCGGTGACCCGAATGGCATGTGTCCACCCGCTCGCAGACAGCTTCATCGTCTTCCCACCGAACGTGAAAAATGCCGTTATTCCAGGGCGCTATGGGATCTTTTACCTCAAAATCCAGGGTGAGCCTGAGATCGCTGAACTGGAAGGGATAAAACTCCATAAAGCGCTGCACATCCACAATGCGGGCCATGCCGTAGGGCTGTATGGTCTCGTCGATCTCGCTGTCCTCAAGCTCAAAAGCCATGGCCTCGCCCGTGTAGTTGGCCCCTTCCACCTTGGTGATCATTGAAAAATGCGCGCTGATATAGTTCCAGATGCCGTACTTGGCCTCCTGGTTCAGGTAGACCATTTCCTTGATGCTGAAAATTTCATTCTCAATGTAGTAAATCACATAGCCCAAGGGCTTGCGGTCAGCGCTGTAATACACCGCCGCCATGACATCATCCGAATCCCAGCGCCAGTATTCCTCCCACTCCAGCGCGCCGCGTATGAGCGCGCCGTGTTCCTGCAGCGCAAAATATTTGTAGACCTTGTGCAGGTCCTCATTTTCTATGTCCACACGCTCTATCTGTCCCTCCACCGGGTGCCGCGCCGGAAGCTGCGTATCCTTGATGGCGAAGGTCATTTTGTCCGACATGATTTCCCAGCCGTGCTTGCGGTAAAGCGGGATGGAATAGGGGCACAGGTAGGAGATGATCTGCTGTTGGTTGCGCATGTACTCTAGGCTTTTTGCCAGCAGCGAGTGGATAAGGCCCCGGCCGGTATACTCCGGATAGGTCGCCACCCCCGTTATGCCGCCCATTTTGCAAATCTCGCCCTGGACGTTCACTTCCATAGGATAGATGACCACTTGCGAAGCCAGCCTGCCCTTGTAAAACCAGCCCATGACGTGCGATGCCTCGAAAATGGGCTTTTTGGACTGCTTCATCTCCTTGTCGGACCAGCCGATGCGGGCCATTTCAGACGTGCTCACCTGAAAGGCATACCGCAGCAGGGCTTCAAACTGCTCAAAATCGTCCTTGCCAAGCTGGCGAAATTCAAAGGCGTCGTGAACGCCATTGGGCGGTTGTCGGTCCTCGTCCTTGCGTTCGCTGTTCACGGCTTCTCCTTCACCGCGTTCCTCTGCGGCCATGGCTGTCCGGCGGGCCTCAAGGCCACGTTCCCGGCGGTTCACGGGCACCAGCGGCGCGCCATTGCTTTTGTCGGGCGGCGTGCCTGCGGCGCGAAATGGGTGGGGTTCCAGTCGTGGACCATCAAGAGGCGGCAAATGCTGTTGCTTGTGTAGAATGCGCATGCCTGTTTATTCCGGTAACAATCCGTAAAAAAATACCTGGTTACAACCAACACGCCCGGCGCGGACCGCATGTCTGCACCCTGACGGCCCGTTTTGCGGGGCAGGGGTGAAAAAAATACTCCCTCAAGGCCGCTGTACCGCGCTCGACAGTTTTACGCAAGGCATGAAACCATGGCAAAATGAAGAAAAATAGATAACGATAAAGCATGGTTGAAAAACTACAGGAACCCTTGCCGTTGTGCTTCGACATATGGGCAAAGTATGGGCAAAAACTGAAGAAAAAGAGACGAGGCAGTTTTGGAAAAAAAGCACGGCTGCGCCGTAAAAGCTGTCAGACGGGCAGGCCCGCAGCCATTCGACGTTGGCGCAGACTTTCCAGCACGTCCATGCCGACGCGAAGTTTGCCGTAACCCTTGCCGAGGCAAATGAACGGCTTATTTTCGCCATGATAATCCGAACCGCCGCTGATGCCCAGGTCGAACCGCTTGGCCAGAGCGAGGCAGGCGCGAACGTCCGCTTCAGAATGCTCACTGTGCCACGCTTCAATGGCATTGAGCCCGCAGTCTTTAAGGCGCGCCACCTGCGTGTCCAGCCAGCCCGACGGGCCTTTCCACAGCATGGGGTGAGCCAGGCTGACGGTTGCGCCAAGGTCGGCCAGAAGGCGCACGCTTTCTTCCGGTTCCAGCACTTCCTTGGGCAGGTAGGCCTTGCCGTGACAACCAAGATACTCCTTGAACACTTCACGGGAGTTTTTGGCATATCCCTTGCGCAACAGGACTTCAGCGATATGGGGTCTGCCCACGCTTTCGCCCGTGGCCGTGGCCAGCACCTCTTCCATGGTGATGTCCAGCCCCAGGTCCTGAAGCTTGCGCACTATGCCTTCGTTGCGCTCCGCGCGCTTGAGCCGCAAAAATGCCAGTTTTTCCTGCAAAGGTTCAGGATTTTCCGGCAGCCATAATCCCAGAATGTGCAATTCTCCCAGTTCCGTACCCGTGGAGATTTCGCACCCGCGTATGAGTTCGACACCGTACTCGCTCCCGGCGTCAGCGGCTTCATCCAGACCAGAAAGCGTATCATGGTCAGTCACGGCCACGGCCTCAAGACCCACCTGGGCGGCCTTGGCCATGAGAAGCGCCGGAGAATCCGTGCCATCGGAAGCAGTAGTGTGCGTATGCAGATCAACCAGTTTCATGAGACATAAACCTTACTAAAGATGAGTTTTTATTAATAGCGCAAAATATCAATAGGGTGCAAGCCTTGAACTGGCCCCTGCATCTCTGTATACTCGTTGCCCCATGCCGATATACTAGGAAGGATATATGCCCATCAACACTGACGAACTTTTGCGGATACTGGCCTGCCCCAAATGCCTGGGCACCCTTGCCGCCATGGAAGAAAATAATAACACATCAGGTTTTGCCTGCGCGGCCTGTCAGGTTATCTACCCCGTTCGCGAAGATATACCTGTCATGCTGGTAGAAGAAGCTGTGGATATGCCCACCTGGAACGCACAGCACCCTCAGGCAAAGGAACGCGCCTGATGCGCCTGCTTATAGCCTCCGATCTGCACGGTTCCATTGAAAGCCTGCGCTTTCTGGTGGAAAAAGCGCGGCAGATGGAGCCTGACATGCTGGTGCTGCTGGGCGACCTTGTTTATCACGGCCCCCGCAATCCCCTGCCCGCAGGCTATGACACGCGGTTGGTGATGCGTGAAATGCCCGACCTCACCGCACTGCCCTGCCCGGTTGCCGCCGTGCGCGGCAACTGCGACGCCGAGGTGGACCTGGGATTGCTGCCCTTTCCTGTGGTCGATACCACATGGCTTGAGGCCGATGGACTACGCATCTTCGCATGCCACGGCCACCGCCTGCCCGAAAATCCGCCCTGCCCCGGCTTCAAGCCCGGCACTGTCATCCTGCGCGGGCATACCCACGTTCCGCGTGGCGAAACCCTTGATGGGCTGCACTTCTGGAATCCCGGTTCCCTTTCGCTGCCCAAGAGCGGCTTTCCCCACAGTTACGGCCTGTATGAAAACGGGCTCTTCCGCGTGCTGGACATGCAGGACAAGGAAGTTCTGCGCCACGCCCCGGCCTGATCACCCCGTGCCCTTGCCTGACAGCACTATATCATTATGACCGCTGACCCCACATCGCGACAGCCGCTGTTCTCCCTCACCGACGGGTTCAGACTGGTGCTGGCCTCTGGCTCGCCACGCCGCCGCCTGTTTTTGTCCGAGTGGGGTCTGCCCTTTGAACTGGCCCGCCCGGACGGGGCAGAGCCCCTGCCCCTGCCCGGAGAACACCCCGATGCCTACACCCGCCGGGCTGCCGCGGCCAAGGCATATGCCGTTGCCGCCAGCATGAACAGAACAGGCGCGGCAGCTTCCACGTCCACGCAAGAAAAAGCCATAATCCTTTCCGCCGACACGGTAGTGGCTGTGGATGGCGATATTCTGGGCAAGCCGCATGACGCCGCCCACGCCCTCTCCATGCTGCAGCGCCTCACCGGACGCGGGCATGAGGTCATCAGCGCCGTATGCCTGCTTTTGCCCCCCGCAGCGGACACATCTGAACAAGTATCTAGGGACACTTATGGGGGTGCATGTGGGAACGCGTTTGACGCCACACCAGGCAACAAACCAGATCGCGTGCCCAGCCCTGAGAAAAACAGCGTGTACCAGGGCTGCGGCGCGGAAGAGCTGATTTTCAGCGACGTAAGCCGTGTCTACTTTCACCCCTGGCCTGAAAATGTTTTGCGGGCCTACGTGGATACTGGCGAACCCCACGACAAGGCCGGAGCTTACGCCATTCAGGGTCAGGGAGCTTTTCTGGTGGACAGGATAGAAGGGTCGTGGAGCACGGTGGTGGGGCTGCCCGTCACCCAGCTGGCCCACCTGCTGCTGGATCGTGGCTTCATGCGACCCTGCCCCTCACTTCGCTTGCCGTAGACTCAAAGACGTTAGCCATCACGGCAGAGTATGCTTGGCGGGCCGATGCCCGGCCTCAGCCGCCAGGACGCCGCCAGAGAACGATGCAGGACACGCAACGCAGCTGCCAACCTGGGCGTCAGTTCTTGTGCTGCCCGGCAGGCTTGCCGTATTGCAGCGCACAAACTTGCGCTGAACCGGCCTTGCCGACCCATCGCGCAATGCCCTCAGGCCTGGGCTGCCCCGCCCTCGTCGCCAGCACAGCGACCCGCCTATGCGCCCGTTCTTGTACTGGCCCGGCAGTCTTACCCCTCTTGCACAGCCCCGGCATATGTCGACCCGATATTGCCGACCCATCGCGCAATGCCCTCAGGCCTGGGCTGCCCCGCCCTCATCGCCTTTTTTTCTGACCTGGCAGCATTCCGCCATGCCGCACTTCCCGAAGCCCGCAGCATTGCCACTGCAGGCAAAAAATCCCTGTTGCCCCTCATGCTGCACCAAACCCTCTCTGTCCCGCCAGGTCGCCATGCGTCCCCCCGTATCCCCTTTGTCGACCAGGTCGCCATGCGCCACCATGCGTCCTACCTGCCCCGACACCCCCTTTCGCTCATGCCGCCCTATACCGACGCCACGTTCAGCCATCCCTGCCTGTTAAAAAAGCCCTCCTCAACACGCCAAAAAGACCAAAACTCCCCATTTTTGTCGTCAGCTTTGCCCGTCGCCACAAAATTTAAGAAATATCTATATTTTTTTATTCCAAGATTGTGAAAATTTTCTTCAATTGTAATGGCGTTACAATCCGCGCCGCATGGTGGAATTGACCATTTTTTTGTAGATTTGTAACTTCTTTCACAACTATGACTGAAAGCACAAACAAGAATCTGCCTCTTGACTGTTCTTTAAAATCTCTTTACTCGAGTATCATGGCCAATTCTCAACTTTTCAATTTACAGTTTAGACAGGATGGAGGTCTGGATCATGTCTCAGGAACGGATCACGACACTGTTGAATGAAAATCGCAGCTATCTTCCACCAGAGCACGGCAAAACTTCTGCCTGGGTATGCGGAGCAGAAGAATACGATGCACTGTGCCGCCGTGCCTTGGAAGACCCCAGTGACTTTTGGGGTGCTCGAGCTTCGCAGTTAGTCCATTGGTTCAAGCGCTGGGACAAGGTACTAGAAGCCGATGAAGTAAACCACAAATACAAATGGTTTACTGGAGGCAAGCTCAATGCTTCATTCAACTGCATTGACAGGCACCTTATTTCAGGCCGGCGCAACAAGGCAGCCCTCATATGGCAGGGCGAGAAAGAAACGGACGTTCGCTGCTACACCTACCAGATGCTCTATACAGAGGTCTGCCGTGTGGCTCATGCACTGAGCTCGCTGCGCATCCGCAAGGGCGATCATGTGGCCCTGTATATGCCTATGATCCCGGAACTGTTTATCGCCATGCTGGCCTGCGCCCGCATCGGGGCCATACACACGGCCATCTTCTCCGGCTACGCCGAGGGCGGCGTGCGCAGCCGTATTCAGGGCTGCAAGGCGCGCGTGGTCATCACGGCCGATGCGGCCGTGCGTGGCGGCAAGTTCAAGCCCCTCAAGGCCAACCTTGACCCCATCCTTGAAAAATGCCCTTCCGTGGCGCATGTGGTGGTGGTCAAACATGCCGGGATTGAAAATGTCCATATGCAGCGTAACCGGGATATCTGGTGGCACGATCTTATTGACGACTTCACGCTCAACCCCGACTTTCCCTGTGAGCCGATGGACGCCGACGACACGCTCTTTCTGCTGCACACCAGCGGCAGCACGGGCAAACCCACGGGCGTCATGCACTCCACGGGCGGGTATCTTACCTACGCGGCCCACACCACCCAGTGGTGCTTCGACATGCGCGACGACGACGTATACTGGTGCACAGCCGACGCAGGCTGGATTACCGGGCATACCTACGGCGTATACGGCCCTCTGTCTCTGGGGGCGACCACCCTCATGTTCGAGGGCATACCCACTTGGCCCTATCCTGACCGCTACTGGCGCATTGTCGAGAATTTCCGCGTCAACATTCTCTACACGGCCCCCACAGTCATACGTTCGCTCATGCGCATGAACGAGGCGTGGACAGAACGCTACGACCTGCGCAGCCTGCGCATCCTGGGCAGCGTGGGCGAACCCATCAACCCCGAAGCCTGGCAGTGGTATCACAAACACATCGGCAGCGGCGAACTGCCCATTGTCGATACCTGGTGGCAGACGGAAACCGGCGGGGCCATGATCGCGCCCATGCCCTATGCGACCAAGCTCAAGCCCGGTTCGGCCTCCAAACCCCTGCCCGGCATTGACGCCACGGTTATGGGTTCGGCGGCGCGCGACGGCGAGGAGCCTGAAGTGGGATGCAAGGCCGGACACCTGGTCATACGCCGTCCCTGGCCCGGCATGATGCAGGGCGTCTTCAATGACGAAGAGAAGTACCAGTCCTATTTCACCCGTTTTGGCTGCTACGCTTCAGGTGACGCCGCCGAAATTGATCAGGACGGCTACTTCTGGATTCTGGGCCGTATCGACGACTCCATCAACGTATCGGGGCACCGCCTCTCCACTGCGGAAATTGAGGCCGTGCTGGCCACCTGCCCCGAAGTGGGCGAGGCCGCCGTTGTGCCCATGCCCCACGCCCTCAAGGGCGAAGCCATTTACGCATACGTCGTCACACGCGATGAGGTGCCCTGGAGCGCCGACCTGCGCACCAAGCTGCGCGAGGCAGTGCGGCGTGATATCGGTGCGCTGGCAACCCCGGAATACATACAGTTTGTGGACGGCATGCCCAAAACGACCTCGGGCAAGATCATTCGGCGCATGCTGCGCAAGATCGCCGGCGACAATTATGAAGATATTGGCGACACCACTTCGTTGGCCGAACCCGAAGTCATACCCAAGATTATCGACGGGCACCGCAACCTTGTGGCCGGTCGGCATGAGACAGAAAGTGCCCCCGAAGGCGGCGACAACGCCAAAGCAGAAGAATAGCCGCAGCAGCGGCAGGGGGCGCACGTCCCCTGCCGCCTGCTGACGCCTGATGCCCAGGGCCATATGCGCAAATGCGGCACACCACGGGCCCATCAGGAACTGATGCCGTGCACGCGCGCCTGGGCATGACCCAGCGACCACACACCTTCCAGCAACAAGCAGAGGCCGGGGCAAACCGCCCCGGCCTCTGTTACAAACAACGTGTCTTTAAAAACAGGTATTCTTGTTGCGTGATCTCGCCCGCACCGGAACGCAACAGACTGATACACCGCCCTTGCGCCTTCGCGGCGAGCGCCTGTCCCCGCAGGGGCGAGCCGTTTCTAGCTGAAGCAATTTCAACGTGAATATGCTCAGGAAGAGTGTCGTTCCCGCAGTCGACAGACGAACGCAGGGTCGTCTTTCAAACGGAGTCGCGGAGAACGCCGCCCACGCAGCCCCGGGCATCTGCAATGTGAGCCTGCTCCGGCTGGAGCATTTAACACTTGCGATGCTCGCGTATGGCAGGCAAAAGCCTGCCTACTCGCGTTTCGTGGCAAGAATTTTCAGGAAAATCCTTGCAGAGCAGTTAACACACTTCATGTGTTAACTGCTCTAAAAAACCGCCTGCCCTACAGCGCCTTACGGCGCACCCACACGTGGCGGGTCGCCAGCGTGGCCCAGGCAAGGCCTGCCGCCACATGCAATCCCTTGCCGCCCGCAAAACCGGCAAGCAGGCAAAGACTGCCCGCGCCAAGCATGGTGCGTACCTCAAACTTGCGCGGGCTTATGCCCATAATTTTACCCTTGCCCTTGCCAGACACAAAAGGCTGTAAAAACGACGGCACCTTCATATCGCCGAGCATGTCGCCAAGGCCCGTGCCGTGAACTGCCCCCTTGCCCCTGTGGCCTGCCTGCTTTGCGCCGTGCGACCTGCGTTCGGCCTTGCGAACTGCCTCGACCTCGGCTTTGGGCCTGAGAAGATCCGGTATTTTTTCTTCCAGCCGCTGACAGATGGCGGCAAAGTCCGTGCCGGGGTTCATGAGCAGTAAAATCGATTCCGAGCCAAAGCGCACTTCATTGACGTCTTTTTCATCCCGCAGCACGGCCTGCGCCTCGCCGCGCGCCCTGACATCTGCCAGGGCGGGATGGCGCAAACGCGCTCTGCCCTCGATGGCATGTACAACATAGGATGATTGCATGGGGCCTCCTTGCCAGAATACGGGTCGTACAGGCCCGGTTTGAAATTGACTTTCTTTTCTCTTGACACATCTTACTATTGACGGCAAGGTAATCCCCAAGCCTGAAGAAATAATTGGCGCCCATGCTGAAGCTGCGCCGTTGCACCACGACTACGGTGGTGGTTTATGCATGGGCCGGAACCCATAATTTCACTATAGCACAGCCGCAAGGCTAAAAAAGAGAGAGCACGCATGAGCCAGATTGTCAATCTGCGTCAGATGCAGGTAGGCCAGCAGGGCAAGATTGCCGCTGTGGAAGCCCTTGGTGAAATGAACCGCCGCATTCGCGACATGGGGCTCATCCCCGGCACAACGGTTTCAATCGTTGGTCGCGCGCCCCTCAAAGACCCTGTCGCTCTGCGCCTGTCTGGCGTTACGATTTCACTTCGCAACAGCGAAGCCGACTTCATCAAGGTCGACTTGGCGGGTTCCGGCAGCTAGACTTCCAGACTTACCCCAATTATCATGTTCTCGCCTATTCCCTGCCACGTTCGCGTGGCAGGGAGGGCTTGATTTTTCTCTGCCGCCCTGCGCAACTTGCCGTAAGGACGGTTTACAATGTGATCATTAAGGAGGCATGTTATGAATAATGGTCTGAAGTGCGGCCTGTGGTTTCTGGGTGGACTGATTGTCGGCGCTGTGGGTGTTGCGGCTGCAAGCCGCGCCAAACTCGACTTCAAACCTCTGGCCACTGACCTCATCAGCCGCGGCATAGATGTTAAAGATGCCCTGCTGACCAAGGTTGAAGCCCTTAAGGAAGATGTGGAAGACCTCACTGCCGAAGCCCGCATGGCCTCTGACAAGCGCAAGGCCACCAAAGGCAAAGCTGAAGCCTAAAAAGTCCCGCATTGGTACGGTCAGCCGCTGGAACAGGCCAGTCTGAAAATGCGGTCGGTTCCGGCGGCACGGCTGCTTTGCCGTGTCTCGCCCGAATCTGCGGCAGCCCCGTACAAGGATTGGACATGGGGCGCATCCGCCCCAACAGCACAAAAATCTGGCGGCGCACTACCGGGGAGGGCTCATGCCCTCATCTTCCCCGAACAGACGCCGTATCGCACAAATTCAATAGCTATATATGGAACAGGAGCGCGCGCATGCGTTTTTACATTGTTCATGAACTGCGTGGCATCTCCACGCCCGATTCAGGCAGAATGCGCGTGCGCGCCTCTTGCCCCCTCGGCCTTGCCCAGGCCGAAGCTCTGGCAGGGGCGCTGGCCACATTGCCCGGCATAGGCGAGGTACGCGTAAACCCTCGCCTGGGCAGCCTGCTTTTTTATTATGAAGACGCCAAAAGCCGTGAAACGGCCCTGACACTCTTTGTGGGCGCTGGCGGCGTGGATGGCCCCCTGGCGGACATGGTTGACGATCCCGCTGCCCCGGGCCCCGGCGAAGCCACGCTCACTGAAGGGCTCATGCCCGTGTTTCAGTATGTTTTCGTCCGTCCTCTGCTGCCCATGGCCTTACGCATCGTCAACAGCGTGGTCAGCGCGGTGCCTTTTATTTTCAAGGGCGTCCGCGCCGTGCTGCGCGGCGCGCTCAACGTGGATGTTCTGGATGCTGCCGCCATTGGCGCGTCCCTTGTCATGCGCGACTTCCGCACTGTCAGCCTGCTCACCCTGCTGCTGGGGCTCGGCGAAACGCTGGAATACTGGACGCGCCGCCGCTCCATGGCCACGCTCACCGAAAGTCTGGCGCTCAATGTTGAAAACGTATGGCTGCTGGCCGACGGCACGGAAATATCCGTTCCTCTGGCGCAGGTGAAGGAAGGGGACCTCGTCGTTGTGCGCGACGGGGGCAGCATCCCCGTTGACGGCGTGGTCGAGGAAGGCTGCGCAGTGGTCAACCAGTCGTCCATGACTGGGGAGCCCCTTGGGGTTCGCCGCACCACTGGCGCGTCTGTCTTTGCCGGCACTGTGGTGGAAGAAGGACGCCTTGTCATCCGCGCCCGCCATGTGGGCGATGGCACACGTCTGCGGCAGGTCGTAAAATTTATTGAAGAATCAGAATCTCTCAAGGCAGGCATCCAGGGCAAGTATGAGCGCCTGGCCGACATGGCCGTGCCCTTTACCTTCGGCCTGGCCGCTGTTGTCTGGCTGCTCACGCGGGACTTTCGCCGCGCGGCCTCGGTGCTGCTTGTGGACTACTCCTGCGCGCTCAAACTGGCGACCCCGCTGGCGGTGCTGGCCTCCATGCGCGAAGGCGCGCGCCACGGCATGGCCATCAAGGGCGGACGTTACCTTGAAGCCCTTAACGAGGCCGACACTGTCGTTTTCGACAAGACCGGCACGCTCACCCAGGCCAGCCCCGAAGTCGTGGAAGTCTTTCCCGCGCCGGGCTTTGAGCGCACTGAAGTGCTGCGCGTCATGGCCTGTCTTGAGGAGCATTTTCCCCACCCGGTGGCCCGCGCCGTTGTTCGCAAGGCCGATGAAGAAGGCCTCAAGCATGCAGAAGAGCACGCCCATGTGGAATACGTGGTGGCGCACGGCGTGGCCTCCTCGCTGTACGGCAAAAGGATGCGCGTGGGCAGCCGCCACTACATCGAACATGATGAAGGCGTGGACCTTTCGCCCCTGGATGCAGTGATTGAAGAGCAGACTGGCATGGGCCGCTCCCTGCTCTTCATGAGCGAAGACGGCAGGGTGGCGGGCATGGTCTCCATTGAGGATCCCATGCGTCCTGAAGCGCCCCGCGTGGTGGAGGAACTCCGCGGCCTGGGCTTCAACCGCGTTCTCATGCTGACGGGCGACGACGAGCGCACCGCCAGGGCCGTGGCTGCCCGTGTAGGCATCAGCGAATACCGCGCCCAGGTGCTGCCCACCGACAAGGCCCGTATTGTTCAGGAACTCACCGATCAGGGATGCAAGGTGCTTATGGTGGGAGACGGCATTAACGACGCTCCCGCGCTTTCCGCTTCGCATGTGGGCGTGGCCATGAGCGACGGCACGGACCTGGCCCGCGAAGTGGCCAACGTGCTGCTGACCCACCCCAATCTTGAGGGCCTCGTCAACGCCCGCCTGCTGGGCACACGCACCTTGCGGCGCATCCATTTCAATTTCGTGACCACGCTTACGCTCAACAGCGCCTTTCTGCTGGGCGGCCTTTTCATGTTTATGGGACCTGGCGTTGCAGCCCTGCTGCACAATGTCACCACGCTGGGCGTGGCTCTGAACGCCATGCGCCCCCACCTGCCCAATAAGGCCCTGCCAGGCGAGGAGAGCCATTTTGAAATCCCTGCATCTTCTTAAATATGTACGCAGCTTCGTGGACGGCCGGGTGCGCATACGCCACCCGGCACTGCACGATACTTCCGTGGCGGCCCTTGCCGAGGCCCGCATGAAGGCCATTGCCGGGGTTGCCTCAGTGGAGTGCAACCCTGTGAGCGGCTCCGTGCTCATCACCTATGACAGCAAGGTCATTCCCAAAGACCGCCTCTTTGCCATTGGCGAAGCCTGGGCTGTCTATCTCGACAAGGTCAAAGCCGGAAAGCCCGCTGACGTGCCGGAATTTTGATTTCACTTTGAAATACTTTTGGGGGAAGAACCCTTTTGCAAAACGGTCTCCTCCCCCACACCCCCTCCCCCTAAAACTCTTATTGTATTTTGCGCGTTCTCACAGCCTTACGGCTGAGCTGTTTATGCATATCCCTTTTATGACAAAAGCGCCCCGGAACCCTTGGTTCCGGGGCGCTTTTGCACGTAAAGGCATGATCTGTATCGTCGGCTTACACTGTATCGCGCAACCATGCGTCCAGTATGGCCAGGTTCTCGGCAAAGCTTTCGCGCCCAAACCCCATCCGCACATGTGGCTCCGTAACTCCATACACGCTGCCGGGCAATAACAGCACCCCGGCTGTTCGCGCAAGACGCACACAAAAATCCTCTGTCTTCTCCTCAAGGTGCAGCGAAGGAAATCCCACAGGGCCAGCCTGGGGTCTGTTGAAGGTAAACCTGTTCGCATGCCGGGCAAAAAAGGCATCGGCAATTCGCAGATTTTTCTGGATGATGTTTCTGTTACGTTGCAAAATGTGCGGTCCGTGCTTCAATGCCAGCAGAGCCAAGCTTTCAGATGGCGCGGCCCCGCATATGCTCAAATAATTTTTGTAACGGCTGATGCCGTCCATTAAGGCGCTGTCGGCGCAGGCCAGCCAGCCCACACGCAGCCCGGAAAGCCCGTAGGCCTTGCTCATGACGCCGAGGGAAATACCACGTTCATAGACGTCGCATATCCAGGGCGCTCCCTCTTCGCATCCGCTGTCCCCTTGAGCCGGAAGGCTGTTGCGACCCAACCCCCTGTAAACTTCGTCGGCAAACACCCATATGCCGTGTTGTCGCGCCAGATCACAGAGTTCACCAACTTGATGCGCATCAAGAGTAAAACCTGTGGGATTGTGCGGCGTATTGACAACAATAAGCTTGGTGTTTGGCCGGATCAGGGCCTTGAGCGCGTCCACTGAAAGCTGCCAGCCTTCCGTGCCGCCCGAAGACTCAAAACGCCAAAAATCCACCTGGCAGCCCACGGCGCGCGGCAATTCATACAGCGACTGGTAGGCCGGAAACATGCAGATCACATGGTCCTGCGGTTCAAGCAGGACGTTCATACAGGCAAATATGCCCTCCTGCGCGCCGCTGAAGAGCAGCACATCCTGCCAATCCATTTTTTCATAAAGACCAGACAGGGCCTGCCGCAGTTCCGGCACGCCATCATTGGGGCTGTATCCGAGCCACGTCTGCATGAAATCCCTGCGGGCTTTTTCCGGATCAGGCTCCAGAGCCAGCAGGTCCTCGATGCGCATAGATTCACAGTCCGACTGGGCCAGCAGATATGGAGTTGAAAATTCATACTTGCCAAAAAACACTTCAAGCTCAAAATCGGGCAAACGCATGGCATTCCTGCTGATAGAAAATTATTCTGCCGAAATTGGACGGCGGATCTGGAAAAGGAAGGATAAAATTTCTGGAGGTCAGCGTTCAGATACGGGACCAAAAACACCCAGCGCCTTCAAGGCCTCAACCACGTCATCCACAGGCAGCCCCTCAAGACAGGACGCAAGAGGCTTGGGGTACTCATGCCCAAGATTAAGATAGGCGCACCGCCCGGTGCGGGGCAGCAGACTCTGGACAGCCTTGCCCCACGGCCCCCAGCGCAAGGGATTGGTAGGCCCGTGCAAGCCCACCGTGGGCGCTCCCGCCAGAGCCGCCAGGTGCATGGTCCCCGTATTTACAGAAACCACGGCGGCCGCCCGGGAGAACATCCAGGCAAGCCCCGGCAACGAAAGTTCTCCAGCGAGAGACACTGCGGCACAGCCCGCATGCGCTTCAAGAAAAGCCGCATTGCGCTGCACATCACCCGGCGCGCCAGTAAGGCAGACCTGGAACCCGCGTTCCTGTAAGATTTCGGCCAACTCGGCCCAATGTTCGGCGGGCCATTCCTTGAGCCAGGCGTGGATGCCTGAAGGCCACATGTGCATATAAACACGAGGAAGACTGCCGCCAGACAAAGCCTCAAGCCTGCGGTCTACCCTGGTCGCATCGACAGGGGATTCTTGCGGCAGATTCAGTTCCGGAACCCCCTCAAGATCAGGAAACAGGGCTTTGCCCAGAGCCATGAAGTTTTCCACTTCATGCCTGTCAGAACAGTGCGGAACCTTATGGGAATAACCGCAGGAGCGGCACTGCCCAGGCGTGCTAAAGCCTACCGTGCGGTTTGCTCCGGACAGATTGCTTAAAACAGCGCCCAGTCTGGGCCACTGGCTGCTGTCGATCAATACGTCCAGTCTTTTTTCACGCAGCCATGTTAGCATGGCTGGCACCTGGCGCACGCTGAAAGCGGCGCTCTCGTCAATTTCGGGAATGAGGGGGACTGTGGCTGCATTGCCCTTTGTGGTCAGAAGATAAAAACGCGCATTGGGCAGACGTTTGCGCAATGCCGTAATGACGGATGAAAACAGCAAAAGGTCGCCGATAGCGCCCAGACAAAGAAAACCAACCCGTTGCGGCTCCACTAGCGCGTTGAGTGACGAGGTGCCTGCCGCAGCCCGCAAACCGGCAGAGCACAGAGTCAAAGGAATGCCTGCCCAGCGGTCAAGAAAACGGTGAAGCCTGTTACCGCGCTCTCGCATCAGTAGGCTCCGTATCCGAGGGTCACCACGGGCACAGTTTTGATCAATATCCACAGGTCCATCCACACAGACCAGTTATTGATATAGTATTGATCAAAATTCACGCGTTCCTGATAGGTGGTGTTGTTGCGCCCCGAAACCTGCCACAAACCCGTAATGCCGGGCTTGACCATGCAATATTCCTCAAAAACCTGGCCGTACTTGTCCACTTCGGGCTGCACGATTGGGCGCGGCCCCACAAGGCTCATGTCGCCCATGACAACATTGAGAAGCTGCGGCAGTTCATCAAGGCTGAGTTTGCGAAGCATGTGGCCCACACGGGTAACACGGGGGTCGCATTTGAGCTTGCGGTCGCAGGTCCATTCCTTGTGCAGAGCCTCGTCGCAGGCCAGCATGTCTTTAAGAACCTTGTCCGCGTCATTGACCATGGTACGAAATTTAAAGATGCGGATCTCTTTGCCGTGCTGACCAATGCGCTTCTGGCGGTAAAAGACCGGCCCGGGGCTGTCCATCTTGATGATAAGAGCCAGGGCCGCCCCCAGCGGCAAGAGTACCACCGAGCCCAAAAGGCATAAAACAAGGTCAAGACCGCGCTTGATGAAAAGCCGCCGTTTGTCGCGCAGATTCTGCCGCACCAGCAGGCCCACAGCGCTGCCAAGATCACGCGGCGTCAGCCAGTGTACCCTGAAGCCGCCGCCAAAAGACGGCACGACCAGTGTATTGCTGAAATAACGGCAAGCTTCGGTAATGACATCCGTCTTTTGCGCCTGCCCTATTTTTTGCAGAAGCAGGGCCATGGCCTTGGGATAGCGCGCTGATATCGAAGCAAACAGCACGCGCATTTCTTCAGCAGTATCTGGCAGGTCAAAAATGGCTATGGGGTTCAGACCTCTTTCGGGATGCCGTTTGAGATAGCGCCACAATTCGCGCCCTTCGCTACAGTGGTCGAAAATAACCAGAGGCTTGCCCCACCAACGCCTGCGGGCGTAAAGACGCCGACACAGATACCGCGCAAGAGGCATGGTGACCAGCGTTGCCGCCCAACTGCCCATAATGACGATGCGCGAGTATGCGTCGCCGGTTTTTGACAGAAAAAGCACGGCGAGAATAATGGCGTACAACAGGCTCACCAGCTGGAACAGCGCCCTGAGTTCACGGTGCGGTGCGGGACTTATGCTTTGATAAAGCCCCAGGCCCGCTCCAAAAATGGGGCCGATCAAAAGCATGGGCACGACCCAGTGGTACAGCACCGGGTCAAGACCGCCAAAGGCCGCGCGCGCAAAAAAAACAAGCATGGCTGTTCCCAGGAGGGCCAGCATGTCAAAAAAACAGAGTAAGAGCTTTTGGGCTGAAATGCCAATAAAAGCGGAAAGCGATTCCCAACACGAGGTTTTCGTCATAATCATTAAGCCCAAAAAACGTTGTGGGATAAAAGCTGGTCGGAGCCAGTCAGATTATTCAGGGCCACGATATGCTGAGCATTCGACAGGTTTTGCAATACGCGATACGTACTGTCACATAAATACATTATATTCATTCCTCCTGCAAATAACAACATGGCCGCCTGCCCCGCCCTTGCGTCACGGGCAAGCATCTGTTAGATAAATTCCTTGTTTTGCCGTAGACCGCGCGGCGGCAGGCCCACAATCTGCCAGCTGACGCGCCTGTGCGTTTTGTGGTTTTGTCCGCAATGCGCATGTCCATCCTTAGACGGTTGCCGCCATGTCCGGCATGGCTCAACCGCCAACGGCCACCGCCATATTCCGAGGGGGAAACTGAGCATGAAAAAATTTCTTGTCTGCGCCCTGCTGGCTGCCGTTATGGCCGCCGTGCCCGCTTTTGCCAAAAAAAGCTATGTGAACGGCATTGACCCCAACTATCCGCCTTTCGCCTATGTGGACGAAAAGACCGGCCAGCCCGCCGGGTTTGACGTGGACTCCCTCAACTGGATCGCCAAAACAATGGGCTTTGAGATAACCCATAAGCCCATGGCCTGGGACGGCATCATTCCCGCTCTTGTGGCCAAACAGATCGACATGGTGGATTCGGGAATGAGCATCACCCCCGAACGCGCCAAGGTCGTGGAATTTTCCGATCCGTACTGGACGGTTTCGCGCGTGTTTCTTGTGCCCGCAAACTCCACGCTGACCCCGCAGGACGTGCTGACCAAGAAGGTCAAGCTCGGCGTGCAGCGCGGCACTTCCGAAGCCAACGCCATCAAGCAGGAACAGCAGGAAAAGGGCTATCCCTTTGAACTGCGCTTCTATGAATCCGCTCCGCTGGCGGTGGAAGACCTGCTCAATGGCCGCATTGATGCGGCCCTTATGGACGAACTGCCCGCTGACGACGCCATCTCCAAGGGACGGCCCGTCAAGAAGGCCGGCACGCACGGTGAACCCGACAAGTTCGGCGTTGCCATGCGCAAGGGCGACAAGGACCTGCACAAGCTCATCAATGACGGTTACAAGAAGCTCATGGCCGATCCTTACTGGCAGGAGCTTCAGAAAAAGTATCTGAGCAAGTAAGCAGCGCAAAAGCGCAGACCGGCAGACGCGGATCGTCGGATATCCCGGCGGTCCGCGCTGTTCTGCCCAACCTACGGCAAACTCCACAATGGATTCACTTCTTGTAGTTTATAACGCTCTCCCCTCCATACTGGGCGGCGGTCTGGTCACAGTTGGCAATGTGACCATTTCTCTGGCCATGGGGCTCGTGCTCGGCGTGCCTCTGGCTGTGGCTCAGGTATACGGCGGCCCATGGCTGCGCCGGATGGTGGCGCTGTATGTATGGTTTTTCCGTGGCGTACCCATTCTTGTGCTGCTTTTTCTGTGCTACGGATTTTTCATCAGCCTGGGCCTTCCGGCAGATCCTTTTCTGATCTGCTGTCTTGTGCTCGGCTGTACCAGCACGGCCTACCAGTCACAGATTTTTCGCGGCGCCATTGAAAGCCTGCCCCAGGGGCAGCTTAATGCGGCCCGCGCTCTTGGCATGGGCGAAGGCACGGGCATTTGCAGCATCATCCTGCCCCAGGCCATGCGCCTTTCCATACCCGGATGGGCCAACGAATTTTCCATCCTGCTCAAGGATTCAGCCATCTGCTACGTTCTCGGCACGCAGGATATCATGGCCAGAACGTCCTTCGTGGCCGCGCGCACGCACGAACACCTGGCCCTTTACGCGGCGGCGGGCTGCATTTATTTTCTGCTGACTCTGGTGGTGCTCAAGCTTTTGCGCCGCCTGGAAGACAAAGTCCATGTGCCGGGCTATTCCTCAGGAATGAGCATGGAAGGCATGGGTGTGGGATAAGCCATGAATGTGGACGAACAAGCTATTCTGCGCGTTGAGGGCATCTCCAAGATGCTGGGCGGCAAGCCCATTCTGAACAATTGCAGCCTCTCGGTGCGCCGCGGGGAACTCAAGGTGCTCATCGGGCCTTCAGGCGCGGGCAAAAGCACCCTGCTTCAGAGCATCAACTGCCTCATCCCGCCCGATGCGGGCGACATCTACCTTGAGGGCCAGCGGCTCGACCGCACAAGCAAACCCGCCCTGTGCGCCTTTCGCGCGCAGGTGGGCATGATCTTTCAGGATTTCAACCTGTTTGACCACCTCACGGCTGAAGAAAACGTGGCCATAGCTCTGCGCAAGGTGCGCGGCATGAACCACAAGGACGCCAAGGCCCGCGCGCACGAAGAACTCGCTCGCGTCGGCCTTGCCCGCCGCGCCCTGCTCTACCCCGCGCAGCTTTCGGGCGGCCAGAAACAGCGTGTGGCCATGGCCCGCGCTCTGGCCATGGACCCAAAGGTCATTTTGCTTGACGAGCCCACCTCGGCTCTGGACCCCGAACTGGTGGGCGAAGTGCTGGCCGTCATACGTGACCTTGCCGGCGGCGGGATGACCATGATCATGGCCACCCACCAGATGGATTTTGCCCGCGCCTTGGCCACGGAAATCATATTTATGGAGCAAGGCAGGCTTATTGAACAGGGCGCGCCCGATGTGCTGCTGGCCGAAGGCTCCGCCACGCGCACGCGCGACTTCTGCCAGCGCCTGCTGGAGATGGGGGGCTAGAGTGCTGGACACGGCCTTTTTCGGCAATGAGCTTATCCCTGCCCTTAACAGGGGGCTGCTCGTTTCGCTGGCTCTCATTATTCCCGCTGGCAGCCTGGGTTTTGTGGGCGGGGTGCTTCTCGGCTGCGCCCGTTCTTTCGGCCCGCGCTGGCTGCGACGCCTGGGCGACTGGTTTACGGCCATAGTACGCGGCGTGCCTCTGGTCGTGCAGTTGATGATGATCTATTACGCCCTGCCCAAGCTTGGCATATTCTTTCCGCCCTATGGGGCTGCGCTTACAAGCTTTATTCTGTGCACCGCAGCCTATCAGAGCGAATACGTGCGCGGGGCGCTGCTTTCCATCCGCCAGGGGCAGATACGTGCCGCCGAGGCGCTGGGGTTCAGCACATGGCAGACCGTGACCTGGATCATCATCCCCCAGGCCGCCCGTCGTGCTCTGCCCGGCTGCGGCAATGAAATAATCTATCTCATCAAGTACAGCTCCCTGGCCTACCTCGTCACCTGTATGGAACTTATGGGCGAAGGCAAGGTCGTGGCCTCGGACACCTTCCGCTTTACCGAGGTTTTCATCACAGTTGGGGCGTACTATTTGGGCATGGTCACTCTGGCCACCTTCTTTCTGCGCTGGCTGGAGCACCGTTTCCACGTGCCGGGCTTCGGCGCGCGCTAACGCGCTAACGCGACTTCATTTTGAAATGCTTGGTGGGGGAGGGACCCTTTTGCAAAAGGGTCCCTCCCCCACACCCCCCACCCCCTAAAATTCTTACTGTCTATTCGCGCCAAGGGTTTCCCTTTTGCGCTTTGGCCGCAATGCCAAAATAATAATATGAAAGGGCGCACGGTAACGTGCGCCCTTTCATATTTCAATTCTTTGCCAGCGGGGGGTCAGTACCGCCCAGGGCAAGTTTAAAATAAAATCGCCCTAGGGGTTGTTTCTAAATAAATGATTTTACTCCAAGGGCAAGGAAAAAGGCTTTTTTGCGAAAGGAATGTACTCTTACGGTACATGACCGGAGTAAAAAAGGGCCTTTTGACGCAGCCAGTTGGACAAAAGAACTATTTAGAGACAGCCCTAACCTTCGTGCCACCCCAGAAACATCTTATAGGCCGAGTTGTCCGTCTCTTCCACATGGGGGTAGCCCATGCGCTCCACACGCTGCAAAAAGTCTTCAAAGGCCTCGCGCTTTTCTTCCGGAGCCTCGAAGCCCACCAGCACCCGCCCAAAATCCGCTCCGTGGTAGCGGTACTGGAACAGGGTGATGCTGAAATCCACGCGCATGGCGTCCATAAAGTCCAGCAACGCGCCGGGCCGTTCAGGAAAGGTAAAGCGCAGCAGCCGCTCGTGCAGAATCTGGGGCGCATTGCCGCCCACCAGATGCCGCAAATGCATCTTGACGAGTTCGTTGTCCGTCAGGTCAATGGCCTCAAATCCCTTACTGCGCAGTTCAGCCAGAACTTCGGCGACATCGTCGCGCCCGCTGATCTTGATGCCCACCAGCACACGCGCTTTTTCCGGATCAGAAAAGCGGGTGCACAATTCGGTAATATTGCGGTTGCCAAATGAGGCGCACAGCGCGCGAAAGCTGCCCACGGCTTCCGGGATGGTCACTGCCAGAAGGGCCTCACGGTGCGCGCCGATTTCTGAACGGTCAACCACATGGCTCAGCCGGTCAAAGTTCATGTTGGCTCCGCTGACAACAGCCACCAGGGTGGCGTCGCGCAGGCCGCTCTCTGACGCGTAGGCGCGCAGGCCAGCCAGGGCCAGGGCTCCAGCGGGTTCGGCCACCAGGCGCGTATCCTCAAAAATATCCTTTATGGCGCCGCAGATGGCATCGGTGCTCACCACGATGATATCGTCCAAAAGGTCGCGGCACAGGCCAAAGGTATGCTCGCCCACAAGCTTTACAGCCACACCGTCGGCAAAAAGGCCCACATCGTGCAGCTCAACCCTGTGCCCGGCCATGACCGAGCGGCGCATGGCGTCGGAGTCAACAGGCTCCACACCGATAACCCGGATTTCCGGGCGCAGGTTCTTGATATAGGCGGCCACGCCAGCCGCCAGGCCGCCGCCGCCGATGGGAACAAAGACGGCATGTATGTCGCCGGGATGCTGGCGCAAAATTTCCATGCCTATGGTGCCCTGCCCTGCAATGACGTCAGGGTCGTCAAACGGCGGAATATAAATGCAGCCGCTCTCCTTGATAAGGTCAAGCGTGTGCTGCCAGGCATCGCTGAAAGACTCGCCTGAAAGCACCACCTGCCCACCCAGACGGCGCACCGCATCCACCTTGATGGCAGGCGTGGTCACGGGCATGACGATGGTGGCCTCGCAACCGAGGCGACGGGCCGCCAGAGCCACGCCCTGAGCGTGGTTTCCGGCTGAGGCGGCAATAACGCCGCGCCGCAGATCCTCCGGCGACAGGCGGGCCATCTTGTTGTATGCGCCGCGCAGCTTGAAGGAAAAAACAGGCTGAAGATCCTCACGCTTGAGCAAAATTCGGTTGCCAAGACGCCGGGAAAGGGTTTTGGCTTCATCAAGGGGAGTTTCCACCGCCACGTCATAGACGCGGCTCAACAGGATGCGGTTCAGGTACTCGCTGTGCTTGTGCATGCATATATCCTTGCGGCAGCAAAAAAATGATACGGCCGCCATGCAGCCGTTCGGGAAGGGGTATTTCACCCGTTTCACTTCCTATATACCTGCCGCCGCCACACCTCAAGCCCCGAACAGCGCGATGACGCTGAATTTTGCCGTCAAAGCGATGCCGCAGCAGGCGCGCGCGACGCAGCAACCACGATAAGCGGGCACAGTACGCAGTGCGGGCAGATTACCGGAACATGCCGTAATCATATGCTGAAGCAGCCGTATGCCCCTTGCTGTACGCTCTGTACACGCTCACCCCATTAGGCTATGCTCCGTAAGAGAAACATATGCCATCAGAACATCCGCACAATGAAGACAAGGGACTCCAGGCCTATCAGCCGCACATAACAGTGCGCGCCGCCGGGCGGCTGTGGCAGCTCAGCCGCGCCGCTGACCTTGAACAGCTTTGGGAGGCCATGACCGCCGATTCCCGTGACTTCGAGGATGAGCGTCTGCCCTACTGGACGGAGCTCTGGCCCTCCAGCGTGGCTTTGGCCTCATGGCTTCACAGCCGCCAGAAAGAAATCGCGGGGCAGGATTGCCTTGATCTGGGCTGCGGTCTGGGGCTCACGGCCATGGTCGGCCAATGGCTTGGCGCGCGCGTCACCGCTATGGACTATGAAGAAGATGCCCTGCGCTTTGCCGCGCTCAACGCCAAAATCAATGACGTTCCCCAACCCCTGTGGACCGTTATGGACTGGCGGAGCCCGGCCCTGCGGGCCGGAAGCATGCACCGCGTATGGGGCGGCGATATCATGTATGAAAAGCGCTTTGTGGCCCCGGTGCTGCGCTTTTTACACCACGCGCTCGCGCCGGACGGCGCAGCCTGGGTAGCCGAACCGGGCCGCTCTGTATACGAAACCTTTCTGCACGCCCTGCAAAGCGGCGGCTGGCAGGGCAGGCGCGTATACGGCCAGAAAGTGGAAGCCCTCTACGCCCAGCCTGTGCCTGTCACCGTGCAGGTATGGGAAATCCGCCGAGGCTGACGCGGCGACAACACAAACAACGCACCCGTTTTCATAAAGAAAACGGCGCAGGATACTGATATGGGAAATCTGGCACGCTTTGGGGTTTCGCTGGATGAAGACCTGCTGGAACCTTTTGACGAACTTTGCCGGCGCAAGAGCTATCCCAACCGTTCAGAAGCCATACGCGACCTCATCCGCAAGGCTCTGGTGGAAGAAAAGTGGAACAGCGACGCATATGGCGCGGGCACTCTTACCCTTGTATACGATCATCACAAGAACGACCTTTCGCGTCGTCTCATGCAGATACAGCACGATGATCATGACCTGATAGTCACCACGCTGCATGTGCATCTTGACCACTACAACTGCCTTGAGGTCCTGGTGCTCAAAGGGGAGCCCAACCGCATGCGCGCCCTGGCCGACAAGCTCATCGCCTGCCGCGGCGTCAAGCACGGCACCTTTACCGGCACTACCACAGGAGAGGACCTGGCATAATGGAAGACGTGCAAAGCCATGCCCCGCAGGTGGCCCTGAACATAAACCGCGTAGGGGTGCGCGAACTTCGCCTGCCCCTGCTGGTACGCGACCGCACCAAGGGCACGCAGCAGACAGTGGCCAGCGTGGACCTTGGCGTGGACCTGCCCTCCGCGTTCAAGGGCACCCACATGAGCCGCTTTGTTGAGGCCCTGGAACAGTGGAACGCTGAAATAAGCTATCAGTCGGTGCGCCGCCTGTTGCTGGACATCAAGCAGCGCCTTGAGGCCAGGCGGGCCTACGCGCGTTTCTGCTTTCCCTATTTCATAAAAAAATCAGCTCCCGCTTCGGGCATCCCAGCCCTGGTCAGCTATCAGTGCCGCCTCACCGGCGAACTGGACGATGAGGGTCAGCACTTCTGCCTTGAGGTCGACGTGCCGGTTATGACCGTCTGCCCCTGCTCCAAGGCCATAAGCGACGAGGGCGCGCACAGCCAGCGGGCAATGGTGCGCATGAACCTGCGCATGAAGGTTTTTTCATGGCTTGAAGATTTTATCGACATAGCCGAAGCCTCCGGGTCTTCAGCCGTGTACACCCTGCTCAAGCGTGAGGATGAAAAATTCGTCACCGAGTATGCCTTTGCCCACCCCACTTTTGTGGAGGATGTGGTGCGCAATGTGGCGCAGCGTCTTTCAGAGCATGGACAGGTCGAATGGTTCAGTGTTGAAGTGGAAAGTATGGAGTCAATCCATAACCACAATGCTTTCGCAAGGATAGAGCGACACATGAGCGACAAAAAACCGGCCTGACCCCGGCGCTGCATACAAAAAAAGTTTTTTGCAATCATCTGATGGTTGTGCTAATTCTGCCGTAAGGTACAAGTGATGAGCAGTATCAGCACCAGCATGCAATTGGGCGCATCAGCCATGAACACCCATTCCTGGGGAATGGCCGTGGCGTCTCATAACGTGGCCAATGTCAGCACAGCTGGCTTTGAGCCGCAGCGTGCCGTCTATGCTACCGGCCCTGCGGGACAGGGAGTACGCCTTGATGCAGTGCTTCAGGGCGGCGCTTCTTCTGGCCCCGGCGGCACGTCATTCAACGCGGCCCAAGCGGTTTATGACGTGACCTCAGGCCTGCCCCTTGAGGCTTCAAGCCCCAGCGGCACGGACCTTGGCCGTGAAATGGTTTCAATGATCACCACCCAGCACGCGTATAAGGCCAATGCAGCGGTCGTTCACGCAGGTGACGCCATGCTTGGCACCTTGCTGGATATCAAGGCCTAGCGCCACAAGCACAAATGCTCCGGTCTCACGGGACCGGGCCAGACACCAAAGGGCTGAGCCCTGACCGTTGACGCCGGGCATGCCCGCATTCTGACTGACTAGCCGCCGCTTTCAGCGGGCGGCACAACATTTGTGGAGCGCTGATGGGAAAATGTCTTAAACTATGCGTGTTGATGCTGGCCTGCATGCTGGCTTTCGGCTGCGCCTCCAAAAGTGGCTCGCGAGACAATGGCATCAACACCCCGCATGCGGAGCGGTTCCGCCGCTCTTATGAAGCTGCATTCGACTCCAACCAGCAGGAATCCAGCCAGCAGTTACTGCGTAAGGCCAGATCCGCCATCGGCACCCCCTATGTGCGCGGTGGAACGACCCCGGACGGTTTCGACTGTTCGGGTTTTGTGTGCTGGACGTATAAAAGCGTTGGCGTGCAATTGCCCCGGACTGCCCGTGAACAGTCCGTCATCGGGCAGCGCATCAACAATGTGGAGGATATGCGCGCAGGGGACATTGTGGCCTTCCGTCATCCCCGCCGTGGCTATCACACCGGCATCTATGTTGGTGACGGCAAATTCATCCACAGTCCCCACAAGCGTACACGCGTGCGCATCAACTCGCTTGACGATCCCTACTTCAAGAGCACCTTTCTTGGGGCGCGCCGCGTAAAGGTTGAGGGCGGCGACACCATGATAGCCCAGGCAGAAAGCCGCCTTAACGACTATGCGGAAGAACGGGCTGTGCGCGAACTGTCCCGCGAAAAGAAAAAGGCTGGCAAAACCAGCTCGCGCGGCGACAAACGCGATGACAGCCGGGGCAAGAAGAAGGACAAGGTAGTACAGGTCGCCAGCAACGATAAAAAAAGCAGCTCGACGACACGGCAGCAGACTTCTGCTTCGGAAAAATCCGGCAAGACTTCCGCTTCTGAAAAATCAGGCAAGGCTTCCTCTTCTGAAAAGTCCGGCAAAGCTTCCTCCTCCGAAAAATCCGGCAAGGCCTCTGCTTCTGAAAAATCCAGCAAGGCTTCCTCATCTGAAAAATCCAGTAAAGCTTCCGCCCAGGCCAGTTCGGGAAAATCCAGCGCCCAGGCAAGCTCAAGCAAGGCTTCGGCAGATAAGGACAAGGCCGCCAAGTCTTCCAGCCAGAAGGCCGAGACCAAAAAAAGCGAAAGCAAGAAGTCCGCTCCGGCCAAGGTGGCTACCAAGGCAGAGCCCAAGAGCAAAAAAGACCAGCCCAAGGGCAAGGGCGATAATTCTTGACAGGCAGTGATTGATTGCGCGGCGGGCCTTGCCCGCCAGCGCATGCAGGACTGAAATCAGAGCACCGGCGCTGCCCAGCAGGCAAAACGCCCTTGGCATCGCCCTGAATCCCACCCTGAGCGTGCGGCATCAAAACAAATGCGCCTGCGATATTTCACCGTAGTATATTTTTGCTGACAGCGGCAGCCACTGCCCACCAAGCCACACCAGCAGCCATGCATCAAACATCGAGCCCCTGCGGCAGACTTGCGCCAAGCCCTACCGGCCATATCCATATGGGCAACGCCTGGGCTTTTTTGCTGGCCTGGCTGGCCGCGCGGTCGCAAGGCGGGCGGCTGGTCATGCGCCTTGAAGATATCGACCCGCAACGGTCACGGCCCGAATATGCGGCGTCCCTTCTGGAGGATCTGCACTGGCTTGGCCTGGACTGGGATTATGGCCCCGATGTGGGTGGGCCTTGCGGCCCATACGTGCAGAGCGAACGCGGATCAATATATGCCGGGGTTCTGGCGCAGCTGGAAAAGGCGGGGGCCACCTATCCCTGCTTTTGCACCCGCAAGGAATTGCGCCAGCTTGCTGCGGCCCCGCACCTTGATGACGCGGGCGCGCCCTACCCTGGAACCTGCCGCAACCTGGGCAAAGAACATATCGGGGCGCTGATCCGCAGCGGACGTCGGGCCAGCATACGCCTGCGCTGCCCTGAAACGCCCATATCGTTCACCGACCTGCTGCTTGGGCCGCAAACATTTTTTCTTACCGACTGCGGAGGCGATTTCGCTCTGCGCCGCTCTGACGGCGTAGTGGCGTATCAGCTTGCCGTTGCTGTTGATGACGCTCTTATGGGCGTGACGCAGGTCGTGCGAGGACGAGACATCCTGCCCTCCACGGCACGCCAGATTGCGCTTCTTCATATCTTGGGCTATGGTGCGCCTTCCTACGCTCACGTGCCTCTGCTTCTTGACGAAGAAGGAGAGCGCCTGGCCAAGCGCCACAACAGCCTGTCTCTGCGGTATCTGCGGGAACAGGGGGTTGATCCGCGCCGTATCGTGGGCTTGCTTGGCATGTTGGCCGGTCTTGGAGCTTCCGCGCGCGCCGTCAGCCCGGCGGAGCTTTTGCCAGCCTTTGACTGGAGCCGTCTGCCAAGGCAGGACGTACGCCTGCAAAACAGTCATTTGCGTGATCTGCTGTAACAGACCGCCACGGGTGTGAAGCGGCATGGGGCAAAAGCTCCCGCTTTGCAAAAGTGAACGGCCAGGAGCAGATTGCCCCTGAGGATGCCATTCTCAAAGGGGTACGACACGCCGGTTGCAATGCTTAACCACGCACATAAATTACGCTAACGCCTTCACGGCGGGCGTCTGATCCGCGGTCTTTTTTCAACGACAGCGAATCCCGTAACCTGATGGGGGGAGTGCATGACTTCGCAAAATCTGAATCAAACTTTACTGGATGAAATATTCCCTGCTTCGCGGGCGGATGATTTTTTCGACGCGCTCTTTGGCGGCGCTGAAGAAGGCGCTTACGATATTGGCCTTGTCTGCCGCGAGGTAAGCCCCGATAAAGCCCAGTTGGCTTTTGAACTGCGCCAACGCCCCGGCAAATGCCTCGTCTGCAACCTGACCTATGGCCTGCCGCAGGTATTCCAGCGCCATCCCATCCTTAACGTGGCAGGGGTCGCGCGCGCGGTGGCCCAGGAACTGGGGTGGCCGGCTGAAAGCGTCCACTGGAAGCTGGGGCATACTGAAGAAGTCAGCCGTGAACTGCACGCTATTCCCCTGATTATCGAAAAGGCATGACCTTGCCCGCCAGCTTGCCTTGACAAACGGATATTTTTTTGGCAATAGTTCCCGGTCGCCGGTTTTGGTTTACGGACTGAGCCGCTGAAGCGCCTCATGGGGCTCGGCAGCAGTTTTTCCGCATAGACCTGATGGACGGATTGCTGCCACGAACATGATTCAATGGCCCTTTCGCCCGGCACAAAAAACATTTCTCAAGCCGCCTTGGCTCAGTTGGTAGAGCGACTGATTCGTAATCAGTAGATCATCAGTTCAAATCTGATAGGCGGCTCCATAAAATCAAAGGGCTTACGCACAGCGTAAGCCCTTTTTTTATGGAAAATTCCAGCCTGGCTGCATCCGCGCCATACCAGACCCTTTTTATCGCACCCAAAATCCACTATGGGGCGTCCCCGTCGGGCGAGCCTGCACGGGGGCACCGTAGGCCCCGCCTGATGCGCCCCCAATACACGCATACCGTTGCCTGTGTTTGTATCCCTGTGCAACACACGCAGCACTGTTGACGCCGATGGCGTAAACTGCACGCAACTACACACAGCTGGACGCAAAGATGCCGGACAGCCCGTGCCATATTTTCACAAAATATGGCTGCGTTGTTCGCAATACCCTTGATTCGCCCGATCAGGAAGTTCTCCAGCGCAGCATCAACTGCCCGAAAGCTGAGGCCACATCCGCGTACATGGCCTCTGCTTCCGCACCAAAGCCGCGCTGTCGTTTGGCCGCAAGAATGAGCACAGCGTGCAGCCCATGCTCGGCGTAAAACGGCTTGGCAAAATACGAACGGATGCCCAATGGGGCAAACAAGGCCCAGTCAATGGATTTAACACTGTCGAGCGTATCTTCAACAATAAGCGAGCTGAGGCTGTAGCGCTGAATATCCTGGGCTATCGTGCCTTCATAGGCATGGAGGGTCCCCCACTCAAGGCTGTCGAATACCGAACCCACACCATATACGGCCACACGCCCGCTGCCCATCTGAATATGCGACAGCATCAGCCCGTCAACTTCCGGCTTGCAGAGATTGTGCAACTTTTTGAGCGCTGGACGCAGTTCTTCAGTGCAGAGCGACAGCGCGCCGTCTTCTTCAAGCTTCGGGGGCCTTGCATCAACATTGACCAACGCAACCCGCACCACTTCCTTGCCTGTCTCACCCCACAAGGTAAGCCGCACATGGGCGGAAAACAAACCCCGCTCGCCATTGCCAAGCAGCAGTTTTCCCGACCATGCGTCCCGCTCCACAGCCTTTTCCATTGCTGCTGAAAAACCTGTCATCAACGATTGCGGCACCACATCATCCAGCACGAGCGCCCGCTCTGCCTGCTCCTCGCCCAAAAAGAGCGTCTGCGCCGCCTTATTGGCGTCATACAGCGTCTGATTTTCCAGATCCACGGTAAATACCGGATAGTCGGCGTCCCCCAGGCGCATCTTCAACTGGGCGTTATAACAGGCGGAATTATATCCCCCAGGCAAATAGGCCTCTTTGAGAAAGCCGCTGTAAACGTCCTGCTCCGGTTCAGGCCAGCCCTGCAGGATCAGCGGCTTGCGTCCATCGTCATGTTTCAGCCGAAAGATTACGGCGGCTGGCCTTCCAGCATGAATCATATCCCAAAATTCCACAAGCAGGGGATAATCGTGCTCCATTACCGCATTCTTTCTGAACGCGGCGTTTTTCAGCAACTGCGGGGCGTCAAAGCCTGCGTCGCGCCAGCGGGTAAACACCTTAATCCGGGACTCACGCTGGCAGATGCTCCACAACAATCCGGGGAAGCCCTTTCGCCACTGAAGGAAACTTGCCATGCCATCTCCATATATTGAAAATAAAATTCACGTAGACGTATTGGCAGTAAAATAGACGCAAGCCATGAGCAAGCCTTTTTTATGATGGCCTGTGGTCTGACCACTGATACGCAACCACGCATATTATAGCAAATTCACCCCTCTAATCTGCATCTTTTCTACAATTTTTTGCATCGCATTATACCGTGGTCATACCAAATCATCAAAAATACTTCATGTTTTTCATAATGTTAAAAAGTATAGTACTTTTTTTTACAAGTCTGTTGTCAAAAAAATCGCAGACGCGCAGTATGAAGTTACACAAACGCATTTGAATACGCTTTGCCTGGAGGACGCCCATGATCACGCCAGCAAATGCCGAAAACCAACTGGAACACGCCCTGTTGCAAGGACGCTGGACACTGTTTGAGCGGCTGCCCGCCGAACGGCACCTGGCCGAAGAGCTGGGTATCAGCCGCGCTACGCTGCGCACCGCTCTGAGCACCCTGGTGGGCAAGGGAATTCTTGAAACCCGCCGCAGCAAGGGCACATTTGTGCGCGCCCTCCCCTGCAACCCCAATGCAGCCAGTCTGGGCGACAGCCTGAGAGCCATGCGCATAGTCATGACTCCCCTGCTTGCCGCAGCGTCAGGTTCATATGCGCCTTCTGTCATGCTGAAGCTCGAACGGCACCTGCCTTCCATTGGCATGGCGCTTCACAGCGGCGACATGCGCCTTCTGGCGCAGCATCACCTGCGTTTTTTCTCCATACTTTTGCAGGCTATCAGCAACGATTGTCTTGCGCAGGCAGGTGCGGCCACCCTGCCCGATGCCTGCGCGCTTTCCCGGCTGCTGCAGGAGTGCAGCCAGTCCCGGCTTGAAGAAATCTTCAAGCATCTTGCCCGCACGCTGCATGGCTTGCGGCATGCGGACTCCCAAGCCTGCGCCTCTTCTGTCTCGGCCTATGTCTCATGCCTTTTGCAATGCCTGGGGGAAGAAGAATGATGAACCGGCGGAGGCGCGATTTTTTACGGGGAAACTGGCGCGCGGTTTCCCCATGCAGGCTCGGCGAAAACACCGATGCTGAAGCGCTGGCCAGCAGCGACGAGGCGCTGCTGCCGCCAGAGTTTTCGCCAAGCATGCTGCGGCTTGAAGGGCAGCGACTGGGGCTGCCCGTGGATACGATGAGCGAAGAGGCGTTGATTAGGGCCGTTGCACGGGCCATGCACACACAAACGCGTCCCCCCGTAACAATGGAAACCCCGCAACTCTGAGGAGGGTTCGATGGCTGACCACGACATTCCCTATCTTGAGGAGCGCAAGCTTACCAAGCGGTGGCAGGGGCCTTGGCCCATATTGGCCAATATGGCGTTCACACTTTCCATTTTTGCCGTAACCTGGTGGATTTTTCAGGATCCGCGCGGCATCATGCGTTTTTACACACCCTATGTGGGGTATAACTATTGCCGCTGGTGGCTGATCATTCTCATCTGGATGGCCTATATTTTCGACTTCTGGCCATTCAAACGCAACTGGATACGCAATGCGCATCCCCTGCAAAAGGGCCTTGTACTTTCACTTGTATCTGTTGGCCTGATGATGCTGATGATTCACGGTTTTTTTGAAAATGTTCTTGGCAATTTTGCATTTACTTATTTCAGCCCGCGCCAGTTGCAAAAGCTGCCAGGGCTCACCGAATTCTATTCCACAGAATATGCGGCCCAGGCCTGCATGATGTTTGCCGTTATCGCCTCATGGATCAGCCCTGCCTGGATAGTGGCGCTTGAGGGCCGCCCCTGGCAGAATGAAGCCCAACCCGTCAAAGGCTTCAGCATATGGCTGGGCACGTTCTGCCTGAGCCTGGTCATCTACTTTATGACCATGCACAACCATATGGGCATCCTGTATTATCCTTGGCAGTATTTTACGGCAATTACCCCGCCCTACTGGGAGTCCTTTGCCCAGACAGTTTCCGCGAACTTTCATGTAGCCTGGATCATGTGCTGCACCGTTGTGGTGTGGTTTATGGAAGGCATATGGGAGCGGTACCCCTTCTGCCTTATCAAAAGGCCGGGCTTGCGCCGCTTTGCCCTGTTCTTCGGTATTATCGCCATTTCCCTCGCTCTGTGCTTCTTCTTTTGGTACATGCAGGAGTTGGTCTGGGGCGACGCGATCCGTGGTCACCGGCGTGATGCAGCCCCTGACTGGCGCTGGCTGCATGTGGGCGAAACCGCCATCTTCTTCCTGGTTCCCGCCTTGTTCCTCCAGTTCTACGGCGGCAACTGGCCCAATAAGTTCAGCACCCCTGTCAATGTGCTTATCCGTACTGTGCTGGTGGCCATTGGGGGCATTGCCGTCTACTGCCTGTACTACAAGTACGCCCACTTCGCGCTCGGCACACAAAAGGGCTTTTCGCACCCGCAGCAGTTCCCGATGATTCCCATGATCTGGCTCATCGACATCTGGCTGATCAACTGGTGGTTTATGGATGGCTGGCCCGGCTGGAAGCGCGAACTCCGCACCAGCGAAGAAATTGTCGCCGAAGAACACGCCTTTGCCGACCGAAGCGCCTGGAGCCCCGCCATGATTCCGGGTCTTGCGGTGGGGATTCTCGCTGGCGTCATGCTGTACTTTGCCATAGTGGCCGCGCTGCCATGGTTCAGCGCACACTTCACCCTTGTGCAGTAAGGAGAGCAACATGGACAGACGAGAATTTATCAAGGGTGCGGCATTAGGAGTCGGCGTGGGCGCCATCGGCGCTATGGGCGCGTATTCGTACTCCCCCATGCGCAGAACTTTTCTCAAGGAGGTAAAACGCGGAACGGAAAATATCGGCGTTTGCAAGGCCGTCAAGATTACCAACATCTCCGAGACAAGCTGGTTCGACAACGGCACTTTCATGCAGGATGTGACCGGCGCTGGCGGCCTGCTGGTAGACCAGTACACCTTCAACTGGCCCCCCTTCGGCAACGGCAAGGGCGTTGGCAAGGGCAGCTATGCCGACGGCATAAAGCTGATCAAGCATCTGCTGCCCCACAAGCTGGACGAAGCCTGGCAGATCGCGCGCGAAAACAGCGTACACCCCGACAATGCCGGCGGCTTTTCCTGCCTTATTGAAATTGAGGGCATGGACGGCAAGGTGACAAAGTACCTTTTTGACACCGGTTGGAATTACCAGTGGATGGAAACCTGCTATAAGCGGGAAGGCATCGACACCATGCTGGCCAATAATGAAATTGCCGCCATGATCCAGACGCACGAGCATATGGACCATTTTTTTGGCCTGCCCGCCGTGACAAAATACAATCCCGATATTCACATCTACACGCCCAACACCTTCTATCCCAGCGGCAAACAGTACATCAAAGACAGCGGGCATGTGGGCAAGTGGACCGAAGTGCCCAAGGGCCTGCACAAGATTCAGGACGGCGTGGCCCTTTACGGTTTCGATTGCCCCATCATTTTCAAGGTATTCGGCGAAATCTCGCTGTACTGCAACGTCAAGGACATTGGCCTCGTGAGCATCACCGGGTGCTGCCACCAGGGCATCATTCTTTTTGCCGATACGGCCTACAAAACCCTTACCTATGAGAACGATCAGTTTTACGGCCTCTACGGCGGCCTGCACATCTCGCCCTTTGACGACTGGGACCCCAAATATGACGACCTCGTTATCGGTCTCAAAAAGTGGGATCTGCAAAAGGTGGGCTGCAACCACTGCACAGGGCTCATTACCGCCCAGAAGTTTGTGGATGCAGGCTACCCGGTTGTGAAAGGCACGGCGCGTTTCCGCTCCAAGACGACCAACTATCTTGGCAATGGAGACGTCATAAAGTTTCCCTCGTAAACGGCGCAGCCGGAAGGGGGCAGGTCTGCCCCCTTCCGGCTGGATTTCAAAAACCGCCACAACGATGGAGGATCGCCATGCGCCTTGATGCCCTGCTGCCGCGCCCCCTTTCGCCTGAAACAGACGCCGAGAGTCCTTCCATACTCAGCTGTCTGCTCACAGGCATACACCTTGACCGCAGGCGGGCGCGGGGGCTGGGGTGGCGGGGGGTGCACCCTTCCAACCAGCTCTACGCGGCCTGGACCTGCCGGGTGGCCGGTTCTCCACATATTTACGGTCTGGTTTTTCTGAAGGAACACACAGACCCGTCCTTTCTTTACGGCACGTTTACGGCACACGTTTTTCCCCCTGCGGCGAATTCCTTGCTCGACAGGTTCCCTTTGCAGGCTCTTTCCATTGCCCTCGGCGAAAACTATGAGGAGCGCATGCGCAATCTCTCGCTGCACGCTCCCGAGCTTGCCCCTTTCTGCATGGGCAACGTGCAGCTTGTGACGGCTCTGGACGGCACGGGGCTTTCCTTGTCCCTGTCCGCTCTGGCCAGATACCGCCATATTTCGCGTGACGGAATCGCGGCGCACCCCTCCCCGGCTTCAGGCAGCCGCGCGGCAGACCACGCGGCAGGCGACGCGCAAGACGAACGGTGGATTGTTCCCCCCGGCGGTACGGAATGCGACGTTCCCGCGTTCAGGCTGCTGTTGCCGCTCTTCACAACACTGACGGCTACGGCCGCATCGTTGTTTGAAGAAACCCCGCGCCTCAGCCTGCATATGACCCCGCAAAAACCACGAGACACAGCAAAAGGGGACGCCTCCCCCACCCTGTCGCTAAAGGCGGAGATGGGCTCATGCCCGCAACCTCAGCCCCAGGCAGTTTTTCCCGGCAATGACAGCCCCATAAAATTTCCATCCCTGTCTTGCGAGGGCAAGGTTCTGGAGCGCCTGCCCGGCCGCCGACGCCAACTTCCGGCGACGCCTGGCGCTGATCTGCCGGTCATGCACATTCTTACAGGCTTTCTTGGCGCGGGAAAAACCACATTTCTGCGCCGCTGGCTGGACTATCTGAATGGCCGCGAACAGTTCGCCGCAGTCATACAGAATGAATTCGGGCGCATCGGGCTGGACGCCGCGCTCACCCGCAGTGAAACGCATGTGGAGGCCCTGGACGAAGGTTGCGTATGCTGCTCGCTGGCGGAAAGCTTACGGCCCGGCCTGCAACGCCTTCTGGAAGCGGCCCCTGCGGAACAGATCATTCTTGAAACCACAGGGTTGGCCAATCCCGCCAATGTGCTCGAATCACTCCACGATCTTTCCGACATGGTGCGCCCCGGACTGGTCATAACCGTGGCCGACGCTCTGGCATGGGACGAGGCGGGATCAGGCATCGGCATGGCGCAGGTGGCGCAGGCCGACGTCATTGTTGCCAACAAGGCCGACGCGGTCTCCGAACAGCGGCTTGAAGCGGTGCTGCGCGACCTGCGACGCCGCAACCCCAGGGCTGTCATCTTTCCCGCTGTGGAGGGAAACATCACCTTCGCCAATCTTGAAGCACTGCATACGGCATGGCTCGACGCCCACAGCCTTCCCCCTTCACGCGCGCCCCGTCTGCTGCCCCTCGCCACCCGCAACATAGACCACACAGCCGAGGGTTTTGGCTCATTCTGCCTCACCCTGCCGCAGACTGTCAGCATAGAGGACATCTGGCGCATGGTGGATGGCGCTGGCCCGGGGCTTTGCCGCGCCAAGGGCATTGTCAATCTGCGCAGGGACGGCGCGGTGGTTCCCGCTGTTGCCCAGTATGCCGCCGGACGCCTGGAATTTGAGGACGCCCCGGACGGAGCGGATGAACGGTACATGGTGTTTATCGGGGTGAATCTGTCGCAGCCTGACACGTCCTGGCAGGGAGCGTCAGCCGCGTGCTGACGGCAGTGTCCTCTCCCCCAACGGCCACGCCAGTGTACGGGGCGAGCCCCAAACAGTTAACCTGCCGGTTTCGTATGCCGGTTGTTGCAGCAAGGAGGCAGATATGAACATCATTGCTTTGGGGGGATGGATGATGTGGCCCCTGCTGGCCGTCTCCATCCTGACCCTGACGGTGATTGTGGAGCGCCTGCTGCTGTATGCGTCGTGCCCCCTGCCCGACGACGCCTTGCGGGGGGATCTGCTCAAAGCCACAAGCAGCGGCGATGTCGACACGGTAGCGGAGCGCATGGCGGCCGTACCCCTGTTGCAGGCCTTTGCACAGCAACTTACGGCGGCAAGCTCCAACCGCGAATCCTCCCTGCGTCTGGCTGGAGGGCAGATACTTGAACAGCTGGAGCGGCGGCTCGGCCTGCTCGGCGCCATTGCCAGGCTGGCTCCGCTCATGGGCCTGCTGGGAACGGTGAGCGGGATGATCTCCATTTTTTCCAGCATTGCGCACGCTTCCAGCGGTGTGGATATGAGCATGCTGGCGGACGGCATCTGGCAGGCCTTGCTCAACACGGCATCCGGCCTGTGCATTGCCATTGTCGCCCAGTTTTCACTGGCATTTTTTAGCGCACGTCTCAAAAACATCTCCAGCATGCTTGATGCGGCAGGCAACGCGGCCTTGCTGCAACCTGATCACGGCACTGCGTGCTGATTTTTATGGCATGGCCAGCAGACGCAGATTATCCAACGGGTTTCCTCTAGAGCGATTTCACTTTGAAATTGCTCTGGCAGCTGCGTGAGTAGACGCCCGCCGCGGAGGCGCAAGCGCAGCTTCAGCCGTTGCCCGTAGGGCTTACGGATGAAGACAGCACCGCTATTTATTTGCGCGCCTACACGCCGAAGCGGGCGTCTTGGAAGCATTGCTTCAGGCGTTGTGACGCAGGAAAATGCGCCTGAAGACAGTAGTTTATTACGCGACATCTAAGTTAAAGAACCGCTGTCGCTATCCGTAAGCCCGCAGTATCGAGGAACGGCTACCGAGAGAATGGATATTCTCAATGCAAAAATGCTATAATTGCGCCAAGGAGACAATGCCGATGCTCCGACTGACCCGCCCACTGAACACGTCATGTGATTACGACCTCATACCGCTCATTGATATGCTGTTTATTCTGCTTATATTTTTTGTCATTGCAGCGGCCTTTGCGGTTCGTGGGCTTGAAGTCGATCTGCCCACCGCCCACAGCAGCAAAACTCTGTCGGGCCGGGTAATTGAACTGCGCCTCACGGCTGATGGCGGCATTCTTTGTGAAGGGGTGCCCCTGCCCCGGCAGGAGGTCAGGGACAAACTGCACGATCTTGTGCGCGGCTTCAGGAGCAGACCGGGAAGGCTCGTTCTGGTGGCTGACCCCAAGGCTCCGGTGGAAGGTCTGATATTTCTTGTGGATGAAGTGCGTATGCAGGGCGGGGAAAAGCTGCTTATTGCCACGTCAGGGCAACCCGCGGCGGACGCGCCATGACCGCGACCGAGCGGCTCTACGCCGCGCTGGCCATCTCATGCCTTGTACACTGGGGGCTTTTTCACCTGCTTGGCGCATCGGCAGAGTTGACCCCCGTGGGAACGCTGACCGTGATCAGCATGGATTCCCTGGGGCTGGGAGCATCCCCGGAGGGCGGCGCAGGCATCAGTATGGAGGCCGCCCCAACCCGCACCGAGCCGCAAAATACCGCTGACAAAAGACGTCAGGCATTTTTCGCCTTTCTTGATGATCTTGACGCGGCAGTGCACGCTCACCGCATGGACGGCGGCGAGGCACATTTTGTCGGGGTTGCGGCCTATGCCTTCACCGTACGCCCGGACGGCAGCTTTGCAGCCCCGGTACTGCGCCAGTCATCTGGTTCACCAGAGCTCGACGCGGCGGCGCGCCGCGCGATTATTGCGGCAAGCGGCAGCGTAAAACGCCCAGACATTCTTGGAACGGCTGATATTCCTGTTTTATTGCACGTAAAATATCAGTACGAACTGCGGTAACTATCAGGCGGCATTCGTTTAGCACGGTTTGCAGAGCACAAATGCATTTGTAGCCATGCCACAAGATGTGACGTTACATTTACTGCACCATTCCAGCAGGCTGCCCGCTTTTTTCTCATAGAGGCAAAGAGAGAACGGGAAAATACTAGATAGTGTCTACACGAGCTATGATAAAAGTTTCAGCCAGAGAGCAATGCACCGTATCTGCACGGCGGCAGCGAATGCTGCGAGTGTTTTTGCATACCTGGTAGCAATGCCTCGCCACCTCTTCAGGTGCAGAAAAGCATTCTCTACCAGGTGACGGACGCGATAGACATACTTGTCATAGCTGCGCTGTTCCTTGCGATTCTTTTTGGGCGGAATAACGACTTCGCAACCCGACTCAAGCGCTTTGCCAATGAGTTCGTTTGTGTCATAGCCCCGATCCGCCAAAAGAAATTGAGCGGCAATGCCGTTGATCAAGGCTGTGGCTTGGGTGCAATCCGCTGTGGTACCCGCTGTAACAATAACTCTGACCGGCATACCATGCGCATCCACGGCCAAATGTATTTTACTGTTGAGCCCCCTTTAGTGCGCTCCATCCCTTGGTTGCCGCCCCTGGCTCCGGCGGCATGAGGGTGAACTTTGCAGTGACTGGCGTCAATCATCAGCCATTCAAAGTCAGGCTCATCAATCAGTATTTCGAGGAGGCTTTCCCATATTCGCTTATCGCGCCAACGGATGAATCTCTGATGCACAGTTCCCCATCTCCCGTATTCAGGAGGCAGGTCGCGCCATGGCGCCCCTGTGCGCAATATCCAAAAAACGGCGTTGATAAACAAACGGTTGTCTTTTGCTATTCCACCCCATTGCCCGCTTTGTCCAGACAGGTGAGGTTCTAGGAGAGCCCAAGCTTCATCGGATAAGTCATGTCGACGCTGTATGTTTTTCATGAGAACACCCTCCGCATGTGGTGTCCCCTTATAACACAAAACTCGTGTAGACACTACCTAGAGCAGATTAACTTTGAAATGTGAAGTAGTTCAAAGTGTTCATTCAACCGAAAAATGCGATTTTCGGCTGAATCCACGCCACGTTGTGGCACGCTGCACTCTCGTGCAGCGTTAGAGCATTTACACTTTTTCAAGGTTAAAATGCTCTAAGCTACGTGAGAGAGACGGCGGGCAACCTGTTGAAACACTGCATCCTGCCCCGCGTGTCATTATTGCCAGCATCAAAAATGCGCCAGAGCAATTTTAAAAAAATTGCTCTGGCGGCTGTCGAAACACGCGCAGAGGTAAACGCATACGGCCATAACAGCCTGCGAAAACGCTGCAAGTATACACGTACCGTTGAAAGACCCTAACGCCTGTCCCACAGCATCTTCAGCTTGGAGCCGCTGAATCTGTCGCCGTCAGGCAGCTTCATATGGGCAAGCCCCTGAAACACCACCTTGCGGTAAAACTCGTTACCCGCAGCGACAACCTCAGGGATGGAATAATAGTCCTGATCGTCAATGCTGAAAGAAATTTCCAGCGCCATGGGCGCTCCGCCCCAGGAATCCGTCCAGGCCTCAAACGTGATCTCCGCTGCAATCCCCGCCAGTTTCACCGAGCCCATCTTGGCCGAATAGGTGCAGACGGTTACGGGCGCAAGCACAGCGTCAGCGGCAAGACCGCTCCTGTCCAGCGCAGGCACAAAGCGTGAAAACTGCCGCAGACGCGGGCGGTCAAGATCGCCGAATGTCTTCGCATCACCCTGGATATTGACGCTTTTTTCCAGCCTGACGCCCATGTTGCCCTGGGCGTCGATATAGGGATGATCTTCAGCGGAGATTTCCCCCCTGATGCCCACCGGGTCCAGGGACGTTCCCAGAATAAAGGCCGGATCCTTGCCGGAGGTTTTTACTGTAAGCTTTCCGCCTTCTTTGGCGCTGCCGTCCTTTTTATAATTTGTGGTGACGCGCACCACAAATCCCGCATCCCGCAGGGCGAGATCGTCTGTATCATAATAGCTTCGCGTGCGCAGGCGCACCTTGCTCTTTTCGGACTTGGTCAGAAGAAAGCCGTTCTTTTTGGCCGAAGCGGCAAGGGCAGTCCAAAGAGTGTTGAACGATGCTGCTGTCCTGTCTGTGGCAAACAGCGCCGGATCAAGAGCCATCTTGTACTCGACACCGTTCACAGCCCCGTAGGGCTTCCAGGCCGCGACATTGTTTTCATATTCAGACGGCCCGGCGGCCTGGGCGGACAACCCAACTATGGCAACTATGGCGGACATGGCGGCCAACAGCACGCACATGACGCAGGCAAACATGGTTTTATGCATAGGATTTCCTTGGGTACTAGAGTAGGATGACAATGAAATGCTTTACATTTCAATTTGTCATTTTACGAAAAATGCGATTTTCAGCTGAACATACGCCACGTTGCGATCCGCGACAGGCCCCAAATCCGCATTGACGGCCCAACCCCAGAGCCCGGCGCGCTGCATCCGGCACGCGGCACAAGCAAGGCAGCATCCCTGCCATGCTGAAGACAGGCCGCGCTTACATAAGTTACATAACTTTCAAAACTTCAGAAACGTATTATAAAGTTACATAAAAAGATTTTGCGGGATTGCGGGAGTAAACAGAAGACAAATTCTGTCAGGAGGGTTTACTCATGCAACACGCAGAAACAACGTCCGGCGGTCTGCTGGACAGACTTTGCAGCTTCAAGATCGGGCCGGTTCCCCTGCCCCTCTACATCTGTTTCGCCATCATCATCTTTGCGGCCTCATACTTTGGCAAGCTGCCCAAAGATATGATCGGCGGCTTCGCCGTCATGCTGGTTATGGGCATACTCCTTGGCGACATGGGACTGCGTATTCCCATTCTCAAGGACATCGGCGGCCCGGCCATCCTTTCCATCTTCATTCCTTCGGTTCTTGTATATTACAGCCTGCTTGACGGCCCCGCCAAGGAGGCCATCATACACTTTACCGCCAACAAGAACGGTGGAGCGAACTTTCTTTATTTCTACATAGCCTGCCTTGTGACAGGGAGCATACTTGGCATGCTGCGGCAGGTTCTTATACAGGGCTTTTTGCGCATGTTTGTGCCGCTTATTCTGGGTACCATAGCCAGCTGCCTGATTGGCACAGCTGTGGGCACCCTGTTGGGGCACGACCTGTTTGAAACCTTCTTTTATATTGTAGTTCCCATCATCTCCGGCGGCGTGGGTGAAGGCATTCTGCCCCTGTCGGCTGGCTACGCCGAAATTCAGGGTACCGACCCGGGCAGATTCATAGCCATGGTAGCCCCGGCCGCCATGCTTGGCAACGTCACCGCCATTATCTGCGCAGGCATACTCAAGCGCTACGCGGTGAAAAATCCTCACCAGACCGGCAACGGCAAACTGGTGCGCGTGGGCGACGACAACCTGGATCTCACGAAAAAAGAAGAACCCATTGACGTGACCATTCTGGGCATGGGCCTGCTGACCGCCTGCTGCTTCTACCTGTTCGGCATGCTGGTGAACCTTGTCATCCCCATCCCCGCGCCCATCATCATGATTCTCTCGGCCGCCATTGCCAAGGCCACGAGCATCATGCCCAAGGTGGCGGAAAAGGCCGCGTACCAGTTTTACCTCTTCGTTTCCAAAAACCTCACCTGGGCGCTCCTTGTGGGCGTGGGCGTCTGCTATACGCCGTGGAAGGACGTTGTGGCGGTCATTCAGCCGAGCTACGTCATCACCGTTGTCTGCACGGTGCTGGCCATGGTGGGCACTGGATTTTTCAGCGCCAAGTTCCTTAACATGTATCCCGTGGAAGCGGCTCTGGTTACCGGATGCCACAGCGGCCTCGGCGGCACGGGCGACGTGGCCATTCTCTCCGCCGCCGGACGTATGGAACTCATGCCCTTTGCCCAGATATCCACACGCATTGGCGGCGCTGCCGTGGTAGTTCTGGCCGTCATCCTCATGCGTATGTTCTACGCGGGCTAAAAGCGGTACTCTAGAACTGAAGCTGCCGCGCTTGCATGGCGCTCACCCTTTTTCGCCGCCCCGGTCATACAACCCTATGGCCATGGCCGGGGCGGCGGAAAGAACGCAGGAAGGCATATGCAGGGCTATTTTGAAATCATTACCGACCATGACCTCGCCCAGGCTGAAGCGCTGCTCGCAGCGTCGGGCCTGAGCCTGCCCGCAGGGCGCACCTATGGCCTCGGCTTTTACGAAGACGGCCAGTTGGCGGCCTGCGGGTTTCTTGCGGGCACTGTTCTTTGCGGCATCTGCGTGGCGGCCCATGCCCGGGAGGGGGGTCTTGCCACCTCCATTCTGAGCCGCCTTGTGCTGCACGGCAGGCAGGAAGGCGCAAGCCATTTCTTCATCTTCACCAAGGCCTCGGAAGCGCAGAAATTCAGGGATTCCGGCTTTGACCTTGTGGCGGCGACGCACGATTCGGCCCTGCTGGAACAGGGACGCCCCAACTATGCCGACTGGCTCAATGCCGCCAAGGCAGCCCTGCGCGATCACGGCTGGAAAACGGAGGCTGCCGATGCGCCCCCTGCGGGGCTTTCGCCGCATACACGGCTTGGGGCCATTGTCATGAACGCCAATCCCTTCACGCGGGGGCATGAGTATCTGGCCCGCACGGCTGCCGCAGCCTGTGAAAAGCTGCTGGTCTTTGTGGTGGAAGAGGACATTTCCGTTTTTCCCTTTGCCGTGCGTCTTGATCTTGTACGCAAGGGCCTTGCCGGGGTGGACAATATTCTTGTGCTGCCCGCCGGGCCGTACATGGTGTCGCGCGCCAGTTTTCCGGCCTATTTTACGGCGGATGCCAAGGTGGGCTCGGTTCACGCCGCGCTTGACTGCGCCATATTCGCCACGCGCATTGCCAAAGATCTGGGCATAAGCCTGCGCTTTGTGGGCACAGAACCGCTTGATCCCGTCACTGCCGCCTACAATGCCGCCATGGCGGCCGTGTTTGAAAAACACGGTATTGAACTGCATGAAATTCCGCGTCTGCAGACCGACGGCCAGGCCATCAGCGCTTCAAAGGTGCGGGCGCTCTTCAAGGGCGACGTCTGCGAGGCAGACTGGCAGGAGATGGCGCAGTTGCTGCCTCCAGTGACTCTGGATTTTTTGCGCTCAGCCGACAGCGCGCAGATACGGCAAAAGCTCAGAGATTATGTCGGACGACACTGATATTTTTTAAGCATTTTACCTTTGAAAAAAGAAAAAAGCTCTAACACGGCACGAGAGCGCAGCGCGCCACAACGTGGCGTGGATTCAGCCTAAAATCGCAAGTTTGGGCCGAATGACAATTTGAAGTGTAAAGCATTTCAGTTTCAATCTGGCCCAGTTCCCAAATGGCGACCCTGGCCGCCGCAGGAGACACAATGAACAACCAATGCAGTGCCATGGCAGGCACACTGGAATCCAACGACATTTTCATCACCATCACCGCTGTGGGCGGAACAGATACGTCCATCAGCCTTTCCAGCATCGTCATGAACCAGTTTGGCGAGGCCATCCGCGCGGTTGTCGCACAGTGCATGGCGCAGTCCGGCCTCAAGGGCGTTGAAGTTACGGTTCAGGACAAGGGCGCGCTGGAATGCACCATCAAGGCCCGTATGGAAACGGCCATCGCCCGCTTTAAGGAGAAAATGTGATGCGCAACAGAACCTTTCTTTTCATGCCGGGCAACAACCCCGGCATGCTTGCCAGCGCGCAGTGCCTGGGAGCGGATGTGGTCATCTTTGACCTTGAGGACGCCGTGGCCCAGCTGGAAAAAGACGCCGCCCGCACATTGGTGAGTCATGCCCTCACGGAACTGCGCCCGCAAGGCGTGGGGGTGACGGTGCGCATCAACGGTCTGGATACGCCCTACTGGCAGGCTGACATGCAAGCCGTGGTCGCCGCCGGGACGGATTTTGTCATGGTGCCGAAAATTGAAAGCGCTGAGCAGGTGCTGCAAGTGGCCGAAGCCATAGAAAGCGCGCGGCAAAAGCACGCCATAACGGCCCCCGTCAAGGCGCTTGCCATTATTGAAAGTCCCCTGGGGCTCGAGAATGCCTATGCCATAGCTTCGGCCAGCAAAACTCTGCACGGCATCCTTCTTGGCGCCGAGGATTTTACCGCTTCAATGGGTGCGCAGCGCACAGCCGAAGGGGCCGAGATAGCCTACGCGCGCTCGCGCCTGCTCACGGCCTGCAAGGCTGCGGGCGTTCTGGCCATTGATACGCCCTTTCCCTTTGTGTCTGACCTTGAAGGGCTGGAAAAGGACGCCGCCTTCGCCGTGCAGTTGGGTTTTGACGGCAAGGCCGTCATTTCGCCCCACCACGTGCACAGGGTCAACCAGGCATTCATGCCCGCGCCGGACAAGGTCAACTGGGCCAGGCGCGTCATGGCGGCGGCCCGCAAAGCCAGCGATGAAGGCAAGGGAGCCGTTTCACTGGACGGAATGATGATTGACCTGCCCATTATCAAACGGGCGGAACGCATCCTGCTTCTGGCTGATGCATAAGGGGGCGCTGTAATGAAACGCAAATATATCTCCACCATTGCCGCCGCGCTGCGTGAATGCGGCCTCAAGGACGGCATGACCCTGTCTTTTCACCACCACCTGCGCAATGGCGACCATGTGGTCAACATGACAATGGACGCTGTGGCCGCACTCGGGGTCAAGGGCATCACCGTGGCCTGCTCTTCGCTTTTTCCCGTGCATGAGCACCTGATCGAGCATATCAAAAACGGCGTCATCACCGGGCTTGATACGGACTACATGAGCGGCCCCCTGGCCAAAGCCATCACGAGCGGCATTTTGCCCACGCCCGTCATATTCCGCTCGCACGGCGGGCGTCCCCGCGCCATAGGCGAAGGCTCGCTCAAGATCGACATCGCCGTGGTCGCCGCGCCCGCCGTGGACGCCATGGGCAACATCACCGGCACTGAAGGCCCGTCCGCCTGCGGCTCGCTGGGCTATATCATCCCCGACACGCAGCATGCCGCAAAAGTCATCGCCGTGACCGATCACGTGGTTGAGGGTGGCCTCAGCCGCATAAGCATACCCCACGACGTGGTGGACCATGTGGTCGTTGTGGACAAAATCGGCGACCCCGCCGGTATTGTCTCCGGCTCCATCAGCCTCACGCGCGACCCTGTGGCTCTGGCCATTGCCCGCAACGCCCAAGCCGTCATCAAGGCCTCCGGCCTGCTGCAGGACGGCTTCTGCTATCAGACAGGCGCTGGCGGCGCTTCGCTGGCGGCATCGCTTTTTCTGCGCGAAGACATGCGCGCCATGAAGGTGCACGGCGGTTTTCTGCTCGGCGGCATCACCAAATACATGGTCGAAATGCTTGAAGAAGGCCTGTTCGACAACGTATTTGACGTGCAGTGCTTTGACCTGAGCAGCGTCAAATCCATTGCCCAGAACCCGCGCCACGTTGAAATATCCGCCGACACCTACGCAAACCCCAACAGAAAAAGCAATTGCGTGGACTTTCTCGACGCCGTCCTCCTGGGCGGCACGGAAATCGACCTTGATTTCAACGTCAACGTCACCACGGATTCCAACGGCAATATCATTGGCGGTTCCGGCGGCCATAACGATGCCGCTGCCGGGGCCAAGCTGACCATCATTGTGGCCCCCCTGGTGCGCGCCCGCCTGCCCATTGTGGTGGAAAAGTGCACCACCCTGACGACCATAGGCTCCACAGTGGATGTGCTGGTGACGGAGCGCGGCATTGCCGTGAACCCGGCCCGCAAGGAACTTGCCGACAGGTTGCGCGACGCGCGCCTGCCCGTATGCGGCATTGAAGACCTGCACGACCAGGCCGTGCGCATGACCGGCAAACCTCTTGCCTACGAGCGCGGCGACAAGGTCGTGGGCACGATGGAGTACCGTGACGGAACCATTGTGGACCATATCTACGCCACAAAATAACAGACACACGCCATGCTCCGGCGCGGCGAAAGCCCTGACGCCGCCGCGCCGGAAACGGAGTTTTCATGAGCCTGAACGACATCCTTGCCGCCCCCCTTGCTGCCATCCTTGTTGAAAGGGAAGCGCGCTGGAACCTGCGCCGCGAGCTTGCCGCAACCTGCGGGCAGGCCGTGATTTCGCTCACGCTCAATATTCCCGGCGCGGATAAAAATCCGGCAGGGACAGCGCAGGCCTTCGACAGCCTGCGGCAGACCCTTCGCCGCGCCATTGCGCGCGACTGCGGGCACGCAGCCTGCCTTACAGCCGAAAAGGAACGCGCCGGGGTGGACGGCCCCTGCTGGATAGCCGCTGTGAACCTTGACCCGGCACAGCTCAAGGCGCTTTGCGTGGCCGTGGAAGAAGAGCACCCCCTGGGCAGGCTGGCTGATGCGGATGTGCTCAACGCGCAGGGGCAGCCTGTGAACCGGGCGGACGTCGGACTTCCCCCACGGCGCTGCTTTTTGTGTGAAGCCCCGGCAAGCCTCTGCCGCAGACAGGGCAAACACGACCCGCAAGAAATCATGGCCCATGTACGCAGTCTGCTGGCCCTCGCCACCAGCGCGGACGCCCATTCCTGATGTCCTGCCAGATTGCGGCATGGGTACAGGAACGGTGCAGGGCCTGAGTCAGAGCAAGAGTAAGAACAGGAATCAAGGCCAAAATCGGGGGCGTGAAAATGAGTGGAATCTGCCGGAACCAGGCCAGAATCGAAACCGGAGTCCCTGTCGGAGCCAAGGTCAGAATCGGAGCCTGAAATCGGGCAGGCAACAGACAGAATACCATCTTGCGCCGCACAATTGCCCTTATAACCAAAACTGCCAAGTTCACACGGAATCCCGCATGCCTGAAAGCCGCCACGCACTCTCTTCATCCGCCATGCCCGATATGGCACTGCCTGCCTCCGCGCTGCTGTCCGTCTCCATGCCGTCCTTCACTATGCCGCCTGTCGCCATGCCGTCCTCTGCGGCTCTGTCCGCCGTCGTGCTGCCGGGCCTGAAAAACCTGCGCGCCTGCGCTCCCAGACGGCAAAAAAGCTCGTCCCTTTCTTCGGCCCGCGTTGGCGAACTGGCAGTTCGGGCCGCCATTCTTGAAGCTGCCGCCGGGCCAAAGCCGGGGCTGGTCTGCCGTGACAGTCAGGGCGCGCATAAAGACATGGACTACGCCACCTTTGTGCGCAGCGCCCTTGCCCTGCAAGGCTATTTCACCCAGGCCCACGCGCTGGGCTCGGCCACCACAGCGCTGGAATCGGGGGCTGTTTTTCCACGCCTGCGGGCGCTGGGCCTCAAGGCCGAACACGACATGTTTGCGGCCACCAATGGCGTCAATACCCACAAAGGACTGGTTTTTTCTCTGGGCCTCTTCTGCGCCGCCCTAGGCAGATTGGGCAACGCCGCCAACGTGCAGGCGCTGTGCCGCACGGCGGCCTCCTTTGTGCGGGGCATCACCAGAGCGGACATGGCCGCACTGCCCTGCGGCCCACAGGCGGCACAACTGGCCATCCCTGGCTTCTGCCCTCACAAGGCGCGGCATGCCCTGCCCAAGGCCACGCGCCCCCTGCTGGAAAAAGCTCTGGGCCGCAGCCTGACCCCTGGCGAGGTTATCTATGTCATGTATGGCATGCGCGGCGTGCGCGGCGAGGCGGAACAGGGCTTTCCCGGCGTGGCCCTTGCCTGCCACAGCCTGCGGCGGCATGGCGCGGCCGTGAACATGAACAGGGCCATGGTCCATACCCTGCTGGAACTGCTGGCCCGCGTCGAGGATACAAGTCTGCTCTGGCGTGGGGGCGGCAGGGGCTTTGCCCTGGCCAGAACCTACGCAGCCACGACCCTTGACGCGGGCGGGCTGGACACAGCCCACGGCCGCCGCACCCTTGACCGCATGGGTGCGGCCTTTGTGCGCCGCAGGCTCAGCCCCGGCGGCTGCGCCGACATGCTCGCCACTGGCGTTTTTCTGCACCTGCTCGGCCGCGACAGCGGCCACTTCTAGCGGCCCTGCTGGCGGTCGCTGTCAGGACAATGTCAGGTTGTAATGCTTTGTGGAGGAAAAATGTTTTGTGGGGGAGGAAACCCTTTTGCAAAAGGGTTTCCTCCCCCACGCCCCCACCCCCTAAAACTTTTATTGTAGTTCACTGCCCGACCGCACAGGACCAGAGCGCTTTCATAATGAAACTGGCTGGCAGGCGGCGCACACCTGTTCTCTCACATCTCCCTTGCCATCCTACAGTGCTCACTATCCCCAAAAGATTGCCCCGGCGCCTGCCTCTGAACGCATGCAACCACTCGGCTAGCACGCCACGCAAGGCACATGCGGCGCGCCTCCGGCTTGGCGCCATGCCGCGATCCTCATGCCGCGTTCACCCTGGCGCGGCTTTTGTCGAGCGGCATTCACGTATTGCCCTTTGGCAAGGTTTACTGCTAAATTTAAAGGGTTATTCATTTTGTCGGAGCAGGTTGGCCTTGGGGGGACGCGTTCCCAATGGCAAACCACGCCAGTTACGACGCATACTCACGCAAACGGATTGCGTTTGCATTTTTTTGGCGGGCTCTGCCACGCACCACCCGTGTTTCACGGTAAAAACGCTTTAGAGCAGTTTATAACTGAAATGAGTTAACTGCTCTGCAAGGATTTTCCTGAAAATCCTTGCCACGAAATGCGAATAAGCAGGCTTTGCCTGCCGGACATGAGCATTTCAAGTGTTAAATGCTCTAAAATACCACCCGGAGGTCCGGCGTGAAATCCTTTTTGACCTTGCAGCCCGTGGAAAAGGTTATCGGGCATATCCGCACCTTTCCCGCGCTCTGCGCCGAGCGCGTCCCGCTGGACGCGGCCTCTGGCCGCCGCCTTGCGGACGACTTTGCAGCCCCCGCCGACCTGCCCGGATTCGACCGCGCCACTGTGGACGGCTATGCCGTGCGGGCCCGCGATATTTTTGGCGCGCAGGAGGGCAACCCGGCCCTTGTGGAATGCGTGGGCGACTGCCCCATGGGGACGGCTCCCTCCATCATTCTCCACGAGGGGCAGACGGCGCGCATACTTACGGGCGGCATGCTGCCGCAGGGTGCGGACTGCGCCGTCATGGTGGAGTATTCCCGCCCGGCCGGAGGCAACCTTGTGGAACTGACCCGCAGTCAGGCCCCTGGCGACAACGTTGTTCTGCGTGACGACGACGCTGCCGCCGGAACAAAGCTCCTCGCCGCCGGACGCCGCCTGCGCCCGCAGGACATCGGCCTTCTGGCGGCCTTTGGCCAGACCGATGTGGCGGTGCGGCGCAGCCCGCGCGTGGCCATTGTGTCCACCGGGGATGAAGTGGTGCCCATTGAAGAAATGCCGCCGCCCGGAAAAGTCCGCGACGTCAACGCCCACAGCATCGCCGCCCTGTGCCGCGAGGCAGGGGCGCAGGCGGTGCGGGCCGGGCTTGTGCGCGACGATGCCGGTGAACTTGAGGCCTGCCTTACGCGGCTTGCAGAAGAATACGATGTGGTGGTGGTGTCCGGCGGTTCGTCGGCGGGCATGCGCGATCACACGGTTGAAGTGTTCACCGCAGTGCCCGGTGGCGAGATTCTCACCCACGGCGTGGCCCTCAGCCCCGGCAAGCCCTTCATTTTGGGCCGCGCCGCCGCTGCCCGGCGCACGGTCTGCCTCATGGGGCTTCCGGGGCATACTGCCAGCGCCCTTATCTGTGCGCGTGTCTTTCTACTGCCCCTGCTCCACCACCTTCAGGGCCAGGCAGAGCAGGAAATTGCCCCCTGCGTTCCGGCGTGCCTGACGCGCTCCATAGCATCAACACAGGGCCGCCGCGACTACCTGCGCGTTCGTCTGACGCCGCTTGCGCAAACAGCGCCCAACAGCGGCGACGCACTGTGCCCGCTGTATGAGGCCGCCCCCCTCACGGGAACCTCCGGCATCATTACCGGCATGACGGCGGCAGACGGCCTGCTGGTCTGCCCGGAAAACCGCGAAGGATTCAATGCGGGAGACATGGTCATGGTGGAGCTGTTTCAGTAAAGCCTTCACATTTACCCCGCACCAGCACGGAGAACGCCCTTGAAACGCAATACCTACCTGACCCTGCTGCCGCCCGATGAAGCCAGAAGCCTCTGGTTTGCAAAGCTCAACGCCCACATGCACAGCCTGGCGGAAGAAACCGTTCCTCTGACTGAGGCCCTTCGTCGCGTGCTCAGTCGCCCTGTGGCGGCCCTGCGGTCTTCCCCGGCATTTCACGGAGCGGCCATGGACGGCATTGCCGTCAATGCCGAAGACACCTTTGCCGCTTCCCCACGCAATCCCCTGCGCCTTGAACTCGGCAAGGCCGCCCACTGGATCAATACCGGCCACCCCCTGCCCGATGGCTGCAACGCTGTCATCATGGTGGAAAACGTTAATACTGAAACGGCTGAAGACGCTCAGTGGGCCGTCATAGAAAAAGCCGCCTTTCCCTGGCAGCATGTGCGCAAGATGGGTGAGGACATGGTGGCCACGGAGATCATCCTGCCGCCCGGCGTGTGCATTGGCCCGTATGACCTGGGCGCTCTGGCTGCGGGCGGGGTGCTTGAAGTGCCGGTGTTTGCCCGCCCGCGTGTCGCCATCGTTCCCAGTGGATCGGAAATTGTGCCCCTGAATCAGGCCAGGGAGGAAGATCTGCGCGCCGGACGGGTGCTGCCGGAATTCAATTCGCTGATTTTTTCGGCCATGATTACTGAGGCCGGGGGCGATCCCGTCACCCTGCCCGTGGTTCCCGACGAGCCGGAGGCCATTGCCGCCGCCGTCATGGCCGCCCTTGATGGGGCGGGGGCAGAAGCAGGTACGGGGACGGAGTCTGGAGCGTGGTCGGGAGCGGACGCAGGGACGGAAGCGGGAGCCGACCTTGTCATTCTTAATGCCGGGTCTTCGGCTGGCAGCCATGACTACACGGCCCATGTGCTGGAGTCATTGGGCGAGGTGCTGGTGCACGGCGTTTCGGTTATGCCCGGCAAACCCACGGTTCTGGCCGTAGTGCGCGGCAAACCCGTTATCGGCGTGCCCGGCTATCCAGTTTCGGCCGGTATCGCCATGGAAGAATTTGTGCTGCCCCTGCTGGCCCTGTGGCAGAAGCGTGTTGCAACGGAGCGCGAAAAGGCCACGGCCATTCCCTGCAACCCCTTGCCCTCACGCCCCGGTATGGAAGAACGCCTGCGCGTGAAGCTGGGCCGGGTGGATGGAACCATCGTCGCCGTGCCCCTGCCGCGCGGCGCGGGAACCATCACCAGCCTGAGCCGGGCCGACGGCATCATCCGCATCCCCCGCGACAGCGAGGGCTGCGACGCCGGGGAACCCGTGACCGTGGACTTGCTGCGTCCGCAGGCCGCGCTTGATAACGCGCTGCTGGCCATCGGCAGTCACGACAACACGCTGGACCTGCTGGACAGCCTGCTGCGCAAAACCCACCCCCGCTATCGCCTCACCTCTGCCCACGTGGGCTCTCTGGGCGGACTCATGGCCCTTGGGCGCGGCCAGTGCCATCTGGCTGGCAGTCACCTGCTGGATGCCGCCAGTGGCGTATACAACCGCAAGGCCATTGAAGAAAATCTTGAAGAACCTGTTGTTCTGCTGCGTCTTGTGGACAGGGAACAGGGCATTTTGACAGCGCCCGGCAATCCCCTTGGCATCAGCGGCATTGAGGATCTGGCGCGGGAAGGGCTGCGTTTCGTGAACCGGCAGCGAGGCAGCGGCACCCGCGTGCTGCTGGACTACAGGCTTGCGTGTCTTGGCATTGCGCCCACGCGCATCACAGGCTACCGGGATGAGGAATACACCCACATGAATGTGGCCGCAGCCGTGCTTTCAGGCCGCGCGGACGCGGGTCTTGCCGTGCGCTCCGCCGCCAACGCGCTGGGCCTGCCCTTTGTGCCCGTGGGTGTGGAAGAATACGACCTCGTCATCCCCCGCCGCTTTTATGAAACCCCGGCCATGCAGGCCCTGCTGGACGTCATACGCAGCGCTGACTTCAAGCAGACGGTAACGGCCCTCGGGGGCTACGGCACGGAAAAGACGGGGCAGATCATCTGGGAGCACCCAGGCAGATAGGCCCGGCACCCTGCGGAAAGAAGAAGAAGAAGAAGAAGAAGAATTGCCCTGCGGCGTAGGGGGCTGTCAGGCCATGACGACCACGCCAATGTGGCCCGACAGGATACCGCCCGTCCGTGCTGGAGGGTTACTCCCAGAAAAAGCGTTCCAGTTCCGGTACGGACATATCCAGATGGTAGAGGGGCGACAGCACCCCTGGACCATGCCCGGCTGGAAAGTGCCCGGCTGGCATATTACCGACTGGCAGCGGCTCGGGTGCCGGGTTTCCGGCTGGCAACTGTCCAGCTGGCGGCTCTCCGACGGCGGCACTTCCCTGCGAGGCAGTGGCGCATTCCTGCGCCTGCGGCCCGGCGCACGGGCATGGCGCGCCGCCCGCTTCCGCCCCGACGACCTCTTCTGCCCCGGCTCTGACGGTTTCAGCGCCTGCCCCAGAAGACGGGGCAAGCACAACGCGCAGGCACAGTCTGACCATAAGGCAGGCCACAGCCGCCGGAGCCAGCGTTCCCACGCCTTCACGGCGGGTTTGGGCAAGTTCTTCAGCACTTTGCCCCTGCGGATACAGCTCCGTCAGACGGGGCATGGCCCCCCCATTTACGTAGGCAAAGCCCTCGTCCCGCAAGATGGAGCCATGCACAAAGGGCACCCCCGCCGCAAGACAGGCCCCTTCCAGCGCTGTCTTGTCCGCGATGTTGTCGAGGCAGTCCAGGGCCACGTCCACCCCCCGCACAAGATCGGGCAGATTGTGTTCGTCCGCCTCAAGCTGCACTGCCTCGACGTCAAGGTGCGAAGCCACGTCTGCAAGGGCCTGCCGCACCACGAGGGCCTTGGGATGGCCCAGGGCGCTTTCGGTACAAAAACGCTGGCGGTTAAGATTACTCTCGTCAAAAACATCATTGTCCACGAGGCGCAGAAAACCCGCGCCCATACGCGCCAGCAGCTCCGCCGCGTGGCCCCCAAGCCCGCCGCAGCCAAGAACAAGAATACGGCTGCGCAACAGGCGGGCCATATCCTCTGTGGAGAACAGCCCATAGTTACGGCGAAACCGCTCGGGCCATATGTTGAAGGACAGCAGACGCGCCATGGCCTCACGCTCGTGCAGGCCATGTTTTTTCGCCCAGGCCCGCAGGCCCGCAAGGCTCACAAAAAGCGTGCTTTCAGGATCTCCCTGCTCGCAGGAGGCCGTGGCGCTGTCAGAATGTGGGGGGTATTCGGCGCGCAGGTAGGGAGTAAAAAAGGCGCGCGCTTCTGGTTTTGTCATGGCCAACGGACGCTAGCCTCCACCGACAGCCGGGAAGAAGGCAATGCGATCTCCGTCGCGCAGGAGATCGTCCACCTTACGCTGGCGTCCGTTGACCATAACAATTTTGATGTCTTGCAGCGGCAGATTCAGATGCCGGGCCAACTGTTCCGCGCTGCTGCCTTCCGGCATGGCAAGGTGCAGGCCCGCTTCCGGATTATAGCCGGGCACGTGGTCGCGCAGCGTGGTACTCAGCTTCACGGTCAGGTGCATGACAAACTCCTTGGCCGCAACACGGCCAGATCATATATGCCCACGCCGCCGGGTCGCCGTCAAGCCGCAGGCAGAGGTCATGCCAGCCCTTGCGCAGTGCTGGCCATTGCCGATCCCGCCAGTTTTTCCGCCAGACCAAAAGAGGCACGTCTTCGCCAAAGCCTTGACTGGCGCTGTCTGGCTACCAGAAGCTTCAGTAAAAACCCCACTGCCCCGCCTGCTCCTGCCCCTGGCAGTCACAGGCACCTCTGCCGCAAACAGCAAGACAAAATTTTCCACCGCCCCGGTCTTGCCCGACCGGGGCGGACATTTTTCGTAATGCGATCTAGAGCAGATTAACTTTGAAATGTTTTACATTTCAAAGTTTTCATTCAGCCGAAAAATGCGATTTTCGGCTGAATCCACGTCACTTTGTAGCGCGCTGCACTTTCGTGCAGCGTTAGAACATTTACACTTTTTCAAAGTTAAAATGCTCTAGCCCTTTTCCTCTATCCAGTTGAACACGGTCTTGAGTTCGTCGTGGGTGATGTCAAAGGTGGTGTTGTGCGGGGGAAGCTTTTCATCCGTAAAGAAATCGGGCAGGACGTCCGCGGCCTGGGTGATGCCCGCGCGGCGGTTGAAGTCGATTTCCGTAGACAGGATGCGCTGGCCCAGAGTCACCACGTCATCGCCCGTAAGCTGCCAGCCGAACTTGGCGTTGAGCATGTCCACAATGGCGGGCAAAGCGTCCGGCACGTCAAGAATGGCAAAAGCAGTGAACAGGCACAGCCCCACGGAATCCACCGAGGCGGTGGCCACCTGAAGATTGCGCGAAAGCTCGATCTGCCCTTCCTTTTTCAACGGATCAACCGTGCCGCCGCTGCTCAGGATGTTGGCGGTAACGGCATATCCGGCCGTGTGGTCAGCGCCCATGGGCGACGTGGCGTAGGTAACGCCCTGGCCCTTGACGGCGCGCGGGTCATAGGCTGGCAGGCTCTGCCCCTTGACCGTGGGCACCCGGCGCACGCCGAAAACCCGGCCAGTGGTCGCCGTGCCGCAACCGATGATGCGCCCAAGGGGCGTGCCCTCGCTGATGGCATGCATGGCGGCCAGCACGGCCTTGGCGTCGCCGTAAGGAATGGCCCCACCGGCCATGGCAACGCCCATGGCGACACCCACGTCGATGGTGTCCACGCCAATGTCGTCGCACAGATAGTCATACTGCGAGATAGCGTCCAGATCGCCAATGCCCGAATGGGGGCCAAAGGCCCACAGGGTTTCATATTCGGGCCATTTGCTCTGGAACTTGCCTTTCTTGTCGGGCAAAATGCCGCTGCAACGGATCATGCAGCCGCTCATGCAGCCATGCGCCACCGTGCCGCCGCGTTCCTTGGTAATCTGGTTCAGCAGTTCGCCGGACACGGCCTCATGTTTGTCAAACCGCCCCACGGTAAAGTTCGCTGTGGGCAGGCCGCCCGCTTCATGCAGAATGTTGACAAGCACAGCGGTGCCATACTCTGCAAGGCCCTTGCTCGTGATGGGATGCTCGGCCAGAGCCTTGGCAAAACGCTTGGAAGCTTCACGAAAGGCCGCTTCGTTCACAAGGGGCTGATTTTTACCGCCCTCGGGATTCACGATGATGGCCTTGAGTCCTTTAGAGCCCATAACGGCGCCCACGCCGCCGCGCCCCGCATGACGCATGGGACGCAACTCGCGGTCGGTAAAGGCGATGGAGGCGGCGGTAAGCTTGAACTCGCCCGCACGGCCAATGGTGACATAGCTGCAATCACTGCCGTACTTTTCAATAAGCTTGGCCACGGTATCAAAGTTGTTCAGCCCCGCCGTTTCAGAAGGCACAAGCTTTGCGTGGTCCTTGCTCACTTCAAGCTGCCACCACTGGCCTTCTTCGGCCATGTCTTCAACAATAACGGCAAGGATGCCCAGCCGGGCCAGATGTCCGCCGGGCTGGCCGCCCGCGTTGGACTCCTTGATGCCTTCGGTAAGGGGGCTTTTACAGCCAACGGAAATGCGGTTGGCGTTGGGGCTGTTGGTGGCGCCCAGCAGGCCAGGCGCGAAAACCAGCTTGTTGTGGGGGCCGATGGGCGTACAGGTGGGCGGAACTTCGCGCGCCACAATGGCCGAAGTCAGGGCGCGACCGCCAAGGCCAGCATATTCCTGAGGGATTTCTTCAAACACACAGGTTTTTGTCGCCATATTAACGCGCAAAAAACGAAACATGAGGCCTCCTTACAGCGCTGCCGCGCAGTATATGTTTACGCAGTATCTTTTTACACAGCATGTCTTTATGGCTTTCTACGGCAGGATCAGAAAAAACGGCAACTCCCCTAAAAAAACGACACGCTTTCATGCCCAAGCGGCACGAAAGCGGACAAAAGAAGGACAATACGGCAAACGCGCGTCGCGTGCGCCGTGTGCGAGGGCTGGCGCGAATTCATTTTGAAGAACTTTGTGGGGGAGAATGGCCGGAACGGACGCAATCAATCAGCCCTATCGCTCCTCCCTTGGGTAAATTTGTGCATGGTTTTGGGGTATTTTTCTGCATCCTGGCCGGGGGGATTGCCAAACATCCTAGAGTACTCACGACTGAATTGCGAAGGACTTTCATACCCTACATGATACGCGGCCTCAGCAGCGCCCTTCTGTTCCGCCGTTATGAAGCGCCTGGCTTCGATCAAGCGAAGCTGCTTTTGGAACTGCATGGGCGTCAGCGTGGTTATCTCTTTAAACCGCTGGTGAAGGCTGGAAACACTCATCTCCGCAATTCCCGCCAACTCGTCTATTCGTAGTGACTCTCTGAATTTCTGATTGATGTGCGCAATCACTCTGCCCACTTTCTGCAAATTTCCTTCGTGCATAGCCAGGTGTGCAATATGACGCCCGTGCACGGATTTCAAAAGACGGTAGCATACCTCCCTGATGTACATGGGAGCCAGAAACCCGGCATCCCCGGGAGCATCAAGAAGTCGGGCCAACCGCAGCAGCGGCTCTCCCAGGTCATCATCCATGCCAGCCACGAACAGTGAACGTGCGGCCAGCTTGGAGCTGCATGGCAGTATGTTCCCAGCCAGAAAAATCTCCCCGGCCATAGCAAGATCAATTTCCATTTGCAGGCATAAGTATGGTTTTTCGGGAGATGCCTTGGTGATCATGCCCATGATGGGCATGGTCACGGGGATGGTCATGTAGTCGCCCACATTGCATTCGTAAATGTCCTGCCCGTAGGTTATCGCCTTGGCTCCCTGAATCACCAGACAGATGCAAGGATTGTATATTTCGGGAAGATGCTCGTCAGGGTTGTCAATCCGGATGCAAGCCAACCCCCCTATCCTGGTCTGATTGAACTCTTCCCCAGGGGCATGGCGCGCGACAATGTCCGCCAGTTCCTTGAGCGCCGCATTCTTCATGTGCAACCTTCTTCGTATTTCATAAAAATTAATTTTTGGATTATCAGGCAAGTATCACGGAAGATCGTGTATTCACCATAAGCCCGTAAATCCATAATGTCCACCGCAGGCCGCAACGAAAATGCATGCAAATAAGTCTGGCAATGTTGAGACAGATCACCCGGAGCCCCCTCGCCAGGGGAAACCACTTCAGATCATAGCTACTGCGCCAATAAATAAAAATTTGCATTTTTCGGCAATGCCAAACACAATTCAAGGAGAAAAACATGGTACGGTTCACTATTCCACGTGAAGTTTATTTCGGTGAAAACGCGCTTGACAGACTGGCTTCGGTCAGCGGGTCAAAGGCAATGCTGGTGGTCGGTTCAGAGAGATTGAAAAAAGACGGGACGACCGCCAAGATTCAGTCTCTTTTGAAAAAGGCCGGTATTGAATCTGACGTTTTTTCTGGAATCGAGGCGGACCCTTCAATTACGACCGTGATGAAAGGGGTTGCCGCCATGAACAGCTATAATCCTGACTGGATTATCGGCATCGGCGGCGGCTCGCCCATTGACGCCGCCAAAGCCATGTGGATTTTCTATGAACATCCCGACTTCACTTTTGAGGAGGCGGCAAAGCCGTTCAACCTTCCCGAACTTCGCCGCAAGGCGCGGTTCATCGCCATCCCTACCACCAGCGGCACCGGTACGGAGGTCACGTCATTTTCCGTTATCACCGACTATGAAACCGGCATGAAATACCCTATTGCGGATTACAATATCACCCCTGATATTGCCATCCTCGACACGTGCCTAGTGGCCGATATGCACCGCACCCTGATTGCGGATACCGGCATGGATGCTCTGACCCATGCCATTGAGGCGTACACATCCACTATGGCAAATCCCATTACTGACGGCCTGGCCATCAAAGCGATCCAGATGATTGTCCGCGATTTGCCAGCTTCTTATGGAGGTGATGTAACTGCCCGCAACAGCGTCCACCTCGCTCAGTGCATGGCGGGAATGGCATTCTCCAACGCCATTCTTGGCGTCGTACATTCCATGGCCCATAAGACAGGAAGAGTGCTTGACATTGCTCATGGAAGGGCAAACGCCATCTACCTCACATACGCCACGCAGTATAACGCCAGAACGGCTCCTGAAAAATACGCCGAGATCGCCCGCTACCTTGGTTTGGAGGGAAAAACCGATGCTGCATTGGTGACGGCCCTGGTGGATTGCATCAAAAAACTGCGCTCCGACCTGAATATGCCATCCTCTCTCAAGGAGCATGGCACGGACGAAAAGTTCTTTATGAGCCAGATCAAAGAGATAGCCAAGGAGGCAGTCGGAGATCCGTGCACGGGAACAAATCCTCGTCCTGTCTCGGAAGAAGAAATGACTGGGCTGTTTGAGGCGGTATATTATGGTAAGGACGTGACGTTTTAATCGTCCCATCCCTTATCTCCTGTTTGTAACCGGGGAACGACGTTCAACATCTTGCGGAACAGCAAGGCGCATCCAGATGGTCTTGTGACGATTTCCGGCATTGGCGGGCTTGGGGATGATTGAGGTTTTTTCGCTGGAACGCGCCATGGAAGCATTTGAAAAAATGGTGGCCGCAAAGACGCATTCCCGCGCGGGTCTGAGCATACCCCAATAAATAACTACGCCACTGAACACTTCGTATGTGTTTAGTGGCGTAGTTACTTTACGCTATGAGGAATCCATATGAGGGGCAGATTATACCAGCATGGATGGCACTGCTGTCAGCGTGCCGCTCTCAAGCCGGAACTGCGCATTGGCATGGCGCAGGATGTCCTGATGATGGTGCGCAACCTGAACCACAGCCATGGCGGCCCCGGCCTGCCCTGCGCCCACCAGGCTTTCAATCAGCGCCTTCATGTCTTCACGCAAGGGGCCGTCCAACCCCGTGAACGGCTCGTCCAGAATGAGAAGATCCGGACGCACCGCCAGGGCGCGGGCCAGAGAAACCCGTTGCCGCATGCCGCCGGACAACTCGCCCGGCAACAGGGACGCCGCCCCGGAGAGGCCCATGGCTTCCAGCATTTCGAGGGCGTAACGCCGCGCTTCCGCTTGATGCGCGTCACAGGGCAGCAAGACGTTTTGCAGGGCCGTGCGCCAGGGCAGAAGACGGGGCTCTTGAAAAACAAAGCCCACACGCCGGACAGTGAGGTGCGCTATCCCTTCCTGCGGGCGCAACAGGCCCGTCATGATGCGCGTCAATGTGGATTTTCCCGCGCCGCTGGGGCCTGTAAGCACCACGCACCCGCCCGCCTCAAGCGTAAAATTGACCTTGCGCAGCACCGTATGCGCGCCGAAACAATGCCCAACGTCACAAAGCCTTACCAGAGGGGCCAGTGGAGTCTGTGGGGCCAGTGGCGTCTGTAGGGTCATTGGAGTCCTTGGAGTCTGTCGGGTCATGCCCTTCCTCCCCCGCACAGTTTATTGCGCAGGCAGCGCAAAAACGTGGCCTCAATGGCTCTGACCAGCAGCATGCTGACCAGTGCCACGGCGTACAGTCCTGGCGTGTTAAGGTCTGCCCGCGCCAGAGCCAGCGTATAGCCGAGTCCCTGCGAAGCCCCGAGGGTTTCCCCCAGAATCGCCACGCGCATGCCGCCGCCCAGAGCCACCACGCAGGCTGACACCAGCGGCGCGGCCACTGCGGGCAGGTAGAGTTCCGTAAACCGTTTGCGTAAAGGAACCCTGTAGGCCCGCACCATTTCGCACAGCGCCGGATCAACCGCGCCCAGCCCTTCCTGAAGCGCCATATAGATGGTGGGGGCGCTGGTAAGCGCCACAATCAGGATGATCATGCCCGACCCCACCCCGCACCAGAGCATGGCCAGGATAACCAGCACAACACCCGGCACGCTTGAAAGCACCCAGCGAAAAGGCAACAGCAGCAGGGCCGCCTCTGGATAGATTCCGGCAATCCACCCCAGCAGCCCTCCAGCCAAAATTCCCAACCCGAACCCGGCCAGCACCCGCCCAAGGGTGGGCAGCATGCCTTGCGTCCAGAACCAGGGCTGTGCGGCAAGATCCACCAGCGCGAACCAGGTTTCCAGAGGCGAGGCCAGCGCCAGCCCGCCACCGCGTGCAGCGGCCCATTGCCATGCGCCCAGAAAAAGCGCGCATCCAAGCAGCCGCCACAACAGACTGCGCCGCAGTTTCAGTATCCGCAGACTATTCTTCACGGCCCATATCCCAAAAATCTTTTGTGGGCAGGCTGCCGCCCACGGAGGCCGGAGTCAGTTCCAGCAGGCGTTGCAGCATGAAAAGCGCGGACTTTTTGCCGCGTTCACCCACAAGAACCGAAGAAGACATAAAAGGCCGTTCTTCGGCTGCGGCGCGTTCCAGCACTACGCCCAATTCCGGGCTGTGCCGCTTCGCTGTCACGAGGCTGGCCTGCGGATTGTTCTCCATTTCGTGCATACCTTCTACAAAGCCCTGACGCAGCAGCGCACGCAGGGCCGGATCACGCGCCGTCGCTCCCACGACCATAAGGCAGGCCGTGGGCATATCCGTATGCTCGGGAAAGGCAGTCGACCACGCATCACGCAAGTCCAGCAGCCGGACCATACCTCCCCCGGCAGTGGCCAGAGAAGCGGAAGGCTCCGGCAAAAGCGCCGCGCCGCCCTGCCCCAGGCGCAGCAGATTGACCGCCTCAAGGGCGCTGCCGCAGTGACGCAGGGGGCAGTCAAGGCTGCTCTGCGCCGCCAGCACCCGCAGGGCCAGTTCCGGCATGTTGCCGGGACCGAAGGGCAGCAGGATTTCCCTGTTCAGCAGCCGACGGAGCGTATCAAGAGGCGGTTCGCCTTCGCGTGCGAGATCCGGCGGCCCCACCAGCCACAGGGGCGCGGCATAGGCGGCCAGCACCACGCAGGGCACGCCGCGTTGCGCCAGAACCGCCGCAGTGGGCAAGGCCGCCACCACGGCATCGACCTGCCCGTTGGCCACAAGGGCGCGCAACTGCTCGGGCGAACGCCAAAGGCTGAAAGACGCCCCGATTCCGGCCTTTTGGAATAACGCGCTCTCCCCGGCGGCCAGCAGAGGAACCGCCTGCGGCACCAGCGGCGCAGCCAGCCGTAAGTTCGTGGTTGGGCGCGATCCAGTGGGTTCCTCCCCATTATCCTGACCTGCCCGGTCTGGTGGGCTTGGCGGATTTGCCGGATTTGGCTGGCCTGCCGGATATATTGAATGGGACTGGTCTGCCGGGTCTGCCAGGTTTGCCGGATTTGCCATGGCCGAAGCCCCCCACCCTGCCATAACAAGCACGCACACCGCCAGCATGGCCCATGCCTTCATGCCTCACCTCCCGTGACGGCTCTGAGCGGCTTTCTGAACACTTCCAGTTCCGCTTCGCCAAACAGCATGGGAACGGGCCTCACCAGAATGCGCTCCAGACCGGCCCCGATGGCGGCGGCGGCCATCTGCCCGTGCCTCAGGGACACGTCCTGCCCCTCCATGGCCAGTGAAAGACGCGAAAGAACGAGCACCTCCGGGGCCACGCCTTCACGCACGCCCTCATGCACGCTGGCAAACAGCCCGCCGGGGCGCAGCGCGGCGCACACTTTTTTCAGAAATTCTGGCAGGTTCGTGGCGTAGTACAGGCTTTGGCAGGCCCAGACGAGATCGTGGTCATGGCCCAGCGCCACGGTGTTGAAATCACCGGGGCGCAGTTCAACTCGGTCGGACATTCCGCAGGCTGCGGCTTCTGCCCTGGCCATATCCAGCACCGGAGAAAAGTCGCACAGCGTGACATGCAGATCAGGCAAAAGCGTGGCCGCGCGCAAGGCCGTGATGCCCGGCCCGCACCCCAGATCCAGCATGGACAAAAATCCCTCCGCACCGGGAAGCCCGGCAATCAGCCGGGCCAGAATGTCCGCAGCGCCCGCTTTCTGATAGGCCGCAAGACCAGCCAGCGAGCGCTTCCAGTGCTGCTCGTCGTTCAGTTTGCTTTCGGGGTTTAGTTTGCTTTCGGGGTTCACCGTGTTCACCACGTTCGCAGTCGGGTGAGGCTCTTCGCCAAAAAGCCTTTCACGCAGGCAGGGCAAATTGCGGTGCTGCATGCCCGACAGCGAGGCCACAAGGCTTCCCAGAAAAAGGGGCGAGCCCTTGCGCAGATACGCCCCTGCCAAGGCGCTGTTGCTGTATGCGCCGTCCTTCTTGCAGGCCAGACCGGCCGCGACCATGCCGTCCATAAGGCTTGCCAGGCGTGACGCGTCCGCCGCCTGACCGCAGTTTTTTTTCAGGCAGGCCGCAATGCCGGACACACTGTGAACTTCCTCCAGAATGTCCGGCAATTCCAGTTCCAGAGCCAGATTGAGCAGCGCCATGCGCACCGGGGCAACCAGCCAGTCGGACAAAGAAGCGAAAGGCAGTGCGTCCACAAGATTTTCAAGATTCTTATGCTGTGCGGTCATGCCTAGAATCTCCATCCCACAGTGACGCCAAAGGTCATGGGCGCGCCGTCTTCCACAATAGTCTGGCTATTGCTGACCAGTTTTTTGGTGGCGTAGCGGGCATCCAGAACGTTTTTGCCCCACAGCGATACGTCCCAATTGTCGCCGTGGTAGCCCACCTGCGCGTTGACGGTCTGATAGCCGTCATCGCTGAGCTTGTTTTCGGCGTCAAAATACTGCTTGCCCGCGCCAAACAGGTCCACCTGCGCGAACAGGCCGGTTTCATGCGTGTAACCAACGCCAATATTGTAGGTCAGGTCAGGGGCCCAGGGCAGGCGCTTGCCGCTGAAGTCCTTTTTCACGCCGTTGACGGTGGTGGTCCAGTCGTCAATGACCGAGCGGGCGTATCCCACGCCGCCGCGCAGTTCCAGCCCGGCAAGAGGATAGGCCTTCACCTCGGCCTCAAATCCCGACGAGTGCGCCTGCGCGGAGTTGGTGAACTTCCAGGTGCCCACGCCGCCCGTGGGGTCTTCTTCGCGCACCTGTTTGTCGCGAATGGTGGAATAAAAGGCGGACACGTTGGCCAGCAGCCTGTCATTAAGCCAGTGCGTTTTGAACCCGGCCTCATAGTTGGTGCTGTATTCCGGCTCATAATAGAAATTGCCCCGGTTGCTGGCGGAAAAGATGTTGAATCCGCCGGGCAGATAACCCTGCGACCAGGAAATGTACGGCGTAACATTGGCTGTGGCGTCCCACGAAAGTGACGCCATGGGCAGCAGCTCCGTAAAGGTCACGTCCTTTGCGTAGCTGCGGCGCACGGCCGAGTTGCGGTAGGTCTGCTCGCCGTTGAGGCGGGTATTTTCCGCGCGCAGGCCCACTGTCAGCCGCAGCCCGTCCACAATGGACCACGTGCCCTGACCAAAGAGCGCCTGGGTGTCGCTGGTATAGTCCGTATGCAGATACGAAGTCGCCACGGCCTGCTGCATCAGCCGGTCCATATCGGTTTTTGTGCGCGAAGCACCCACGAAGGCCCCCGTCACCCAGGACAGCCGCGACGTGCGCACCGAGGCCAGCCGCAGTTCCTGCGTAAAGTTGCGCTGGTCGATCTTCATGTCTGAAACCCCTGTGGGCAGCGGGGTACGGTCGATGTCGCTCTTCATGTCGTAGTTGTAGGCCATATAGCTTGTTATGGATGTCAGCTTGGCCGCGTCACCCGTATAGCTGGCCACCAGCGCGGGCAAGGTGAAGGTTGCGGATGACGAGTCGGCGGCGTTGGAGCGTACCTCCCACCTGTCAGACCGGTAGGGGCCCGTATCCATGCGCATGGTGCCCACGCCCACATCCTGGCGCGAGGCGTCCAGAGAAAGGCGCAGGTCTACCCGCTCCGTTGGCGTGAAGCGCAACATGCCGCGCCCGGAAGTGGCGTCATTGCGCGCGGCGCGGGTGCTGTCCTTGTACAGGTTTTCCACATAGCCATCGCTCTGATGGCGCAAAAAACTGCCGGAAAAATAGACCTTGTCCTCAAGAATAGGCGCGGATGCCGAGGCTCCCAGCCTGTAGGTGTTGTATGTGCCGCCTTCGGTAAAAATATGCGCTCGTTTGTTGTTGTCGGGCACTTGGCGCACCAGATTGACCACCCCGGATTCGCTGTTCTGCCCGAAAAGGGTTCCCTGAGGGCCGCGCAGCACCTCGGCGCGCTCCATATCCATAAGATACAGGTTCTGCATGTAGGAAAGCGGATAGGGTATCTCGTCCACGTACAGCCCGGCCGGAGATTGCAGGGCCGTATCCCAGGTGGAAAACCCGCGGATGACCATTTCATTGCCGGAACTTGTGCTCTTCATATGCACGTTGGGGAAAAGCCGGGTCGCATCTTTCAGCGTCTGGGCGGCGCTGTTTTCAAGGTCAATGTCTGTGGCGGTGGAAATGCTTGTGGCAATATCCTTGACCTTCTGCTCCCTCTTCGTGGCGGTAACAGTGATTGCGTCCAGCGTGTAGTCGGGCGTTTTGGGCGTTGCTTCCGCCGCGATCGCTGACGCCGCCGATACCGCAGCTACGCCCAGGCACAACACAAGGGCCGAAAAATACAGGGGAAAGTAGCGCATGATTTATCGTCCTGCCTGATGTTGAAATTGAATGTACTTTTCAATACACTGCACACATCAGTCGGGCTAATCCTTCAAGGGTCAAAAACTGTCCCCTGCGGGGAAGGGGTTTAACCGTGCGCTATGAATCATAAGCAGGATACGGCGGCTTTTGCCGCTTCAAATGTGTACCGGATGGCAGGCGGCTCTGCCCTGCCGCTCAAGCCTGGCCTGGCGCTGCAGTTCGCCCAGGTGCCCGCGTCGGCCTGCTTTCGGAAGGAATTTGCCATTGACCGCTCACCGGTGATTTTCGGCTTCATGCTTGCGGGATTAAACTGCTGCCACTATGCGGACGGCGCGCTCAGGCATACCCGTTGCGTGCATACAGGCGGCAGCAACCGCATCACCTACCTGCCGGAAACCAGCGGAGTGCTGGACTGCAAGGGCGGCATGCAACGGCTGAGCATCCTTGTGGCGCCGGAATTTCTTGAAGGATATCTTGAACAGGAAAGGGCAAAGCTGCCCACGGGTCTGGCGGGCGCCATAAACGGCAAAGATGTGGCCTTTCAGTGGACAGGCAGGCAGTGCCCGCAAAAAATGCGCATCGTGGCTGACATACTGGGAGCCGCCTATGCCGGGCCGCTGCGCAAAATGCATCTGGAGGCGCGCGCCCTTGAACTCATAGGCATGCAGCTTTCAGAGTATCTTGCCCTTGATGCCCCCCGGCCCTTGCCCAGACTCGCGGCTTCGGACGTGAGCCGCGTCAGGGACGCCAGAGAGATCCTGCTTCAGGATATGGAAAATCCCCCATCCATGACGCAGCTGGCCAGAATGGCCGGAATAAACGAAAAAAAGCTGAAGTACGGCTTCAAGCAGGTGTTTGGCATGCCGGTATTTGAATACTTCAGGAACTACCGGCTGGAAATGGCGCGGGATCTGCTGGCTTCGGGCATAATGAGCGTTACGGAGGTGGGCGTGCATATCGGCTATCAGAGCCTCAGCCACTTCAGTGAGGAATTCAGAAAAAAATTCGGCGTGACTCCCAAAAAATTTCAGGGGGGGAGACAGCCGTAGATTGACGCGCCTCATGCTGAAGCCGCGCTGACTTTCTCATGATTGAAACCGCGCTGCCGTTTTCGTGTTGAAGTTGCACTGCCGATCTCGTGACTGCCCTCAGCTCACAGGCTGCAGGCTTTTCACAATGCCAATGCCAGAACACTTCTGGCGCAAAAATCAGTTCACTTCACTCCAGTGTCTGCCCAGCCGAATCTCGCGTGCCCCCAGCGTGCGGATCAAGGCCGGATCGTGCGTGGCGCAGACCACGGTCGCGCCTTGGCTGCGGCAGTTCTCAATGGCGCGCACCATGGCGCGGGCGCTGGATGCGTCCACATTGGCGGTGGGTTCGTCAAGCAGAAGCACCTTGGGGCATAGCGCCAGGCGCGAAGCAAGGGCGATCCGCTGGCGCTCGCCGCCCGAAAGTTCGCCCGGGCCGCGCTCCGCGAAATCCCAGGGGCTGTCAAAGCCTGTCGCGCGCATGCACTGCTCATACACAAGCTTCAGTGACGCCGAATCATGCCGCAGCCGCAGGCCCAGCACCACGTTGCTGAAAATGCTCATGCGCAGCAAATAGGGGTCCTGAAGCAGCAGGGTTGCCTCCCGTCTGCCATTGCCCGCCCCGGCGTAGCGCAGTTCGCCCGAAACCGGGCGCTCAAGAAAAGCCAGCAGCCGCAGCAGGGTGGATTTTCCGCAGCCGTTGGGCCCGGTCAGAGCCACGGCTTCTCCCTTGCGCACCTCAAGCAGGGGCATGTCCAAAACCTTGCGGCCTCCGTAAACCTGCACAAGGTCGCGCCCTTCATACAGCAGTTCACTCATGCCCGTTCCCTGTGGCGAAAAAAAGCCAGCACAAGATTGATGACAAAGGCCATGAGCAACAGAATAAGGCCAAGCGCTATGCCCTGGGCAAAATCGCCCTTGCTGGTCTCAAGCGCAATGGCCGTGGTCATTGTGCGGGTGGAATACCGGATGTTGCCCCCAAGCATCATGGCGACGCCCACCTCGGTGATAACCCGCCCAAATGCGGTTATGCAGACCATGCCGATGGAATACCGGCACTCCCATAGCGAAAGCGCCGTGACCTGCCGGGCATTGGCCCCCAGCGTCAGCAGGGTTTCGCGGCAGCGCGGATCAAGGCTTTCCACTGCCTGCGCCGTCCAGGACACCACAATGGGCAAGGCGAGCACCGCCTGCCCCACGGCCATGCCCGGCAGTGTGAACAGCAGTCCGTACTGCCCCAGTGGCCCGCGCGCCGTTATGAAGGCATAGACCAGCAGGCCGATGAGCACGGTGGGAAAAGCCAGAAGCGTGTCTGAAACAAGGCGCAGGGCCCGCTTGCCGGGAAAGGAGCAGTAGCCGAGCGCAAACCCCATGGGCAGACCCAGGAGCAAGGCCGCCGCCATGGCATAGCATGTGGAAAGCAGCGTCGCGTAGATGGCGGACAGCGTGGCCGCGTCCATATGCGCAAGAAGAGAAAGCGCGCTGGAAAAACCGTTGACCAGATAGTCCATACAAATGCCCGAAAATTCCTGAAATGACGGCAAGGCACACTCGCGGCGCGGATGCGGAAAAAGGCTTCCCGATCCGCGCGCCGCGAGATACGTCAGTTATTTACTGGCGTTGGGAAAGAAGAGCTGTTTGCCCTTGAGCTTGTAGTCCGCAATTTTCTGCTGTGTGGCAGGGGCCACCCACCAGTCTTCGAACTTCTGGGCCAGATCTTTTTTGACCTTGGGGCACTGGGCGGGATTTACCGAAATGACGCTGTACTGGTTAAAAAGCGCCTTGTCCCCCTCAACAATAATAACCAGAGGATTCTTGTCGCCCATCTTGTCGGCAAAGGTGATCCACGTTCCACGGTCGGTCAGCGCATAGGCCTGCTTTTCAGCGGCCATGTTCAGCGTGGCGATCATGCCCTGACCAGCGGAAAAATATTGGGAATCCTTGTCGGGCGTGATCTGGGCCTGCTTCCAGAGCTTTTCTTCAGCCTTGTGGGTGCCGGATTGGTCGCCACGGCTCACAAAGCCCGCCTTGGTTGTAAAAATGCCGCCAAGCGCTTCAACAGTGCTTTTTCCTTTTACCTTGGCAGGGTCAGAGGCGGGCCCCACAATGACAAAGTCATTGTACATGACCTGACGACGGTCAATGCCGTGCCCGGCTTTGACAAATTCCATCTCGCTCGCCGGGGCATGCACCAGCAGCACGTCAGCATCGCAGTTTTTGGCGATCTCAAGCGCCTTGCCCGTTCCAACGGCCACCCATTTGAGTTCGATGCCCGTTTCTTTTTTGAACATGGGCTCAAGATATTCCAGCAGGCCAGAGTCCTGAGTGCTGGTGGTGGTGGCCATCATGAGCGTATCCGCAGCCTGAGCGGCGGGGGCCAGGGTCAGCGAGCCCAGCAGACAGGCGGCCAGAGCGAAACGGGGCGCACGGAACATTTCAGAAATACGGAACATGAGAAACTCCTGTTAAAGGTACTTCGTTGCCCGAGGGCAGCGTCATGCCATTACATATGATTATCACGGTATCATCAAAAACCGTGATATAAAAGGCGGGGTCGGGCGGAAAGTCCCGGCTATGCAGCTACGGGCGTGTCAGCAGCGGTCAGCATGGCCGGAAGTTTTCAGAAATTTTGCGATAAAGGCCGTGGGATGTTTCAGGAGGGTCGAGTTAAACCCTTTGTGCGCACCAGCCCTTGGAGCAGACAGCTTTGCTATGGCGTAACGCCCGGAAGACGCTGTGCCCGGAAGACTTAGCGCCTAAAAGACTCTGTCTTTGTCCCGCTCCAGGGCAGAAAGCTCATTGTGTCACACTAAAACACACTGAGAGCATTTCGTGGCAAGGATTTTCAGGGAAACCCTTGCAGAGCAGTTACTCCACTTCATTCGTGAATTTCTTCAAAAGTTTTAGACAGCGCCGCCACGAGATGAATTTCCTGTCATATCAAGGAGAACGAGCCTTTTATGCAGGGAGTGTACTCTGATGGTACTCGACCGGAATAAAAGGCGAAGTTCGACGCAGAAATAACTGGAAAGGCGCTCGTGGCAACACTGTCTAGAGGGTGGGGGCGTGGGGAGGAGATCTTTTTGCAAAAGGATCCTTCCCCCACAAAACATTCCACCATAAAATTACATCCAGAAATTACATCTAGTCTGCCAGCAGGGTCACGGCGCTGGTGGGAAAATACGCGAAGATTTTTTTGCCTTCGGCAAGATGCAGCCGTGTCACCGCTGGTGTTTCCACCGTGGCGCGCAGAATTGCGCCATCCGGCAGACTCAGGCATACGAAAGTTTCCACCGCGTCGGCGTGCAGGCTTTCCACCACGCAGCGCACGCAATTGCCCAGGCTTGTCTGGACGCGCTCGGCGGAAAGCGCCACACGCTCAGGATCAACACGGGCGCTGAGCACCTGGTTTTCATGCACTTCCAGCAGACCTGCCTGCTCGTGGGTGCAGGAAGCCGTCAAACGCACGTCAGAGAACGTCGTTATTTCCACATGGATTTTTCGCATGCCCGTGTGGATGCCGCTGACAATGCCCCAAAACAGATTTGTGGCATCATCGTCTGCGGCCTGTACCTGTCGTGAGGCCCTGCGGTCCTGAGCCTGCGCGTTGAGCATTTTTCGGGCCTGACCATCGGAAAAATCCAGAAAAGCCTTAAGCTGGGCCGTGTCCTGCTGCCCAAGAAATTTTTGCACCAGCGACATGGGCACGTGCAGATCAAGAAGTTCCAGTCCTCGGGAATACCGTATGGCGCGCGGCCCTAGCACGGCCGAGGGCAGGCCCATTGTCTTGCCGACGGCATAGAATTTTTTGCGCACAAAGGCCTGGTCAAGACGCAGAAAATCTGGCTCGCCAGCTTGCGGCAGACTGAGAATCCGGCGGATATGCCGCATGGCGCTCAAAGGCAGCAATAGCTCGCGGGCATTGGGGCCGGGCACACGCATCATGCCCGTGATGGTGTCTATGGCGGCGCGGGGCTCAAAAGTCAGGGCCTCGCCAAGCCGCAGCCCGCCATACCGGAACAGCAAAAACAGCAGGTGCAGCCGCGCCCGCGCAATTTTTTGCGCTGTCGTGGCTGCTTCCGCCTCCCAATGCTCCCAGCACAGGGTAAGGGCTTCCAGTTGCTGACGGGTTAAATGACTGTGCATGACTATACTTTGAAACAGGTTAACAAATCGGCAAAAAACTGTCATCAGGGGGCAGCGCGGCCTTCGCCCTGGCGTAAGGGTGGCGCGAGGGGCGGTGCTATGTTGAAAGATGTTGCAAGGCTTTGTGGAGGAGGGACCCTTTTGCATAAGGGTCCCTCCTCCACGCCCCCACCCCCTAAAACTCCTAATATAACTCGCTGATGATACAATGGGGTTTTTGATCCAGGCGGGGGTTGCAGAAGCGGCGTCTTCAAGGCATCACAGCATCGCAACATGAATCTGCCGCAGCACAGGCAGATGTCAGAGAGATTTCAGCGTGAGATTCCCGGCCACCGCTGCCGGGCGGGCGCCGCTACGCTTTCGTCGTATGACAGCACGGCCAACCGCGCCATTTTCAGTCAGGGAGAACAGTATGACGACCATAAGATTTGCCGCGCCAGCAGACAGCTGCTCGCTTTTAGCCATTTATGCCCAGTACATAACAACGCCCATAACGTTTGAATGCGTCCTGCCTTCAGAGCAGGAGTTCGCGGGGCGCATCTCCAGCATTTCCAGCTGCTATCCTTACATTGTCTGTGAAGAGGGCGACAGCATTGTCGGCTACGCCTACGCCCACAGGCATATGGAACGCCAGGCATATCAGTGGAATGCCGAACTTTCTGTTTATCTTGACATGGCGGCGACTTCCAAAGGGCTGGGCAAACGCCTGTACGGCATCCTTATCAATATTCTTGCGTTGCAGGAAGTCAGAAACGTATACGGCTGCGTTACCCTGCCCAATGCCAGAAGCGAGGCCCTGCACAGGTCACTGGGCTTCCGCACGGTGGGAATGTACACCAATGCTGGGTACAAGAACGGCAAATGGCACGATGTGGGCTGGTTTGAAAAATCCATTGCCGCCTATGACTCTCCCCCCAATCCCCTCGTCTCCATCAACAGTTTGCCGCAAGACGCTCTGCAAGAAATCATGGCGCGCGCTTTATAGCATTCTTGAGGGTGCTTCGGCCTTTTGGGTCGCACGCAGCGGGCGACAGCCCTTGCCGCAGCTACATCCGCCACAGCCGCAGCATTCACACAGCCTTAACATTCAAGACAGCCGCGATATTTGGCGGAATGGCATATTGCGGCGCGGTTGCGTCCAGGCTGTCGTCACAGGACCAGACGGACTGCTAGAGCATGTAGCGCTTGAAATACTCGTGGAGGGCAGGCAAAAGCCTGCCTGTTCGCATTTCAAGGCAAGGATTTTCCTGAAAATCCTTGCGGAGCAGCTAGCTCATTTCATTCGTAAACTGCCATAAAAAGAGTTTTAGGGGGTGGGGGCGTGGGACCCTTTTTCAAAAGGGTCCCTCCCCCACAAAACCTCTCCCGCAAAACCTCTCCCTCAAAAGCATTTCCTCCCCCATGAACTACTTCAAATTGCTCTCTGTCAGCGGCTGCCGGGTTTGAGCGGAGAAGGCGGGGGGCTTTTTTTGCGGGCTGCGGCTTTTTGGGCTGGACGCCCGGAAAACCTGCGGGAAAGATGCGGTTTTTCAGGCTGCCCGGCCTGCGGTCCTGAAACGGCGTCTGCATGCCCGGTGGCGGCGGCCACGGGCAGATCCAGCACCCCGGGCGTTTGCAGGCCCGCGCTGGCGGAGCTTGCGCCCTTTCGCAAATGGTTGTGCAAGGCGCACATGAGCCGGGGCAAATCCGCATATTCTTCATGCACGCCAGCGCCGCGCAGATGCCAGCGGCTCTGCCCGTGGGCAACCTTGTGCACGGCCCGCAACTGCCGCTCGCGCATGATCAGACTTACGCGCCAGTCGCCATCAGGCGTGTGCAGCACCAAGGATTTTTCATTGGCAGCGCTGCGACCGCTCTCCTGCACCTCAAGCCAGAATCCCGATGGATAATCGGCCAGACGCAGCATGTCGCGCAGTCCTGCCAAGGCAATATGCAAATGTTCGCTGGAGGCCATATTTTTCTGATCCTGGCGTATCTGCTCCTCCATGGTGCGGATACGTTCGTCGCACAGGGCGCGCTCGTCCTCCAGCGTGGTGAGCCCGCGCTTCATGAGGCGCACGCAAAATACCACGACTATCAACAGCACCACGCCAGCTGCGCCCCATTCCCAGGCCATATATCCTCCACCCGGGCAAAGCCCGGTTTATCTTGTAAATTTTCACAGCAGCGACGGCGTCTGTCAAGCAGGGCTTTTACACCTTTTATAAACAGGCAGATCTCTAAGCCCGTCTGGCACTTTCCTTTTTTTTGGCAAGTATGTATCGTGGACAATAATAGCATATGGAACGCACGTTTTTCCCATGGACCGTCAAGGGTCTCGCAAGCGGAAAATGCCCGCAGGCCGCCGTAACCCGGTGGCCCGTTCCGGAAAATTCCGCCCGATGCTGCCGGGCGAGCCATGCCCTCAAGGCACGCGCCCCGACCCTTCTATGGGATCTCACGTTCCTTCCCTGGTTTCGTTCACCCGGCTAGCGCCGCACGCGCCCGCCTCATCGCTTACTAAGGGAGAAAACCATGCCTACCCCACTGGAAATGCAACGCACCTTTGCACTCGTCGGCACCGGAGGTTGCGGCAAAACCTCTCTGGCCGAGATGCTGCTGTTCAAAGCTGGAGCTGTCACCCGCCTGGGCGCCATTGAAGACGGCACCACGAATCTTGACTACGAGCCCGAAGAGATCCGCCGTCGCGGGTCGGTGCAGCCCGCGTGCGCCACGTATATGTGGAACAAAAACCGTCACTTTTTGCTGGATATTCCTGGTGACGGCAACTTTACCGGTGATATGGAATGCCTGCTCAAGGGTGTGGACAGTGTGGTTTTTGTGCTGGACGCCGTGGACGGCGTGCGCCCTCTCGCCAAAAAATTTTGGAATATAGTTCGGCAGGCCGGTCTGCCTGCCATAATCGTGGTCAACAAGCTTGACCGCGACCGCGCGGATTTTCAGATGACCTTCGACGGACTTTCCTCCCTTGGCATCAAGCCGGTGGCCCTGCAGCTGCCCATCCGTCAGGGCGAGAGCTTTCTGGGCGTGGCAGACGTGCTCTCTGGCAAGGCCCGCATGTTTAAAGCTGACGGCGATTCCGCCGAAGCGGAAATTCCCGCTGGCCTGGCCGACGACGTCAGCCTTTTGCGCGACATTACCGTGGAAAACATCGCCGAGAGCGATGAAGTTCTTATGGAAAAGTACCTTGAAGAAGGCAGCCTGTCGCTGGAAGACCTGCGCTCGGGCTTGCGCTCCGGCGTGGTGAAGGGCGAACTGACCCCGGTACTGACCTGCTCCGCCCTTGAAAACAAGGGTGGTCAGGCCCTGCTGGCCGCCATTGAGGCCCTGCTGCCCTCGCCCCTGGACCGCCCCCCCTTTGAGGGCCAAAACGGCGAAACGCGTTCTCCTGACCCGGATGCTCCGGTGGCCTGCTTCGCGTTCAAAACTCTGGCTGACCCCTTTGCCGGTCAGCTGACCTTGCTTCGTGTGCTTTCGGGCACCATCAATGGCGATGTGAACCTCAAAAACATGCGCACCGAGGACAATGAGCGCCTGGGCAACATGTTGTATCTGACAGGAAAAAATCAGACGCCCTGCAAGGAACCCGTGGGCCCCGGCGCCATTGTGGCCGTAGCCAAACTCAAAAACACCCGCACCGGCGACACCCTGTGCGATGAAAAATCTCCCTTTGTACTGCCCATGCCGCAACTGCCGCCCCAACTCATCACCTATGCCCTGGCCCCCAAAGAAAAAGGCGAGGAAGACAAGGTATATGCGGCCATGCAGCGCCTGCTGGACGAAGATGTGACCCTGAAGCTTGGCCGTGATGGAGAAAACGGCGACATTCTGCTTTCGGGCATGGGGCAGCTGCACATCGAACTCTCGGTTGAAAAGGCCAAGCGCCGCTTCAAGGTGGATATTGTCCTCAAGACTCCCAAGGTTCCGTACCGTGAAACCGTGCGCGGCAAATGCCAGGTACAGGGCCGCCATAAAAAGCAGTCTGGCGGGCGTGGACAGTTTGGCGACTGCTGGATCGAGATGGAAGGGCTGCCGCGCGGCTCCGGCTATCAGTTTGAAGACGCCATTGTGGGCGGCGTTGTGCCCCGCCAGTATATTCCCGCCATTGACAAGGGCATACAGGAAGCGGCGGCGCGCGGCTTTCTGGCCGGTTGTCAGGTGGTGGACTTCCGCGCCAAGGTTTATGACGGCAGTTACCACACCGTGGACTCCTCTGAAATGGCGTTCAAGGTGGCGGGCTCCCTGGCCTTTAAAAAAGCCATGGAAACCCTCAAGGCTGTGCTGCTGGAACCCATTGTTCTGCTGACGGTGTCCGTGCCGGACGAAAGCATGGGCGACGTCATCGGCGACCTGTCTTCGCGCAGGGGCAAGGTGCTTGGCTCTGATTCACAGGGCGGCAGCACAGAAATAAAGGCCCACGTGCCCATGAGCGAAGTGCTGCGCTATGCGCCAGATTTGCGCTCGATGACGGGGGGCCAGGGCTTCTTCACTATGGAATTTGCCCACTATGAAGAAGCGCCGCAACCTGTGGTGGAAAAAGTAGTCGCCGAATATCAGGCTGCCAGAGCAGGCGATTAACAAAACAGGCGCAAACAGCGCGTGCGTTCAATCAAGCCGGAACCCTCTTGGGGTCCGGCTTTTTTTATGAACGGTTTTCACGGAAACGCGGCATCTTCGCGCATATATTTCTCAAAGGATGAAGGCGCACGCCTAGGCGCTGTACCTGGCGGATAACCCGCGCTTGCGCCTCCGCAAATGCCGCCTGCCCCGCAGCCAGCAGCGAAATGGCAACGAAAAACCGCCCCGGCATCCACAGACGATTGGTATTTTTTATTTGTAATATGATATAGTTATCATATATTCTTATTCATTTCTTTTTTGCTTGTCTGCATATACTCTGCCCAGCTGACCCATAGGTTGCAGCCCCTGCCAGGGCCATTCCATCTCATATTAATCAGCTATGTTATTGGCAACAATGGACAGGGCAATTTTGTATGCAATCGCATACTTGGTTCCAGCGTAAAAGCTTTACACATACTCTATGCAAATTTTACCGGGGCTGAACACAGCCATCGCCAAAACTGTGCGCAATATTCGCGTCCGCAGTGGCCTGTCGCAAGAGCAATTTGCCGACTTTGCCGGGCTGTCGCGGGTCTATATTGCGCAACTTGAAACCGGGGAGCGTGGCGCATCGCTCAACGCTCTCATTCTCATTGCGCGTTCCGTGCGCATGACCGGCGCTGAGCTTGTTGCGCTTATTGAAGAAGAAATACAGAGGCTGCCCCATTAGGGCAAAGCAACGTTGACAATATCCATTCGTTAAGCTTACGGCATGCCCGCTACAGTTCCTATCAGCACGAAATATCCACTCTTGCGCCTTCATCACGTCCGTCTACGCGCACAACACCCGGCATTTCAAGGCGCAAATCCCCTTATCCGCCTGTGACGGGCCGATCCGGACACTCCCCTACCCTGTTCAGAGCTTTTTACTGCAATATTTTTTCATGCGTATCCAAAACGTAAAACGCTCGACCTCAATACGGTTTTTTGATAACTATTATGAGTAAGACCAGTTGCGCTCCTCCCTGCGACAGGTCGCCTATGTGTAGCCAAGGCTGCCTCTGATGCTCTTATTACATATATTACAGAAGTATACATTCTGTTTAAAATACGGACACTACCATGCCTAAAGACGCTGCCTGTCTTCCCCCCGATACAGATCAACAGAATCCCGTTGCCCATTGCGGCCCTGTCTTCACGTTTCGCCGTATGGCCGGGCTTGACCAGGCCCTGCTGTCCACCGATGCGGAGTGGCAAAACCTGCGACAACTCGATCCCAAGCTCTGGATGGCCATGAGCTGCCCCACCTATGGCCTTGAGTTTGACGCGCAGACCCTGACCCTTCTCGACGCCGACAAGGACGGGCGCATCCGCGCCAAGGAAATTCTGGATGCGGTGGACTGGCTGTGCCAGCGCGTCAGCCACCCAGCACGCCTCAGTGAGCGCCGCGCAGAACTTCCCCTGGACATCTTGCGGCAGGACACGCCCGAAGGCGTCAACATGCTGGCTGCCGCCCGTCTGGTGCTGGACAAGACCGGGGCTGACGACAAGACCAGGGTTGACCGCAGCCAGGCGGCCGCCGCTCTGAGCGCCGCCGCTGGCTACGCCTTTAACGGGGACGGCGTTGTTCCCTCCACTTCGGTGGAGGCCCAGGATACAGAGGGAGAGGCCGTCAGCCATTTTATTATCACCGGCCTCACGGTTGTGGGCGGCATGCGCGACGATTCCGGCACGCCCGGCCTTGACGCCGCCCTTGCCGGGCACTTTCGCGAAGCCCTTCACAGCGTACTTGAATGGCGGCAAAAAACGCATGATGCAGACCTGCCCCTGGGTCGCGACACAGCTGAAGCCTGGAGCCTCATGCAAAGGCTCGGCCCCAAGCTGGACGACTATTTCGCCCGCTGCCGCATGGCCGCCTTCGCGCCGCAGACCTTGCCCGCTCTTAATGAAGAAAACGAGTTGGCCTCGCTGGAAAACGCCACAACAGAACTTTTTTCAATGGACCATCTGAGCCGCCGCCCCCTTGCCAGAATAGCCGCCGGGCAGCCGCTTGACCTGCAAACGGGCGTCAACCCCGCATGGGAAAAAGACGTGCGCGCCTTTCGCCGCCTGTTTGAATCCCTGCTGCCCCTGCCCAAAAACGGGCACACCGACGCAGACGCCGCCTTTGCTCTTGATGAAGAAACCTGGCGCGCCATCCAGAACCGTTTTGCGCCCTATGCCGCGCTGCTGGCGCAAAAACCGCAGTTTTCCCGCGCTCCGGAAGACGCCGCCCCCTTCAGCGCGCAAGGTCAGCCCCCTCTGGCGCTTGCTCCCGACAACGACCCCCTTGGCAGAACATTTCTGCCGCTGCATCCTGAAGAAGCCGTGGACAAGCTTTCGGACGAAGAACTGGACGCGCTGCTTTCTCCCGCAACGGAAAAGGCCTTTGCCGCGTATGTGGAGCGCGATCTGGCCGCCCCCCGCATGGACGCTTTGCGCGACCTTGAAAAACTTGTTCTGCTGCACGCCAATCTCTACACCCTGCTCATGAACTTTGTTTCATTTGCGGATTTTTACGAACCCGGCAACAGGGCCATATTTCTGGCCGGCACGCTGTATATCGACAGCCGCTCCTGCTCGCTCTGCGTGCATGTGGACGATGTGAACGCCCATGTGCGGCTGGCCACCCAAAGCCACCTCTGCCTGCTCTACTGCCTTTGCGTCCGTAAAGACGCCAGCGGCAATGAGCATACAGCCACCATTGCCGCCGCCCTTACCGCAGGCAAGGCCGATGACCTTATCGAGGGCCGCCACGGCGTTTTTGTGGACAATGCCGGGCAGGCATGGGACAGTACACTGCTGCGTGTGGTGCGCAATCCCATCAGCCTGCGCGAAGCCATGTGGGCTCCCTACATCCGCTTTGCCAATCTTGTGGGCGGGCAGTTGCAAAAACTGGTAGCCGCCAAGGATGCGGCCATTTCCAACGCCTCGTCCAAGTTGGCCACATCCACGCCTGGAGGGCAGGCAGACGCAGCGGCCAAGGCCGCGCCGCAAAAGCAGCCCTTTGACATCGCGAAAAGCGCAGGCATTTTTGCCGCCGTCAGCGTGGGCATAAGCATGGTCAGCGCCTCGTTCACCTACATCGCCAGATCCATTTTCTCTCTGGGCTGGTGGTGGCCCATGGCGTTGCTGATTATTTTCGCCGTGATCTCCGGCCCATCCGTGGTCATGGCTTGGTTCAAGCTGCGCCGCCGCAGCCTCGGCCCTTTGCTGGACGCTTCCGGCTGGGCCGTCAACACGGGCGCGCCCATAAACTTTACCCTGGGCGGCGCGCTCACGGCTGTAGGCGAAATGCCCCCAGGCGCGCAGCGCTCGCTTGACGATCCTTACGGCTTGCCCGCCCGCCTTGGGCACTCGCGCGTGCGCCGCGCCTTCATGACCGTCCTGGCCCTGCTCCTTCTCGCAGCCGCCAGCCTTGGGGGCTACTGGGCGTGGCACGGTGAAGCGCCGTCATGGATCAGGTTCTGGCGGCATGAAGCGCCCGCAGCCAGCGCGCCCGGCGGCAATAACGCCGGATCGCCCGGCCAGCCCGCTTCTGGAAAATCGGTTCCCGACCAGCCCGCTCCCGGCACGTCTGGTCAGTCTGGCAAAACGGACGGCACGCCGCAGCACAACGAGGGCGGCACGGCAGATCCTTCCGGCGCGGCTCTATCCGGCAAGGATGCCCCTGCTTCTGAAAAAACAGACGGGCAAAACCCGACTGACAAGAATACGCAAAAGGCCAATGCCAAGGATGCCGCCAAGGCAGGAAAAGACTCTGGCAAAACCGCCGGACAGACTTCTTCAAACGCGGCATCCACAGGCAGTCCCCTTTCCGGGCTTGAGGCCCTCGTGCCGGGTAAAACCCCCGGCCCGGCCGCCTCGGACGCCCAACCAGAAGCTAAAGGCAAGTAGGGGCATCATGGGTAAAGCAGTTACTGACGAAAATTCACCAGCGCAGTCCTTGTTCCGCTTCTCACCAGGGCAGACCCTCAAGCCGCTGGCCGCTTCTCGGCCCGGCTCCGCGCCGCCTTCATGTACGTGGGCACAGACCTCCGCCGCCGACCTGAGCTGGATATGGGCGGCACAGGCCGCCAAGCGCGGCGTCATTATTGTGTATTCTCCCCTGCCCCGTCTGGAAGGCCAGGCGCTGCACCATTGGTGCACGCGACTGGAAAAGATCATAGTGCCCTGGCTCAGCCCATTGCAATTGAACCACCTGCAATGCTTCGGCTCCAGCGATGCGGCCCTCAAGGCCCGGTGCAGCCGCCTGCTCGCAAGGGCACTGCTCATACGGCTGGTCATGGCCGCCGCGCATGCCGCCATGATCACGCGCGGCGAGGCTGACGGGGCCAAAAGTCTGCAGCAACAGCCCGACATTGATTCGCACATGGCATGGTTGAGCCTTAACGGTCTTGATATGGACTACCTCGGAAGGCCCGTGATGCCAGGCTGGCGGGCCGCGTTCAGCCACAGCGGCCAGGCGGCCTTCTGCGCCGCGTTCCATTTGGGGAAAGAGGGTGAACATTCTCCCTGTCATCAGGGCAACGAAGCGCCGGGCAGTGATGCACAGCAGGATTTTCGCCCCTGTCTGGCCGTTGACGCCGAATCCCTGTTCAATCCACCGCCTGCCCCCCGCGCCTATTCCAGTAAGGAGATGGTCGCGCCCATTGCCAAGGAGTCCAAAATCCGTGATGCGTTGCGCCGCTGGACCATCAAGGAGGCCCTTCTCAAGTCCGCCGGGCTTGGCCTCTCGCGCGACCCCGCCCTGGTTCACAGCGGATTTTCCGGGCAACGGCGAGGCCGCGCGCAATTCTGCCATGAAGGCACCACGGGTTTTGCCATTGACGGAAGCAGCGCCAGCCGGGCTGCGCCGTGCAGGCAGATTGGCTGGCAGCTTATTCCCTGCGCCGAACACTGGCTGTGCGTTGCAGCTCCCGTATTGCCGGACCGCCCCCTTCTTGTGACAGGACGCCCCCTGCGCGCGCACTGGAGCGGCATCCTCCACACACTGGGCTAGTTGTGTTGTTACGGTAAAATACTTTGTGGGGGAGAGACCCTTTCGCAAAAGGGTCCCTCCCCCATACCCCCACCCCCTAAAACTCTTATGGTGTTTTGGTGTGTCATAATAAGTTTTCTGAACTGGGCGGGGTTCAAGAGGCAACGCCTTTCAGGCATCGCACCACCTCAAAGTTTGTCTATATAAAAGGCAAACAAGACCGCTGAGCAGCCAGTCAGCCCCGCATCCGTTCAGATCCGGGCTTTCTTGGGCACAGGGAGCTTGCGCCCCTGTTCCGCCCGCAGGCAAAGCTCTTCTTGCAAGACAGTGCGTTTTACGGCACTCTCCGCCCATGCCGCGTTTTCACCTGGTTTCCCTCTTTCCCGAATTTTTCCAGTCGCCTCTGTCCACAGCCCTTATGGGGCGTGCGCGGGAAGCTGGACTTGTGGATTTTTCTTTTCACGATCCCCGCGAGTTCAGCACCAGCAAACACCGGCATGTGGACGACCGCCCCTACGGCGGCGGGCCCGGCATGGTCATGCAGGGCGAACCACTGGCTGCGGCGCTGCGCTCCATCGGGCAGCCGGGGCGCATCCTGCTCATGACGCCCGGCGGCCGCCCGCTGACGCAGAGCATGGCTGCCGAACTTGCGCGGGAAGAAGACCTGACCATTGTCTGCGGTCGGTATGAGGGCATTGACGCCCGCCTGCTGGATATTTTTTCCATTGAACCCGTGAGCGTGGGGGATGTGGTGCTCAACGGCGGCGAAACGGCGGCTCTGGCTGTCATTGAGGCTGTTTCGCGCCTTATGCCCGGCTTTATGGGCAAGGAAGAATCCGGCGAGGACGAAAGTTTTTCACACGGCCTTCTGGAATACCCGCACTACACCCGTCCAGAAGTTCTGGAAGGCCTGCCCGTGCCCGAAGTGCTGCGCCGCGGCGATCATGCGCGTATCGAGCAGTGGCGGCGGCGGCAGTCCGTGCTGGCCACATTGCGCATGCGGCCTGACCTGCTGGACTCTGCCCCGCTGACAAAAGAGGACGTGCTGACACTGGCCGAAGCCCCGCGCGAAAGGCCGGGCCGCAACCTTTCTTTCTGCCTTGTGCACTATCCGGTGCAGCTTGATGCAAAAAAATCCGGCGCTTCCTCTTTGACAAATCTCGACATACACGATATAGCCCGAATTTCCCGCAGCTATGCAATGGGTTCTTTCCATGTGGTGACCCCCTTGCAAGACCAACTACGGGTGCTGGATGAAATTTTGCGCCACTGGACGCGGGGTCCGGGCGGTTCAGGCAATGCCGACCGTGCGCAGGCTCTCGGTCTGGTTTGCCCCGCAACCTCTCTGGACGAGGCCGTGGCGCATATGACCGCACGGCACGGCGTCCGGCCCAGACTGGTGGCAAGTTCCGCCGTTTGGCCCGGCAAAAATACAGGGCAGGCCCACACGGGCCCGCTTATGACGCCGCAGGAAGTGCGACACTGGTGCAGCCAGGGGCCGGTCATGCTTTGTCTCGGCACTGCGAAGGGGCTTGCCCCCGAAGTGCTGGAGCAATGTGACGGCCTGATTCGCCCTGTGCGGTTTTTAGGGTATAATCACCTTTCGGTGCGCAGCGCAGCCGCTATTCTGGCAGACAGAATTTTAGGCGATTACAGCTGACAAAACAGGCGGCCTGAACGCATCGGCGCCGCTACGCAACGACGCAACAATCCGCCCGGATTTGCAAGGAGTTCACGATGGATATCATCAAAAAAATCGAACGGGAAAACATGCGCATGGATGTACCCGCGTTTCGCTCCGGCGACACGGTGAAAGTACACCTGCGTATCGTGGAAGGCGAAAAACAGCGCATCCAGGTTTTCCAGGGCAACGTCATCCGCATCAAACGCGGCACCACCAATGCCACCTTCACGGTGCGCAAGGTTTCTGACGGCGTGGGTGTGGAACGCATCTTCCCCATCAACTCGCCCTTCATCGACCGCGTGGAACTGGTCACCCAGGGCCGCGTGCGCCGCAGCCGTCTGTACTACCTGCGCGCCCTCAAGGGCAAAGCGGCGCGTATCAAGCCGCGTGGCCGCTTCTGATAGCCTGCTGAGGCATCGGAACACACACAGCGCCTTTTTGACGGCGCGCCGTGAGATGGCGGGCAACCGCGCTCATGGCGCGCCTCTTGCGCGTTTATTGCCGGAGTTGACAGAGTTAGGGAAGCACTGATTAAAGAGCCTCCTGGAAACGCGAATTATTTCTTTTGGCAAGGCGCGATCTTTTTTTGAAGCAGGAGTGGACTCTTCCGTCCTCGACTGTTTCAAAAAAAGTGAAGCAACGCCGCCAAACGGAATAACTCAGCGCTTCCTTAGAGCAATTTACCTTTGAAAAAGTGTACCTGCGCTAATGCTGCACGAAAGTGCAGCGCGCCACAGCGTGGCGTGGATTCAGCCGAGCTTTAGCCGTTGCGGCGAAGGAAGTTACGGGGGAAGCTCTACTACATGAAAACTTTGAAATGTGAAGCAGTTCAAAGTTAATCTGCTCCAGGAGACCATGCGTGAAAAAGCCCTCCTCCCGCCCATCGTGCCAGCCTGATCTTCAGGGCAGTCTGCTTTTTGCAGCAGGCAGCCCCAATGATCCCAGCGTCACGGCGGGAGTGGATGAAGCCGGACGCGGCTGCCTTGCGGGGCCGGTGGTGGCCGGTGCCGTCATCCTGCCCGCAAGCTTTGACCTGCCCGGCCTTACGGATTCCAAGGCCTGCACAGCCAGGCAGCGCGATATCCTGGCTCCGCGCATCAAGGCCTGTGCCGTAAGCTGGGGGCTCGGCATCGTCTGGCCGCGCCGCATTGATGCCATCAATATCCTTCAGGCCACTTTTGTGGCCATGAGCCTGGCAATACGCCACCTGCGCGCAACACCGGCCCTTCTGCTCATTGACGGCGACAAAACCGTGCCCGACCACGTTCTGGCGCACCTGTGGAGCCTGGGGCACGCGGGTACGCCGCCGAGACAGCGCGCCATCATACACGGCGACGCCACAGAACCCGCCATCTCAGCCGCGTCCATTCTGGCCAAAACCTGCCGCGACAGGCTCATGACCAGCCTTGACAAACGCTGGCCCGGCTACGGTTTCGGCGTGCACAAGGGCTACGGCACCAAGGAGCATTACGAGGCGCTGCGCCGCCTTGGCCCCTGCCCGCAGCACCGGCTGACGTTCCGGGGCGTGTGCGAGGAAAAATCCGCTGCCGTGCGGCAGGGCAGCTTGCTGTGAACCTGCGCCGCCTGTTGCCGGAGCTTTTTGACAAAATGACCGGCAAGAAGCACTCTGCTCGTGAAGACGGCCAGTGCAAAGGCGCTGACAAAAAAACCGACACAGCCGCGCACCTGCTTCTGGGCAAAGAAGGAGAGGACGCCGCGACGACCCTGCTGACCCGCAAGGGTTACGCCATACTTGACCGTAACTGGCGTCAGGCCCGCCTGGAACTGGACATCGTCTGCCGTGACGGCGACACCATTGTTTTTGTTGAAGTGAAAACGCGCGGCAGCGACAACCACGGCGGCCCCATCCATGCTCTGGGCATCGCAAAGCAGCGCACCCTCTGCCGCGCGGCCCGCGCGTGGCTGTCGGCCCACGAGGCATGGGAACAGCCCTGCCGTTTTGATGTCATCTGCGCCCTGCGCGATGGCTCTACCCTGCACCTGGAGCATTTTTGCCATGCCTTTGACTGCCCCCCGGCTCTGGATAGTAGCCACGCCTCTTGGCAACCCTGGTGATCTCTCGCCCAGGGCACGCGCCGTATTGACCGAAGCCGACCTTGTGCTTGCGGAAGATACGCGCCGCACGGCCCGCCTTTTTCGTGACTGCGGCATTGAAGCGCGCCGCCTTTTGAGCTTCCACGACCACAATGAGGCCGAGCGGCAGGAACATGTGCTGCGCGCCCTGCGCGAAGGCCAGAGTGTGGCCCTTGTTTCCGACGCGGGCACGCCGCTCTTGGCCGACCCCGGCTACCGCCTTGTACGCGCCTGCCGCAAGGAAGGCTTGCCTGTTTCTCCCCTGCCTGGCCCCTCAGCGCCTGTTGCGGCCCTTTCCGCTGCGGGCCTGCCGCCCCTGCCGCACAGCTTTCTGGGCTTTCTGCCGCGTGACGCTTCGGGACGCGACGCCCTGTTTGCCGCATTTGCTCATGTGCCCGGCTCCCTCATTTTTTTTGAGCGCAAGGACCGTCTCAAGGAAAGCCTGGCCCGGGCAGCCAAACTGCTGGGCCCGCGCGAGGCGGCGGTTTGCCGTGAATTGACCAAGGAGCATGAGGAATTTATACTCATCAGGCTGGAAAACAGCGAAGACCTGCCCGACGACCTGCTTGGCGAAATTACTGTTATCATCGGTCCGCCGGAGCAGGTAAGCCGCAGCCCTGAGAACGAGGTTCTGGCCCTGCTGCGGCAGGAACTGGAAGCGGGCGGCCCGGAGGGCAAGCCCCGGCAGGTGGCCCGCAGGGTTCAGGATATGGTGCGCGGCTGGAGCGGCAAAGAAATATACGCTCTGCTCACGGCCGATACAGACTCCCAACGCAACCTCTAACCACCGCAACGCCGCCGTGCGTCCGTTCATCTGCCGCCGGGCGGCAGACGTCAGGGACGCCCTTACGGCTTTGGGCGAAGTCCACGGTAAACCCCGGACTTCATGCGGGCAGGACGCACTGATGTATCCCACACTCGTCGCACTCAACTGCCTTGGCCGCACATGCTGCATCAATGCGGCCACCACGGCCAGAGGCATGCAGCAGGTGGGGCTGCTCTTTGTGCTGAGTCCCGCCCTGTGCTGGTTGTATCCTGAAGGCGCGGCCCGCGCCCGGGCCTTTGCCCGCTATGGCGGGCACAGCAACACCCACCCCTTCATGATCCCGCTTTTTGTGGGCATTCTGCTGGCGCTGGAAGAAGAAATAGCCAAGGGCACGCTTCCTGAATCCGCCGTAAGCTCTGTTCGCGAAACCCTGGCCACCACGCTTTCTGCCCTGGGCGATTCCTTTTTCAGCGGCACCTTGCTGCCCCTGTGGGCGCTTGTGAGCGTGGCGCTTCTGCTTTCGGGCCATATAGCCCTGGCAGGGTTCCTGGCTGTGGGATTTTTTTTCGCCCTGCTGCTTTTCAGGGCGGGCAGCTTTTTTTCAGGCCTGCGCCACGGCATGCCGGTGCTGGCACGCCTGAGACGCCTCAACCTCATCAACTGGGTGGACAGGCTCAAGATGGTCAACGCGGTGCTGGTGGCCCTGGTCATCTGGCACCTGCCCATGAGCCGTCTGAAGCCCTTTCCGTGGGACGTTTACCTGTTGGGCGCGCTGGCGGTACTGGGCGCATCCTGGCTTGTGGCGCGGCTCCGGCTGCCGCGCATACTGCTGTGGGCCATGACGCTTGGGGCGTTGATTCTCATGGACGTTGACCTCATAGGTATGTAGTATGTCCCCGACTGCCAGCAGGCACAGCAGGGCTGGCAGAAGGTCGAGGCAGACATTCGGCGCCGCCGCGCCATATACGGCCCCAACCGCCCTGACATTGTTAAAAGGTGAGGAAATGGAAGAGACCATTGAAGAAACGTCACGCGGGCTGGAAATGCGGCTTTGCCTTAATTTGCGCAATGGCCTTCACGCCAGGCCCGCAGCACGACTGGCCCAGGAAGCCCAGCGCTATTCGTCGGCCATTCAGCTCATCAGCGATACCGGCGAGGTTGACGCCAAAAGCATGCTTGACGTTCTTTCACTTGCCCCGCCCTTCAACGCGGAACTGACTCTTCTGGCTCAGGGGCATGACGCCCGCGAGGCCCTTTGCGGCCTGGCCCGTCTTCTCAGCACCATGCAGGATTGATATGGCCCGCGCGGTACTTTTTGGCACTCCAGTTTCTCCCGGCATAGCCATTGGCCGGGTGCGCTTCATGCACAAGCTGCGGCAGGATGAGGAGCGGCGCATCACGCCCGCTGAAGTGGAGGCCGAGCAGGCCGCCCTGCGCCTTGCGGCTGAAAACGTGCGCGTTTCGCTGCAAAACACCATGGACAACGTGCCAGAGGATCTGGCCGAATACCGTGAGGTTATTGCCGCGCAGATGGAAATGGCCCGCGACGCCAAACTGCTCAACACCGCCTCCGCGCGCATCGAGCAAAAGCTCATTGCCGCGCCCTGGGCCTTGCGCCTGACGGTCGATGAGCTGTGCGCCCTGTTCCGGGGCATGGACGACCCCTATCTGCGCGACCGCGCGCAGGATATCCGCGCTGTGGGTTTACGCCTGCGCGAGAGCCTTTCCACTGGCCCTTCCGAAACACGGGGCGCCGATGAACCGGGCGTGCTGGTGGCCGAAGACCTTTCTCCCGCCGATGTTATGGAGCTGAACCTGGACTGCGTGCTGGGCATCCTGACCACCGAGGGCGGCCCCACCTCGCACACGGCCATCCTTTCGCGCAGCCTGCGCATCCCCTGCCTTTCCAGCGTTACCGGCCTTGTGACCGTGGCCCGGGAAAACGAGCAGGTCATTATTGACGGTCTTGGCGGCTGCGTGCTGCTGGACCCGGATGAGGCGGACATTGCCCGTTATGAGGCCCGCCGCCTTGAATACACCGGATGGGAAGAATTCACGCTCAAGACGGCCCGTTGGCCCGCTGAAATGTGTGATGGCGTGCGTGTGGTGGTTCAGGCCAATCTGGAAAGCAGCGAGGAGCTTGCGGCAGTGCCGTGCAGCGGAGCCGACGGCGTGGGTCTGTACCGCACGGAGTTTGCCTATCTCAAAGGCCGCCTGCCAGACGAAGATGAGCTGCTGGCCGAATACGCCCTTGTGGCCCAGAAAATTTCACCGGAGCGCGTTGTTTTTCGTACCCTTGACGTGGGCGCGGACAAGATGCTGCATGCCCAGGCGGCCCTCAAGGAACCCAACCCGGCCCTGGGCTTGCGCGGCATACGCTTTTGCCTGCGCCATCAGGGAATTTTTCGCACGCAGTTGCGGGCGCTCATGCGCGCAGGGGTGCACGGCAACGTGGCCATCATGCTGCCGATGGTTTCCGGCATGGACGAAGTACAGCAGGTGCGCCGCATCATGCAGGAAATGCATCAGGAACTCAGCGCCCAGAACCTGCAGCACGCGCCCGAACTGCCCCTTGGCGTCATGATAGAAACTCCTGCGGCGGCCCTCATCTGCGACGCCTTGGCCAGAGAATGCGATTTTTTCAGTATTGGCACAAACGATCTCATACATTATATTATGGGAATAGACCGCAACAACCGCCATGTGGCGTATCTCAATGAACCCTTGCATCCCGCCGTTGTGCGCTCGCTCAAGCATATTGTTGACGCCGCACACCGCGAAGGCATAGGAGTTTCCGTTTGTGGCGAACTGGCTTCCGATCCGCTGGGCATGGCCCTGCTGCTGGGCATGGGGGTAGACACCATATCCGCTGCTCCACGCTTTGTGCCAGGCCTGAAACACCTTATCCGCCAGCTTAACGCCGAAACCTGCGTGGAACTGGCCCACAGCGTGCTCATGAGCACGGATGTGGCCGCCTCCCGCCGCATGGTTCGTGAACAGTTGCATCAATCCCTTGGGCCTGAACTGGCCTTTCACACCACCAGCCTTTTGATCCACAGCCAGCCATGAGCCAAAAAACATCGCCTTCCACCATCGCCGTCAATAAAAAGGCCCGCCACCTCTACGAACTTTCCGAGTTTACCGAGGCGGGCATTGTGCTTACCGGCCCAGAAGTCAAAAGCATCCGCGCGGGCAAGGTCAACTTCATCGACAGCTATGTTGACTTTCGCAAGGGCGAAGCCTGGCTTGTCTCGCTGCATGTGGCCCCATACTCCAATGCGGGCTACGCCCCGCAGGAGCCCGAGCGCGCCCGAAAGCTCCTGCTGCACCAGCGCGAAATCGCCAAACTGGCCGGGCTTGTGGCCCAAAAGGGCCTTACGGTCGTGCCCGTGCGCCTGTATCTCAAGCGGGGCAAGATCAAGGTGGAACTGGCCGTTGGCCGGGGCAAAAAGCTGCACGATCATCGTGAAAGCCTTAAAAAACGCGCTGAAGAAAGGGATCTGGCCCGCGAACTGGCCTAGTTTTTCAGGGGCAGCATCCCCCTGCGCGTAGACATTTTGACGTTTGCAAGCCGCTCGCTTTGGCGCGTAACCACGCAGCCAGCCAGCGCTTACGTCTTTACGGCAAAGGCCTGCCCTCGCGCCGCCGGAGCAATGGCAAAGCGCCATTGCCCGCAAAAAGATAGTTCAGCCCCATTGATATCACCGATGCGTGATACGCCACGCCGCCGCTTTGGCAGGACGGGCACGCCCCAGGAACTCCCGCCATCGGCGGGGTCGCCGGCGTGTTTGCTGCGCTCATGACGCAGGCCAGACAAGATGAAGGCTGGCGTTTTGCAGGACAGAGGCGCGCATACCGCTGGCGCGACCAACTCAGAACACGTCTGACCCGCCGCCCCCAACCGGACGGAGGTTTTCCACGGGCACGAAAAAGCATGCGTTATCCGCCACTGCAAGCCCCGCTGTTCTGGCAGACCTGCCTGTGCTTCTGGATAGGCGGCATTGCCGCCGCCGTATGGCCACACCAGACCCTTCTTTGTTTTTTCCTTTTAATTCTTGCGGATAAACGCCTGTGGCACACAGCCCCACTGGCTTTTTGCGCTCTGCTGGCGCTCGTGGGGCTGCTGACCGCGCAGTGGCAACTGTACGGCAGTCCGTGGCAGCACGGTTTTTCCAGCCCGGAACGGCCCCCCTGGCTGGCGCAGGCAGGCAAAAAGGCGCGGCTATGCGGCACTGTCACGGACAGCCAAGGCCTGCCGGATCAGCGTTTGCGACTTTTGCTCGCCGATCTGGCCCCAGAGGGGGACGGCCCCCTGAAACAGGCCAGAGACGGGAGCGTAGCTGCGCCAGCACGCGCGCAGTCGACAGCCTTCACGTCATTATCCGACATGGCCACGCCATTGTCCGGCCAAAATGTGCCACTGTCCGGCCAGACGGCGCTCACCTGGGAGCATCCCCCGCTGCGGCCATTGCCGGGACAGACTCTCTGCCTCAGTCTTCGGCCCATTCCCATGCAGGGTTTTGCCAACGAGGGGCAGGCCGCATGGGAACTCTGGTGGGCTACGCAGGGCGTCTACTGGCGAATGTGGACTCAGGAGAGGCGGGCAGAGCCCCAACTGCACGGCGAACCAGGGCGCTCCGCCCGCTTGCGCGAGGCCCTGCGCGCGGATTTTCTGTCAGCCCTCGTTCCTCCCCGGCCTTTGCCCCTTACAGACAATGCCGCGTCCCCCGCGCTTTCTGACGCCGCCCCAAAGTCTTTGGCCTATTCTCCCCCTCCAGGCGCGGCAGAGATGCGCCAGGGCAAGGCCATCCTGCTCGCCCTGCTCTTTGGCGACAGGCAGTATCTTGATCAGGCCACGCTGAACAATTTTATTGCAGCTACCCTGGTGCACAGTCTGGCCCTTTCAGGGCAGCACCTTGTCATCGCTGGCATGCTCGGACTGGCCTGCGTGCTGGCCTTGGCGCGCTTGCGGCCAGGCATCTACCTGCACCGGCCGCGCACTCTCTGGGTCATACTGGCCTCACTGCCTCCGGCCCTTGCCTATTTGTGGCTGGGCAACGCTCCTGCGTCGCTTTTGCGGGCCACGGTCATGCTCTTTGTGGTGGCCCTGTGGCTGACCATGGGCCGCCCGCGCACCACACTGGACGCCCTGTGCGCGGCGCTGCTGTGCATCACCGTGGCCGCGCCGCTGAACGTGTTTGATACCGGGCTGCAACTCTCCGCCCTGTGCGTGGGCGCCATCGGCCTGAGCATGCCCTGGCTGCGTGAACTTATGCCGGGATTCGACGGCGCGCCCCAGTCAGGCGCGCGCGCCCGCTTCGCCCAATGGGGCCGCGCGCTTTTGCGTATTTTTCTCGTTTCGCTCTGCATCCAGGTGGTTCTTCTGCCGCTGAACATGCTCCTTTTCGGCAATGCGGGATTCTGGTTTCCGCTCAATGTGGCGTGGCTTCCTGTGGCTGATCTTTTTGTGCTGCCCGCCTCTGTGCTGGGCCTGGTATGCGCGGCCCTTGGCATGGAAACCACGGCCCGTCTGGTTCTGGACCTGGCGGCCCTGCCCTGCCAATGGCTGGTGGACCTGCTGGACTGGCTGGCCGCAAACGACCTTTTGCTGGCTCCCTCCATGCTGCGCCCCCACTGGACGGCCCTGCCGGCTTTTGCCGCCCTGCTCACGGCTCTGGCCTTCAAGGCAGGACGTCCCACCTTGCCGACAGCAGCGAAACACCTGCTGCTGGCAGGGGGACTTCTGCTGCTGGTCGGCCCAGCGCTGCGGCTGGTGGAACGGCTTTCGCCCGAAATCCGCCTGGATGTGCTGGACGTAGGCCAGAGTCAGGCCGTGGCGCTACGACTGCCGGGGCACATGCGCCTGCTGCTGGACGGCGGCGGCAGCGCTTCGCCGCGCTTTGACCCCGGCCAGAACATCGTGGCCCCGGTGCTGCTCTACAACGACGGCCCCCGCCTCAAGGCCGTGCTCAACAGCCACCCCGACCTGGACCACATGGGTGGGCTTGTGCATATCCTGCGGCAGTTCACTGTAAGCGCCTTCTTTGACAACGGGCGGGACAGCGGCGACGCCAGAGGAGGCTGGGCCGCGATCTGGGCGCGTACACGTCAGCAGCACGGAGCCCAGCCTCTTGCGCAAGGGGATGTGCTGCAACTGGGCGACCCCGCATATGGCCTGCAACTGGAAATACTGCACCCGCCGCGCGCCGACAGGAGCCTACACGGCGCGGGCGCTGCTGGCCGCGAAGTTTGGGACGGCAACAACGCCTCGCTGGTGGCCAGGCTGACCCTCTATGGGCAGGGGCTGGCGCTCATTCCAGGTGACGCAGAACGCCGCTCGCTACGCCATATGCTTGATCAGGGGCTGGATCTGCGGGCCCAGGTGCTGGTGCTGCCCCATCACGGGTCGGACAGTAGCTATCTGCCCGAACTGTATGAAGCCGTGCAGCCCGAGGTTGCGGTGGCGGCCTGCGGCTTTGAAAACCGCTACGGATACCCGGGAAAAAAGGTACGGGAGTGGCTGGACAGTGCGGGGATTCCCCTGCTGTTCACAGGGAGGGATGGGCAGATAAGCCTGAGTTGGGCAAGCGCGCCGGGCCGCGCAAAACGGAAAGATAAAAACACGGACGTAACCCTGCGCCTGCAAACGCAAAGATCGTTGTACGAAAATCCCGCCCCCGGCGAGCAGGCAGGAGAATAGAAATACTTTGTGGGGGAGGGACCCTTTTGTAAAAGGGTCCCTCCCCCACACCCCCTAGACAATGTCGGCACGAGCGCCTTTCCAGTTATTTCTGCGTCGAACTTCGCCTTGATATGACTGGAAATTCATCTCGTGACGGCACTGTCTAAAACCTTTATTCTGGTTTAGGAGTGGGAGCTCCAGAGGCCGTGCTTTCTTGATATCACGCGCTGCAATGTTGTCATTCTGCCGAAAATTGCGATTTTCGCCTGGGTACTCGCTACATTGCGGAGCGCAGCACTCTTGAGCAACGTTAGATCAGGTACCCTTTTACAAAGGGTACCTGATCTAAACGAAAAAAACTGATCTGCCGGGATGCGCCTACCCCTGCTGACAAACCGGCTCTACCCCCATATGCTCTTTCCCCCACTGGTACAGTTCTTTCAGCGTTGGCAGCAAACGCCAGCCTTGCGGCGTCAGGGCATATTTCACGCGGCGTACCTTGCCCGCAGCAAGTTCCGTTTTGCTGACCAGACCGTCGCGTTCCAGCTCTTTCAGGCATTTGCCAAGCATCATGTTGGTGATGCCCGTCACTTCGCGGCCCAGGGCATTGAAGCCGCAGCCGCCCGTGTCGGCCAGATGCCAGAGGATGGGCAATTTCCATTTACCGCCTATGAGGTTAAGGGCGTAGATGAGGGGACAAGGGATATCATATACGCTTTCACGCGGCAGTGCCGTATTGTAGCCCACCGTCATCATTGCCTTCATGCCTGACGCTCCTTGAAAAGCCTTGTGCGACGGGACGTTGCCCGCCTTCTGCGGCACAGGTGAAAACCCGCATTCCAGGTTAGAAAAAACTGCGTACTTGTTTTCTAACCCGCGCTTCTTTTAAAGTATATCTGTCGATACAACGCGCCAAGCGCAGGCGCAAGAATGAAAACCCGCATTGTTCATAAGGAGAAACCATGAAATATTACGCAGTTAACGGAAGCCCCAGAAAAAAGCACAACACGGCCACTGTGCTGGCCAAAGCTCTTGAAGGCGTGGCCGCAGCGCAGCCTGACGCGCAAACCGAAATGCTGCACCTCTACGACTACACATATAAAGGCTGTATCAGCTGTTTTGAATGCAAGCGAATTGGCGGGAAGTCCTACGGCAAATGCGCAGTAAAGGACGAGCTGGCCCCAGTACTGGAAAAACTTTCTCTCGCTGACGGCATTATTTTTGGCTCGCCCATCTATTTTAAGGGCATTACGGGTGAAATGCGTTCATTTTTTGAGCGCTTTCTTTTCCCTTATCTGGTATATGACGCCACCTATTCTTCCATTGCCCCCAAGAAGATGAAAACGGCCTTTATCTACACTATGAACGTCACGGAAGCCTTCATGCGGAGCATGGACTATCCCGAACATCTCTCCGGAATGGAGTATTTTACGGGCAGGATGCTGACGCCGCCCTCGGTGCTGTATGTGAACGACACCTATCAGTTTATGGACTACAGCAAGTACAAGGTGGAGTGCTTCTCTGAAGAAGCCAAGCTCAAACGCAAAAATGAGGAGTTCCCCAAGGACTGCCAGAAAGCCTTTGAAATGGGCATGGCCATGGCCCGATCCTGAGGTATTGAAGCTCATGCGCTGGGGGCGGCTAGGCCGCCCCTCAGCTCTGGACGCCGGACTGCCAGTATCTTTGGCTGCCGCCGTTCTGCGAGCTACTCTGGCCGCCAGTCGAGTTGTTACACTGGCCGCCACTTTGACTGATGTTCTGCCAGCGCCATGCCGCTGCGTTGGCCGCCGCTGCGCATCACAAACCCTTCACCGCCAAAACTCTTTTTACGCCAGCCTGCGTTTATGCCGCCTTACCGTTGACACTGCGGGCAGTACACGGTGCCTCGGCCTGCAACCCTGGCTTTTTCAAGGGGGCGACCGCAATTCTTGCAGGGCTGGCCGCCGCGTCCATATACCGCAAAGGTATTCTGGAATGCGCCCGCATTGCCGTTGGCGTCCTTGTAATCGCGAATGGAACTGCCGCACTGTGAAATGGACAGCAACAGCACGTCCTGCAGGGCCTTCAGCAGGCGATCCATTTGATCTCGGGTAAGGTCTGTTGCTTTGCGGCGCGGGTCAATGCCTGCCGCGAACAGGCTTTCATCCGCATAGATATTGCCCACGCCTGCCAGGATTTTCTGATCCAGCAATACGGCCTTGATGGCTGATTTTCTGCCCGCGAGGCTTTTGGCGAAATTTTTTGGCGTCAGGGTCAGAGGTTCTGGGCCAAGTTCGCTCCAGAAGGGCCAGCGGTCAAAGATATCGGGCGTGCCCGCCAGCACGAGGCCGAATGCGCGCACGTCGTCGAAAAACAGACGGCGCGGCCCTTCGTGAACGTCAGGAGCCATATCCTTCGCTTGATCCTGTGCGTCTTTCACCTGAACGGATGAGGCGTGTCCGGCACGCGCCCCTTCATTATCTTTCTGAATCCCCACCTGCGAAGCGGGAATGTCCAGATCAAAAATGCAACGGGTGTGCGAGCCCGGGGCTGTTTCGGGCGCATAGGTCATGAGCCGCCCTGTCATGCGCAGGTGCACGGCAAGCCGCAGGTCTTTGCACCCGCGAACAGCGGCATTTTCAGCGCTTGAGGCGTCAAGCTGCAACAGGAGCAGCTTGCCGCGCCGCCCGACTTCCGCAATGCGGCAGCCGCGCAAATGTTCCAGCGGGAGGCTGAGAGGATGCTGGCTGGTGGCGCGCAGTACCTGCGCGTTGGTGATAACGCAACCCTGCACATGAGGTCGCAAGGTTCGGGCAATAGTTTCTACTTCTGGCAGTTCGGGCATGATGTTCCTCTGTTTGCCGGAAAGATAAGACATTTTGCCCGTATGGCAAGATGGGCGTCCACCTGACGTTCCATTCACACCAGCCACACATTTGCATAGATGAATTTTGATAATTCAGATGCTCGTTACGGAGCGGCGCAGATAAATAGCGGTGCAGTCTTCGTCCGCAGCGATGCTGTCCTGCCGCGTAAGACGGTTCCATCAACGGTTCACAGGCAAGCCCTGCGGCCTACGGCTGGAGCAGCGCCTATGCCTCTCACGACGGAAAGCCGCGCACACAACACAACGCAATTATTCAGAAATTATCATATTATTAGCCACGTTAAGCTGTTCTGGTCGGTTATGACGAGTCAAAGCAAAGCTCACAGATGGCATTGCGCGGCGCGGAGGGAGATCGCCGAGCGCAGCGAGGAAGCTCCCGTAGCAGAGGCCGCGCAGCCCTCGCGGGATTATGGTATGAGGAAAGCCCAGCGGGGTCGTCCGGGGGGAGTGCAGAGGGGTCCTCGGAGGGGCGGCAGCCCCTAACAGGCCCCCTCTGCCGCCCGCCGCGCAGGCGGCCAAAACTAAATTAATAAAAAACCCCCATGCCCGTAGGGCACAAAAATCGTCTCTCAAAGGACAAGCCTGCTTTATTTTCTCTGAAGCCGCAACTGCACAGCCCCCTCTGCCGCCCGCCGCGCAGGCGGCCAAAACTAAATTAATGAAAAACCGCCATGCCCGCGGGGCACAAAAATCGTCTCTCAAAGGACAAACCTGCTTTATTTTCTTTAAGAGATTACTGCGAACCCACTTCCGCCGCCGCGCAGGCACCCCAACAACACAAAAAAAGCTGCCATGCCCAAAGACACAGCAGCCCCAAAAATCAACCAGACGACAATGCCGCCCTACATATCCTGTTTTTTCTCTGAATTATCCGAAAGATAAATATCCAGCAGCCCTTCCGGCGGATCAATAACCACAGCCGGGGCTTCTACGTCAAAGCCCACGATAAACTCCGGCCTGGCGGGAAAAAGCACTTCCCGGTCGTCATCCGTCATGATGACCCACATTTCCAGATCAGCGGGGTACTCAAAGTGATCGAGCCTGCCGATCCGCTGCCCATCGGGCAGCAAAACGTCCCCGCCGAGCAGATCTTCCAGATAGACCTCATCGTCATCAGGTTCGGGCAGGGTTTCGCGCTTTGTGAGCAGCTTGTAGCCCCGAAAGTTTTCGGCGGCTGTGCGGTCTGCCACGCCTTCCAGCAACAGCAGCGGGCGGCCTTTATGGCTGCGCACTGCAAGAGGCCGGATCGGGCGCGGTTCGGCATTGCCCGCCTGAATCCAGAGAGGGGTGGTCAAAAGCAAGGGGGAGTCCGCATACCAATCGATGCAGATCTCCCCTTTGATACCGTGGGGCCGCGCAAGCGTGCCCATATGAATCCATGAATCCGCCATAGTATCCGGCGCTATTCCAGAATTTCCAGCACAGTGCGTTTTTTGCACTTGATGGACGCGGCGCTCAGTATGGTGCGCATGGCCCTGGCCGTGCGCCCCTGCTTACCAATGACCTTGCCCAGGTCTTCTTTGGCAACCTTGAGTTCCAGAACGGTAGTCTGTTCGCCTTCCACTTCGCTGACCTGCACTTCGTCGGGATGATCTACCAGGGACCGGGCAATATATTCGATCAGGGCCTTCATTGAGTACCTCCAAAGGGGTCTGCGCCGGAGAAGACCGGAGCAGTAAAGGCCGCGCGCAGTGCCGATATTGCCCAAAACGGCCTTTCCCAACATGCTTTCGCATAATTTGGGAGGCCGCAGGGCGTCTGCCGCCGTGGCGGAAGCTTAGCGGAATGCGCTAGGCCATGTGTTTCTTGATCAGGGAACGCACGGTATCCGTGGGTTCAGCGCCACGAGCCAGCCATTCCTTGATTTTATCCGCATCAAGCTTGACCTCGATCGGATCCTTCATGGGGTTATAATAGCCCAGGAATTCCAGCGGACGGCCATCACGACGGGTTTCGTCAGTGGCGGCCACAACCCGGTAGAAGGGGTGCTTTTTGCTTCCGAGGCGGGTCAGTTTCAACTTTACAGCCATGAGTCCAACTCCCTTTGAGGTGGTATGTTATCGTTGCGCCCGGGAAAGGGCAAGGGCGGAAAAGCCCTGGCGCAAAGAGGTGTTGCCGTTACGACGGCGCTCCTTGCCGCGAAATATCTATTTTTTCTTACGCTTTTGACGTTCTTTTTTCTTGCGTTTTTTTGCGGCGGCCGATTTTCCGGTACCCGCGCGCCCACCGGCTGCGCCGTCCATACCGGGCAAACCGCCCATTCCGGGCATGCCGCCCATGCCTGGCAGACCGCCAAGGCCGGGCATTCCGCCCATACCGCCGGGCGGGGTCATGCCGGGGGGCATGCCGCGCATGCGGGGCATCGAAGGCATCTTGGCGCCCTTGCCGCCCATCATGCCCTTCATCATCTGGCGCATCTGCTCAAACTGGCGCACCAGCTGATTGACCTGAGCGACGGTCACGCCCGAGCCCTTGGCAATGCGCGCCCGGCGACTGCCGTTGAGGATGTCGGGGTTGCGCCGTTCTGCCATAGTCATCGAGTTGATGATGGCTTCGGTACGGGCCATTTCCTTTTCGGGCATGGCCCCGCTTGCTTCGGCAAGCTTGTCGCGCAAGCCGCCGAGCCCCGGAATCATCTTGAGGATGCTGTCCAGCGAGCCGAGCTTTTTGATGCGGCGCATCTGGGTGCGAAAATCTTCAAGGTCAAAACTGGCCTTTTTCATCTTGCGGGCCAGTTCTTCGGCCTCCTCGGCATTGATGGCGCTCTGTGCTTTTTCCACAAGGGTCAGCACGTCGCCCATGCCCAGGATACGCCCGGCGATGCGGTCGGGGTGGAAAACTTCCATCTCCGACAGTTTTTCGCCCATGCCCACAAATTTTACGGGCGCGCCAGTAACCGCGCGGATGGAAAGGGCCGCGCCGCCGCGTGCGTCACCGTCCATCTTGGTGAGCACAACACCGGTGATGCCAAGGCGCTGGTTGAAGCTTTCAGCCACAGTCACGGCATCCTGGCCGGTCATGGCGTCAGCCACAAACAAAATTTCCTGCGGCCGCACGGCCGCCTTGATGGCCTCAAGCTCCTGCATGAGGGGTTCGTCCACATGCAGACGACCCGCCGTATCCAGCAGCAGCACCGTGGCCTGCTCGCGCCGCGCTTCTTCAAGGGCGGCCTTGGCTATGTCCACTGGGTTCATGTTCACAGTGGAAGGATAGCATGGCATGTCCAGCTGTTTGGCGAGCACTGTCAGCTGGTCAATGGCTGCGGGGCGGTACACGTCGGCAGGCACAAGATAGGGACGCATCTTTTGCTTGCGTAAAATATTTGCTATCTTGCCCGCAGAGGTGGTTTTGCCCGAGCCCTGCAAACCCACAAGCATGATGACCGCAGGCTCGCGCCCCTGAAGGTCAAGACCGGCAGTTTCACCGCCAAGCAGGCTTACCAGTTCGTCATTGACGATCTTGACCACCTGCTGGGAAGGATTCACGCCCTTGAGCACTTCCTGGCCAAGACACTTTTCGCGCACGCTTTCAACAAAGTCTTTGACGACCTTGAAGTTAACGTCCGCTTCCAGCAGGGCCAGCCGCACTTCGCGCAGACCGGCCTGCACGTTTTCTTCGGTAAGCTGGCCTCGTCCGCTAAAAGAGCGGAATACGCCGGAAAGTCTGTCTGAAAGGCTTTCGAACATGCAGTCTCCACAGGGGCCGCAGGGCGGCAAAAAGCGGTGCGGTTATTACCTCGCGCAGATACCCTGCACGTGGCCGCCGCACGGCGCAAAAGCCCCTACAGGGGCGAAGTGGTGATTCATAGGATGTTTGCCGCCTCACGTCAAGTCTTGTAAGAAAAAGGCGCACCGGGGCTTGCAAAGCACGGCCAAAAACTGTACGCGCAGGCACCCGTCCCGAACTGGCCCGCCCGACTCTCAGGATCTTCACCGGGCAATGGCGGGGCACCCGCCTTTTCCCGGCGAGAAGGCAGCCCGCAAATGCGCAGCCCGCATTGACATACGGGCCACAAGGGGATACTCTGTCAGACTATAATTTGAACAATTATTCCAGCATATTACGAGGAAGTCATGTTCACCAATCGCGGCAAGGCGCTGACCTTTGACGATATTTTGCTCATCCCCGGCTATTCGGACATAACCCCTGACGCCGTGGACATAGCCACCTGGCTCACCCCTTCCATTCCTCTTCGCATCCCCCTGCTCTCCGCCGCTATGGACACCGTGACGGAATCAGCCATGGCCATTTCCATGGCGCGCATGGGCGGCATCGGCATCATCCATAAGAACATGCCCGTTGCCCGGCAACGCCTTGAGGTCGAGAGGGTCAAAAAGAGCGAGAGCGGCATGATTCTCGACCCTGTGACCATTTCACCCAACAATACCGTGCAGGATGCCCTTGACCTCATGTCGGACTTCCGCGTTTCGGGTCTGCCCGTTGTGGAAGATGGCCGCCTGGTGGGCATTCTCACCAACCGTGACGTGCGCTTTATTGAAGACGGGCACGCCGTGCGCGTGGCCGACGTCATGACCAGTAAAAATCTGGTCACCGTGCCCATGGGCACCTCCCTTGAAGAAGCCAAGCAGCACTTGCACGAACACCGTATAGAAAAGCTGCTTGTGGTTGATGAAGACGGCCTTTTGCGCGGCCTCATCACCATGAAGGACATCGACAAGGTGCAAAAGTACCCCAATGCCTGCAAGGATGCCGCCGGACGCCTGCGCGTTGGCGCGGCCATCGGCATTGGCAAGGATTGCGAGTCCCGCGCCGAGCAGCTGCTTGAAGCCGGGGTCGACGTGCTGGTGCTTGATTCTGCCCACGGGCATTCTGTCAACGTCCTCAATGCCATACGCATGGTCAAAACGGCCTTTCCCAACTGCCAGCTTGTGGCTGGCAACGTGGCCACCTATGAAGGGGCCAAGGCCATTCTTGAGGCTGGCGCCGACACCGTCAAGGTGGGTATCGGCCCCGGCTCCATCTGCACCACCCGTATTGTGGCGGGCGTTGGCGTGCCACAGGTAACGGCTGTTATGGACGGCGGACGCGCCGCGCGTGAGTTGAACCGCTGCTGCATCGCTGACGGCGGCATCAAGTTTTCGGGCGACATCGTCAAGGCCCTGGTCGTGGGCGCGCATTCGGTCATGATCGGCTCGCTGTTCGCGGGCACCGAGGAAAGCCCCGGTGAAACCATTCTGTATCAGGGCCGCACATACAAAATCTATCGCGGCATGGGTTCCATCGACGCCATGAAGGAAGGCAGCTCCGACCGCTACTTCCAGGAAAAGAGCAAAAAGCTCGTGCCCGAAGGCATCGTGGGCCGCGTGCCCTATCGTGGCCAGGTGATGGAGGCTGTATATCAGCTCATGGGCGGCCTGCGTTCCGGCATGGGCTATGTGGGCGCGCACAACCTCAAGCAGTTGTTCGAGAACACCACGTTCTGCGAGATTTCTCCGGCTGGCCTGCGTGAAAGCCATGTGCACGACGTGGTCATCACCAAGGAAGCCCCCAACTATCGCATTGAGAACTAGGGCGTATTGAACGCCAGGGCAATTTCTTCTTGAAACTGCCCTGGCGTCTGCGCGAGCAGGCATCCGCCACGGGGCGCAGGCGCACGCTGTTTGCACTGACGACGCCGGGACGGACGCCATGAAAATATTGAGAATACGCATCTCACAGTGAAGATGCTCTGGCTGGCGGCGCAGCGACGCCGCATGCCCCCTGCACACAGGGAACCGGTGCGCCCCCGGCTGGGCGCGCACAGATCATGAGGAAGTTATGCCCAGCAAGGTCATTATTATAGATTACGGCTCGCAAGTTACCCAGCTTATCGCGCGACGCGTACGCGAAGCCGGGGTGTATTCTGAAATCCACTCCTGTGTGACCACTGCCGAACAGGTGGCCGCCATGAAGCCCCAAGCCGTCATTCTGTCCGGCGGCCCGGCCAGCGTGGGCGAAGCCGACGCCCCGGCGCTGGACCCCGGCTTTCTGGAACTGGGCGTGCCCGTGCTCGGCATCTGCTATGGCATGCAGTTGCTGGCCCAGAACCTCGGCGGGCAGCTGGCCCAATCTCTCACGCGCGAATACGGCCCGGCCGACCTCAACCTCATCGCGCCCTGCACGTTGATGGAAGGCGTCACCTCGCCTACCCGCGTGTGGATGAGCCACGGCGACAAGGTTATGGTGCCGCCGCCCGGCTTCACCGTCACGGCCAGCACCAGCACGCTTGAAGTTGCTGCCATGGCCGATGAAAAGCGCAAAATCTACGCTGTGCAGTTCCACCCCGAAGTGCACCACAGCGTGGACGGCGAGCGCATGCTCCAGAACTTCCTGTTTAAGATTGTCGGCATCAAGCCCGACTGGACCATGTCGTCCTTTGTGGAGCGCGTGATCAAGGAAATGGCCGAGCAGGCTGGCGACAAGCATGTGGTCTGCGCCCTTTCAGGCGGCATTGACTCCACGGTTGTGGCCGTGCTGCTGCACCGCGCCATCGGCAAGCGCCTGCACTGCATTTTTGTGGATAACGGCCTGCTGCGCCTTGGCGAAGGCGATGAAGTGGTCGGCTTCCTGCGCGAACATTTTGACCTCAATCTCAATTTTGTGCAGGCGCAGGAGCGCTTTCTCTCCAAGCTCAAGGGCGTGGAAGATCCCGAAAAGAAGCGTAAAATCATCGGCCACACCTTTATTGAAATTTTCGATGAAGAAGCCAAAAAGCTCCCTGAAGTCGATTTTCTGGCTCAGGGCACGCTGTACCCCGACGTCATCGAATCCGTTTCCCACAAGGGCCCCAGCGCGGTCATCAAGAGCCACCACAATGTGGGCGGCCTGCCCGATACGATGAAGCTCAAGCTCATCGAGCCCCTGCGCGAACTCTTCAAGGACGAAGTGCGCAAGGTTGCCGCTGAACTGGGCATGCCCGACTCCATCGTGTGGCGGCATCCCTTCCCCGGCCCCGGCCTTGCCATTCGTGTGCTTGGCGAAGTGACGGAAGAGCGCCTCAGCATTCTGCGTCAGGCTGACAAAATCGTGCAGCAGGAGTTGCGCGAATCCGGCTGGTACCGCAAGGTCTGGCAGGGCTTTGCCGTGCTGCTGCCGCTCAAGACCGTGGGCGTTATGGGCGACGGACGCACTTATGAGCATGTCATTGCCCTGCGCGTGGTCGACAGCGTGGACGCTATGACCGCAGACTGGGCCCGCCTGCCCGCCGAGCTTATCGAGCGCATGTCCGGCCGTATCATCAATGAGGTCAAGGGCGTCAACCGTGTGGTCTACGACGTGTCCTCCAAGCCGCCCAGCACCATTGAATGGGAATAGGAGAGCCCTATGTTCGGTATAGGCAGCACTGAGCTTCTGGTCATCCTTGTGGTGGCCCTGATTGTGCTTGGCCCCAAGAGCATGGCCAACATTTCGCGCACACTGGGCAAGGCTTTGGGCGAATTCCGCCGGGTTTCCACCGACTTCCAGCGCACCCTCAATGCCGAGGTTGAAGAGGAAGAGCAAAAAAAGCGTAAAAAAGAGGCTGCCCAGGCTGCCAGAGAGGCCGCCAGAGCTGAAGCCGAAGCCGCCGCGCAGGCCGCCGCCCAGGCGGCTGGATCGGAAGTCGCGCAGGAAGCGGGACAGCCCGCAGGCCAGGCTGAAGGTCAGACTGAAGGCCAGGCCGAGGGCCAGCCGCCCCAGGCTGGCGCGCAGGCGACTGGTCCGCAGGACATACCTGCGGCTGAGGCCGTGCTGGACACCACTGCGGTACATGCCGAACAGCCTTCGGAGTCCGAAGCCCAGGCTGCCAGCCAGCATGCGCAAGAAGCTGCTACCGAGGCAGAACAGCCGCAGGCTTCTGCTGCCAGCGAGACGGCAAATGCCGACGCTGGCGTGCCAGCGCCGCCGGAAGGCAGCCCGCTGGCCGAAGCCCTCGCACGAACTGAAGCTGAAGCCCGTGCGGCGGAAGCCCGCCTGGCTCAGACCGCTACAGCCTCTGAAAACGGCGGCAAGGCATGATTGAAGAAAAAAAAGCCCCTCTTGAGCAGGCTTCGATTGATGCTACGGCGGCCGACTCCCCGGAGTCCGGCCAGGAATCGGAAGCATCCGCCGCTCTGTCCGTTATAGGCCAGATTGATCTTGAGGCCGCCAGCAAGCTGGCGGCCTCTGCCACGCCATCAGCACCATCTCCCGATGCGGCAGACGCTACGGCAGGTGCTGCGGCTAACGCCACGGCAGATGCTGTGGCAGGCGCAGCGACAGACACAGTAACAGACGCTGCGGCAAACGCCACGGCAGTGCCCACGCCCGACGCCGCCCCCCTTGCTGCTGCCGCCGGCCCGGAAAAATCCGTTGCTGCAACGCCGCAGGATTCGGTCGCCCAGGAAGCCGCTGCCGATTCCACTGTAGCGCACAACGCTTCGGAGCCAGCCAACGCTGCCCCTGAAGAAACCTCGCCAACTGAAAACACCCCGCCGACTGCGGCATCGGGCGGTCAGCCCCCGCTGCCCCCGGCAAGCCCCTTTCCGCCTGCGGGCACGTCGGGCGATGCGCCTCTTCCCGTTGCTTCGGGCGGCAACCTTCCCGCCGCCCCCGACGACGATGAAGACGACGATGATGGGCCGGACAAGGCCATGGGCCTTATGGACCACCTCGGCGAACTGCGCATGCGCATCGTGCGCTGCTGCATTGCCATTGTTCTGGGATTTTTTGTCTGCTGGGCGGTGGTGGACCCCATCTTCGACGCTCTGGTGAACCCGCTGCTGGCCGTGCTGCCCAAGGGCTCACACGCCATTTACACCACCCTGCCCGAAGGCTTTTTTACGCGCATGTACATTGCCCTGGTAGCGGGCATCTTTGCATCCAGCCCGGTGATTTTTTACCAGATATGGTCTTTCATCGCGCCGGGATTGTATGAAGAGGAAAAAAAATACATCATTCCCATTGCGGTGATGTCCGCCCTATTCTTCGCTTCCGGCGGGGCATTCTGCTACTTTGTGGTCTTTCCCTACGCGTTCAGCTTCTTTGTGAGCTTTGCCACTGAAGAAATCGTGGCCATGCCCAAGGTCAGCGATTATCTGAGCTTTGTGCTCAAGCTTATTCTGGCCTTTGGCATCATCTTCGAAATGCCGCTTTTCGCCTTCTTTTTGGCCCGCATGGGCGTCATCACCGCCGCCATGATGCGCAAGGCACGGCGCTACGCCGTCCTTGGCATCTTTGTCGTGGCCGCCATTCTTACGCCGCCGGATGTGGTTTCGCAGCTTCTCATGGCTTGCCCCATGCTCGTGTTGTATGAAATAAGTATCTTAGTGGCCGCAGCTTTTGGCCGCAAAGCCAAAAAGAGCGAAGACGAAGAGGGTGAAGGCCAGGAAAAGCAGACCACTTCTGACGGTGCTGCCGGCGCATCCAAAGACGCCAAGGCCGCCCCTACCTCGGAGGAAGCATGAGTACCGCCCCGCGCACGGCCATTCAGGCGCGCACCAGCGTCGAAACCGACATACGCCTTGAACTGACGCTGGACGGCCAGGGTAAAACAGATATCAGAACGGGCTTTGGCCTGCTGGACCACATGCTGACTCTGACGGCATTCTGGGCTGGCATGGACCTCACCCTGGTCTGTGAGGGCGATATGGAAGTGGACGCCCACCACACCGCTGAAGACGTGGGCCTTCTCCTAGGCAAAGGCCTGCTTGACGCTCTGGGCGACAGGGCAGGCATTGCCCGCGTAGGCTACGGACGCGTGCCCATGGATGAAGCCCTTACAGAAGTCACCGTGGACCTTTCAGGCCGTCCCTGGCTTGAGTGGCGCGGCGACGACCTGTTGCCTCCCGTACTCGCCGGGGAGGAAAAAGACCTCTGGCGTGAATATTACAAGGCTCTTGCAAGCGGCGCACGCTGCAATCTGCATGTGGAGATGCGCTACGGCAAGAATGGACACCACCTGCTGGAATCCGTCGCCAAGGGTCTGGGTCTTGCTCTGGCTCAGGCGGTGCGGCGGCACGGCACAACCATCCGCAGCACCAAGGGAGGTCTTGATTAATGCATAACCGCCTGAATATATTGCTACTGATTACACTAAGCCTCGTCCTCGTTCTGGGCGCCTGCTCCAAGCGTCCGCGCAGCACAGCCGATGTGCCGCGCAACCTCTCCGGCACCTATTCCATAACCGTGGCTCCCTTTACCCAACCCGTCAATGCAAGCCAGCTTATCATGGGCCGCATCCCCGAAGACCAGGGGCGCATTCCCGAAGACATGCTGACCTCCCTGGACATGCAATTGCGCCGTGTACTGACCACCGACACCAACCGGCAGTACAAGTTTATCAGTCTGCGCACGTTGCCCAAGGATATGACGACCTTTCACAGCTCCGAACAGCCGCAGGCTTTGCCCCGCTGGATAGAATACGGCAAAAAGCAGGGCGCGCAGGTGCTGCTTATTCCTCAGGTGCTGGACTGGCACGAACGGGAAGGCTCCACGGCAGGGGTCACCCAGTCGGCCCACGTGCGCGTCGAATTCTTTTTGCTGCGCGTTGACACGGGCAGCATCATGGACCGCTCTGTTTTTGAAGAAAAACAGCTGGGCCTGACGGAAAACCTGTTGAACATGGGCTCATTTCTCAAACGCAAGGGCCAGTGGGTCACCGCAGAGGAACTCACCGTGGATGGCATACGCAAGGCTGTGAAGGATTTGGGATTATGATTCTGTTTCCTGCGGTAGATATTCAGAATGGCAAGGCCGTTCGCCTCAAGCAGGGGCGTGCCCACGAAAGCACGACCTTTGCCGAAAGCCCTGTGGACGCGGCCAAAGCCTGGGAACAAGCCGGGGCACGCTGGCTGCACGTGGTTGATCTGGACGGCGCTTTTGACGGCGCAGCCCAGAGCCGACACATCGTGCGGGACATCTGCACGGCCCTTTCCATCCCCGTGCAACTGGGCGGGGGCATCCGCGACATGAAAACGGCCGAGGGCTATCTTGAAGCCGGGGTCAGCCGCCTTATCATCGGCACCCTGGCTCTGGAACAGCCCGAGCTTTTCGCCGCCATGTGCCGCGCATTTCCCGGCCAGATTGGCGTTTCACTGGATGCTGAAGGCGGCCGCCTCAAAAGCCGCGGATGGGTGGAAGATACGGGCATGACCGTTGATTCTGCCCTGCCCCGCCTGCTTGAAGACGGCGCGGCCTTTGTCATCTATACGGACATTGAACGCGACGGCATGCAGTGCGGCGTCAATGTGGCGGCTCTGAAACATCTGGCGCAGCTTTCCACCGTGCCCGTCATTGCGGCGGGCGGCGTGGCCACGCTTGAAGACGTTAAGAATCTCTACCCCCTCACCCTCAATACCAGCCTCATCGGCGCGGTGAGCGGGCGCGCCCTCTACGAAGGGACGCTCAATCTTGAAGAAGCCAATGCCTGGATCGATGCTCAGGCTGGTGTGCAAGTTTAGGGTAACATTCGTTGGGATGCTTTGTGGGGGAGTGACCCTTTTGCAAAAGGGTCACTCCCCCACACCCACACCCTCTAAAACTCTTATCGTGTTTTAGGATAATTCAAAGTATGGTGTGAGCCGGAGGGAGCCAAGGACGGCTTCTTCCCGACAGCAGGCCATCGCAAAGTTCATCGTTCTGGCTGATAACAAAAAAATACAGGCCCATGCGGACGCGCAACGTCCGCATGGGCCTGTTGTGTTGGGCATGTATATGCCGGGCGCTGGCCCCGTTCTGACCTGTCGCCCTGATCTGATCTGTCGGCCCTGTCTGGCCTGGCTGCCTGTCCTGGCTGGCCTACCTGGGGCACCCTTGCCAAGCCGTCGGGCAGTACCTATACTCTCTACATGAAGTCAGCTTTTTACAACCAGCAACACCCTGACCGCCCTTTTTGCGGTTACCCCGAAGAGCGCTACTGGCGTTCCTTCCTTTAATTCCTCACATGCAGACGTCCTTTGTCGCGGCGGCCCCGTCAGGCGGCCGACGCTCTGGTTGTTTCAAATCCCGGACTACCTGCCGATGGGCATCACTGAAGCCTGCCCGGCATAGCTGCCCGGAACGCATGCGAGGATAAAATGCTTGTGACCAAACCCCGCCACTGGTTCTGCCTTATGGGAGCCATTGTTTTTGAAGTGGCAGGAACCACGGTAATGAAGATGGCGCAAGGCTGGAGTTTCGCCCATGCCGCCCTGTTGGGTCTGGCGCTCATGTGGGTGGCCATTGGCCTTTCCTACTATCTGCTGGCAAAAGCCACCACCGGCCTGCCCGTTGGCGTGGCCTTCGCTTTCTGGGAGGGGCTGGGGCTGACGCTCATAACGCTGTGCAGCGTTGTCCTGCTGGACGAAAGCATGACCGCCAAGCGCGCGCTTGGCCTTGTGTGCGTGCTGGCGGGCGCTCTGCTTGTCCACCACGGAACTGGGCTCGGGACGGGGCGCGGCAAGGAAAACGCCAATGCCGCCATCCACCCGGCAGCGCGTCCCACATCTGCCGCAGGCAGCGCGCAAGCGCGATCTCAGGTGGGAGGAAGGGCATGATGCAGTCCGTCACCTCTTTTTTCAGTCTTTCACTGCTGCTGGTTGTGCTGGCCGCGACACTGGACGTGCTGGCAAACCTTTTACTGGCAAAATCCGGCGGCTTTCGCCGCCGCTGGCTCGGCTTCTTTTCACTGGCGCTTGTGGGTCTGGCTTTTTACTGTCTTTCGTTGGCCGTGCGCCATATGGACCTGGCTGTGGCCTACGCAATGTGGGGCAGCTTCGGGATCCTTGGCACCTCCCTTGGAGGCTGGCTTTTTTTCAGCCAGAAGCTGCGGCCCTGCGCCTTTGCTGGCATGGCTTTGCTCATGACAGGCATGGCGCTCTTGCATATGAGTTAACGCCCGGCCGTCTGCCGGAGGCAATTGTGGAAAAAAAATTCTGGGATTATCTTGAAAAATGGCGCGGTCTTTTCACGCGCCGCCGGACGCTGCGCTGGCGTGATGGCTGGATACAGAACGGATACTGCTGCGACTGCCGCTACTGCTGCGGCCCGCAGGATTCCAACGAACCCTACCCCATGGCCTTGTTGCCCCGGCAGATACACGCTGGCATTGAAAAAGACTTTTACATGCTCAATGCCGACACCGCCTATATGGATGGCCGTGGCTGCAAGTCGTGTTCGCCCAAAGGCTGTGGCCTGCCCCGTGAGAATCGGCCCGTGGCCTGTGGCCTTTTTCCCCTCGCGCTCATCAACGGCAGTCTTTACGCTTACAAGACCTGCCCGGCCATTCTGTTCACTCCGGTGGCGCAACTGGCCCCGCTGGGGCTTGAAGCCGCCCGCTGGCTCACCGGTTTCAGCCATGACGAGCTACGCCACCTGTCGCTCAACGTGGAACCTGCCGTCCTGGCGGAAAAATACATTTCTCTGGATATTCAGGTTTTTGACGACAGCGGCGTAAACCTGCGGTTGCGCTGACCCCTGAACAATTCCACCCCGGAGCAATTCCATTCCGAACCTACTCCGACGGCTGCGTAAGCAGGCTCTTGCCATGAAGGCCTACGCGTCGTTTATTTGTTGCCCAGCGTCGTTACGGGCGTGAAAGCCCATTGAGAACAGACGTTCTCAATGGGCTTTCGCGTTACATACAGATACGCGGTTGCAGATGCTGTGGAGAATGAGGATACCTGCGCGGAAGCACGCAGCAGAACAGGGCGAACACGTCGCTGTTGGAGCAGATCAATTTTGAAATGGAGTGCTGCCGGAAAGGCACTGTCCCTACATCCCAGTCCTGCATCAGAAAACTCTTTGTAATACACCAAAATGTAATAAGAGTTTTAGGGGGTGGGGGATGGGGGCGTGGGGGAGGAGACCCTTTCGCAAAAGGGTTCCTTCCCCACAAAACATTTCAAATGGGCATCGGTGTGGTCAAGCCCGCCTCCGCCACAAAGCATTTCATTGGCGAAAACCTGCCAAAGCTTCGCGCGTAACGGCGTTTACCATTCCGGCACAAAGGTGCGGCAGGCGTATTCCTGCGGGATGCGAAGCGCGTCGTCAAGCGGCAGAGCCATGTAGTGGGCCAGCAAGCTGCGGATGACGCCAGCGTGGGCTACCAGCAACAGTGTGCCTTCAGGATAGCGCTGTCGCCAGCGGCGTACGGCCTCTAGGGCGCGGCTTTGCAATTGCGCGAAGCTCTCGCCGCCCTCAGGCTGAAAATGGGCAAAATTTCGGCCCCGTCCGTCATATTGACCGGGAAAACGCGCTTCAATCTCGGCCTTTGTCAGGCCCTGCCACTGGCCCAGGTCCAGCTCACGCAATCCTGGTTCAAAATGTATCGGGGGCGGGCTGGCGGTCCATTCATTTCCGGTCAGAAGAATGGACGTGGTCTCACGGCAACGCCCCAGGTCCGAGGACACCACTGCCGCCAGTCTTCCCGCCAATATGGGCATGAAGTCACGAGCCAGAGCGCGTATCTGCCGCCGCCCGGCAGGGCTGAGCGGGATATCGCGGTTGCCCACGATGCGCCGCTCAGGATTGGGCGGCAAAGCGCCGTGGCGCACAAGCCACATGCCGTTCATCTGAAATCTCCAGTTTTTTTCTGTAGCACGCGCCCCGAATTTCGGGCAAGACTTGACACATTATTTCCATTTTCCGCAAAACGGCCTTTTATCGCTGTCACCAGGCTTACAGGGGCATGGGGGCAAGCGTCGTGCTGTCGCCCGGCGTCTGGCCGAGCTGAGCGGCCAGCGCCGTCAGGGCGGCACGGGCTATGTCCTCGGGGTACGAGGCATATGGGGGATGCGGGGGGAGCAAGGTGTGCGGCGGTAGCGAAGCGTTCGCGGGCCGCCCATACTGCAGGGATTGCCGGGGCTGCAGGGATAGCGCAGCCTGCAGGGATTGCGGGGCTTCACCCTGCGCGCAGTCCTGATCATGGCCCTGAACGCTCTGCCCACCAGTGGGGCAGTCAAGTTCGCGGGCAAGACGCGCTTCCATTGCCAGGGCCCGCTCCATGCGCCCCTTGATGGCTTGCGCTGCCTCAGCGCCGAAGGTTTCCATCTTTTGTTCAAAGCGCTGCCGCACAGGCACAAAACTTGAGCCGTAACAGTATTTGTCAGCGAGAAAAACCAGTTCCCGTTCGGTGATGGGCTGGTCGTCAGGCAAAGTCAGGTCCCGATGGTCTTCCACAAGATGCGCCATGACAGGCAGGTGCAGTTGGCGAAACAATCGGCCCGCTGCGGCTTCATGCCCTTTTGCACCCTTGCGGATATCGTGCACCAGCCCCCCGGCCAGGGCAAGATCAGGGTCGAGGACAGAGCCAAGGCCAAGGTCAAAACCAGGAGCGAGGTCTGGGGCAAAGCCTGGGTTGGTGACAGTGTTGCCTACCAGACCGAGCTTCTTTGTACGCCTCGCCTGGAGCAGGGCTTTTGCGAGTGCTGCGGCAACCGTACCCACGGCGCGGCCATGCCGCAGTCCTTTTTCAGGCACTTCATGCAGGCGCAGCAGTTCCAGGGCTTCACCGGGCCGCAGCGTCTCCCGGCGTGACGCCAGAAGCCGCATGCTTTCATAGTCTTCAGGTCTGTCCATATCCGGCAGCATAAGCCCATCCGCCACGGGAATGTGCCGCACGGGCAGACCTTCCAGCGCGCCCCGCAGGCCATTTTCGCCCCCAGTATGCGCATGGCGCAGCACATGCGCCAGATGACGGGCGGGCAGAAGCGGCGGATGTCCCTCCTGCCCTGCAAAAGTCGGCACAAGAACATTTTCCGGGTCAGCCGCATGCGCCTCAAGCAGGGCTTGTATGGTCATGGGCCGCACCAGCGGCACGTCCACGGGCTGCACCAGTACGGGCGTTTCCGCCAGTGCCGGATCACCTCCGGCCAATGCCGAGAGCCCGGCGCAGACCGAGGAAAACATGCCGTCTTCCGGCCTGGGGTTGCGCGCCACAGCAAGACCGAGAGCCTGCGCCGCCGGTTCAATGTGCGCCGCATGCCAGCCTGTGACTACAGAAATATGCTCAATGCCCAGGTGGCGAAAAAGGCGCGCCAGACCCTCCAGGGCCGAACAGGATTCCCCGGCCGCTCCCAGCGGAAGCGGTAGAAGAGCCTTGACCTTGCCCATGCGGGACGCCTGCCCTGCGGCCAATATCAGTACGCGGGCTGTCACATCCAGCCTTCCCAGTCGCCCATAGTGCAATACGGCCCGTCGTGCCCTGAACGGTCACGCTGGCGGGACGTCCCCGCCTGATTGCCGCCCTTGGGCATCTGCACCACACGCACGCTGTTGCCGCACCGCTCAAGCCTGCCCTGCACCGGCCCAAGGCGCGGCAAGGGGCTGCCGCAGGCGCACGGCCCGGGCAAAAGGCACGCCACGTCTCCTGTACGGTAACGGATAAGAGGCATGGCCTCGCGCTCCAGCGTGGTGATGACAACTTCGCCTGTCTCGCCAGGCGACAGCGGTTCATCACCGCAAAAATCCACAATTTCCACAACAATATCCAGGAGGCGCAAGTGATACCCGTCGTGGGCCGAACACTCCACAGCGCCGCCATAGGCCGTTTCCGTAAGCCCGTAGTGATCAAGCACGGTGCAGTTCCATACGGTAGACAGCACATGGCCCAGGACGGGATCAAGCCTGTCCGCGCTGCTGAGCACGCCGCAAAGTCCCGGAGGGCCGCTCTTGGGAAAATGGCGTAATAATTCTTCCAGTTGGCCTGGCGCAGCCACGAGACAATGGGGCCGCACCTCGTCCAGCCACTGCACAATATCCGGATGGATGCCTGCCAGCGCCGCCTGCGGCGTCGCCACCCGTGCTGACGGGCACGCACAGAAGGCGCGGGACGCCACACCCCCTTGCAGCGGATGTTCCCGTATCGACAGCCCTTGTGCCGCCCTTCTCACAAGGCCTTGTTGCAGACTTTTGGCAGGAATCAGCAGTTCCTGCGGCGGAGTGCACACCTCCACGCCGCACGGGCTCAAAGACTGGCGCAGCAGGTCTGCCACGCCATCGGGGCGCGCCGCCCCAGGCAAGAGCACCGCCAATTTTTGCCCGGCGCGCACCAGTTGCGACATGCCCACGCGAAAAAAGTCAATGGTTCTGGCAAGGTCTGCTTCGGTAAAGGCCAGCCGCTTGGGGCTGCCAGTGGTTCCGGACGTGCGCAAGGTCACCATGCGCTGCACATCGCCGCGCGACACGCAAAGAAAATCCTCCCACCGGGCCAGATCGTCAGCCGTGGTGAAAGGCAGGCCGCGCATATCCTCGGGAGTGAAGCGCTCGAGGTCGTGTCCGGCCAGACTGCGGGCATAAAAGGCGCTGCGGGCCGCCGCATGGTTCAGGCAACGGGTCAGGGAACGGGCGCGGGATTCACGCAGGGCGCGCACAAAGGTATTGGCGTCTGTGCCCTGCACGCCGCACTGACCGGCCAGCCAGGCGTCAAGAGGATTGCGAAAGCCAGGTGCGCGCCCCGGAACCGCAGCAGCAGACGAAGAGCCGCGCGTGGAAGGATCACGCGAAGAAGCCCCAGCACCAAAAGAGGAACATGAATTCATGAAACGTCCTCCGCATACAGCCGCGTGCCGTTCTGTGATGTCAGATTGTGCAGGCAAAATGGTATCATGCGCCCGTCACGCCGCAAAACGTGGATGCAGCACCCGCGCACGCGCTCGATATCCAGGCTCAGCGCATCCTGAAAAGCCATGGCGGACAGCGTGAAGCGCCGTTCGGCCCCGGCCTGGGCCAAAAACCGGCTGAAGCCGTCCAGACCAGCGCCAGCAGCGCCCAGCCCTGATGCCTGATCGGCGATCTTTTCCGCGCCAGTGCTGTCGCCGCGCCAGTGCAGAGCCACAAACTGCTTTGCCTTTCGCGCGCCCTCTTCAGCAGACGGCGGCACGCCAGCATCTGGCAAAGAAGCCCCAGGGGCAGACGCATCCCTTGCGCCGGTGACAGCGGAGTCCGCGCCTTGCGGGCGCGGGGAACAGCAGGACTGGCCCGCGTCCGGCAGCCATTGAAGCCCTGGCGACGCGTCCTTTGCCCTCCCGTTTTCATTGGCAGAGGACGCGGCATCATTACGCCGATAAACAGCGCTGAAGGAGCACAATTCATTTTCGCACCCCGGCGGGTGCAGGTGTTCCGGGCGCACAAGATCGGGAGCCTGCCGGGTAAAACAGGCCATGACCTCCGGCAGGGTGAGCCTTGGGGCCTCTTCCAGACGCCAGGGGTAGCGCCCGAAAAACGCGGCGGGCTGCACGTGCAGGCCCCGCACCGCTGGCCCAAGACGCAGGGCCAGGCGCAGCAGGTCGCCCACTTCGCCATCATTGACGCCGCGCACAAGGGTAGCCACCAGCACCACGCCAAGGCCAGCCCCGGCGCAGGCTTCCACGGCACGACGCTTGAAATCGAGGCAAGGGCGACCGCGCAATGTCCTGAATGTCTCGTCGCTCACGCCGTCCCATTGCAAATAGACCGAATCCAGCCCGGCCTGGCGCAATGTGGCGGCATAGCCCTCTTCTTCGGCCAGCCGCAGCCCGTTGGTGTTGACCTGCACAAGGCCAAAAGCTCTTTCGCGCGCAAGACCGATGATTTGCGGCAGATCGTCACGCACCGTGGGTTCGCCGCCGGAAATCTGCACATTGCACGGGCCGGACGCGGTTTTGAGCGCGTCCAGCTGGCTGGCGATGCAGGCCAGGTCCGGATCCGCGCCGTCCGTCCGCCCTGATCCGCCCGCGCCCGCGTAGCAGATGGGACAGGTCATGTTGCAGCGCATGGTCACTTCCACAAGGCCCGTACAGGTATGCTGCGCGTGCGCCGGGCACAGGCCGCAGTCAAAGGGGCAGCCCTCGCCTATGGGCATACGGGGATGCAGAGGATAGGATGGGCTTTTGGGACGCGACCAGGACTCGAACGCGGGAACAGACACGCCCCCCTGATCCCCGGAGACGGGCTGGCCTGCCGAATCCTCGGCAGCCGTGCGCCACACGGGCACGCTAAACAGGCCGTGCTCGGGGCAGGTCTTGCGCAGTTCAACACAATATGGATCATCCTGAGCCAGGGCGTATACGGCGTCCAGCCGCCGCAGACAGACCGGGCAAAGGCTTTGGGTGCGGCGCAGAATCATGACGCGGGCATGATGTCCAGATCATAGCTCTGAACCAGTTCAATGATCTTTTCCCAACATTCGGCCAGCAGGTCGCCGCAGGCCACAGGATTGGGCGCTTCGCCCGGCGCGCCCGACGTCGCGCCAAGCCCGGCGGCTATCTGACTGCAGCTTTGGCCGCCGTAAGCGTTGGTGCGCTCATAAAACCATGTGGCGTAATCGTTGAGCAGGGGCGTAAGCATGGCGTGCGGCGTTTCAGTGGCAGCCCCCTTGCCGGCTACCAGCGCCAGGGTGCAGGCTCCACCAGTGAGCAGGCCGCAAGGGCCGTCCGACTGGCCGATGCCATGACAAAGGCCATGAACCGCCCGCACAAGGTCAGGGTTTTCCTGATCGCGGGCCTGAAGCATAAGCAACATCAGCAACTGACTACAACAATAACCCTCGTGCACCAGAGGCAGAAGCTCCATCATCATCGGATTCATGCTCTCTCCTTTTGTGCTATCCACAATCCATAGCCGTATTTGCGCCCCCCGCCAGAGGCGGAACAGGAACACCCGCCGGAAAGGCCTTGCCCCCCGGCGCCGGTCTCCCCATACCAGACCATGCGGGCGGCCAGTTCCACCAGTGCCCGGCTGTGATCCTCATACGTCGCGATCTGAAACCCCGCCTGCCGTAAATACCTCTCCCACAGCGCCGCAGGACGCGCGCCCTCCATGCAGGATGCGCCCGTGCCCTGCGCAGCGGAAAAACCGCGTGCAATGCCATCCGGCTGCATCCCCCCGCAGGTCGCGGAGTTTTGCCCGGAGTCGCGCACGTGCTCCGGCATTGCGGAGCCCTGGGCATCACGCCGCGTAAGGTCGCTGAAAAGCAGCACGCCGCCGGGACGCAGCACGCGCAGGCATTGGCGCAGCACGCCCGGAGGGTCCGTCAGCAACGAAAGTACGCATTCGCACACAAGGCCGTCAACGCTGCCTGCCGCCAGTGGCAACCGGGCTACGTCCGCCCGGATGATCTGCCCGCCGTCTTCGCCCGCCGCGCTCACGGCCTCGGGCTGCACCTGCCTGTCCAGCCCCATCACACGATAGCCGGCCTGACGCAACAGCCCCAGGGTGGCCCCGCAGCCGCAGCCCATATCCAGCACAAGGCCATTGGGCGCAAGGCCGCAGAGCTTGCGGCACAGTTCAAGGCCCCTGACTGTCAGGGACGTGCCGCCGGGTCGCCAGACGTTGCCAGCCACGCGGCGGAAGGATTCACTCTCCCACAGGGCGCTCATTTGTCTTCCAGCAGCGCTTCCACTTCAACCATCTTGCCTTCAGCCAGGGATTTGGGCGTCTGGGTCAGGCCGCACTTGGGGCAGCGCGGCAAAATGACGTCAAAAGCGCTGTTGAGATAAAAAACCGGAACCTTGCCCTGCTCCAGGGGCACATTGCAGCGGCAGCATACCCATTGGCCGCCGTCGGGGGCGTAGTTGGGGCCCATGCTCATGACTGTCCTCCTTGCCCGCCGCGCTGCCCGTCCGTGCAGCACTGGTGGCTGTTGATGACGTCCGCAGCCTCGTGACCGCCGGAACCGGGCACCACCATGCGGTGACACCACGCATCGTGGAGTATGAAACTTTCGCCTTGAGGCTCATATTCTACCCAGAATGCTACCTGACGGGGACGCCAGGAGCCGAGAATATGACCGTTTTCAAGATTTTTAAAACAGTGCCCGCTGGCCTCGGCCCCGGCCACGGCAGCTTCAATGTCTTCCAGCAGAATATGCCGTTCTTCCAGCCGGGTCAGCATTTCGGCGCTTATGATGACACTTCCCTTGCCGGGCTCCGGCGCGTCCTGTCCCATCCAGTCCCGCACCAGGCGACGCCGTAGGGCCGCGCGGTTGGCACGGCGGGCGGACAAACCGGGGCCTTTCTCCCTGCCGGCCCCAGAGCTGGCGCAAGCGGGAAAAAGCAGATCCAGCAGATGCCAGCATTCCTTGCCGCTGGCCGCCATACGGTCACGGCACATGATGCAGGAGGCAAGGCCCGCATGGGGCAGTTCCTCCGAGCGGTGGGCGGCCATGGCGTCCGCAAGTTCAGGCTGGGCGCACCACACAAGGCCGCCATAACCGCAGCAGGCTGTGGACGCTCCGGTGAGGCGAGGCTCTTCAATACGCGCTCCCGCCCGTTGGGCCAGGCTGCGCACCGCCGTAAGCCACGCGCTGTCATGCCGCGCCGTGCAGGGATCCTGAATGGAAAAAACCTCGGGCAGGCCTGCGTCGCAGCCCCCGGCCATGGCCGGATCGCCAGAAGACGCCGCCTTTTCGTCGGACTGCGGGGGTGAAGAAGGCAACAGGCTGTCTGACAGGCCCATCTGGTCCATAACCTCCCAAAGCGACAGGGATTCGGCTTCGGGCAGGGATTCGCGCAGGGCGGCAAGACAGGAAGAACAGGCCGCCATTATCCGTGGCTTGCCAAGGCCTTCCCACGTCTGACGCAGTTTTGCCGTATGTTCGGCAAAAAGGGTGGCTCGTCCGGCCCACCGGGCAGGAATGCCGCAGCAGGAGAGCATGAGGGCCACGCCGGGTTCGGGGCCTGCGGCCATACGCTCACGCAACAGGGCGTATACGCGGGCCACCTGCTCCCCGCGTGAAGCCGCAAGCTGGCAACCGGGGAAAAACAGCCACGACGGCGCAACGCCGGAGGGCAAGGAAGTGTCGGGCAAAACAAGAGCGCATTCCGGGCCGGAGGCGCTTTCCATATCCTCAAGGGCAAATTCGTGGGCGGATGGGGGCATATAGCCTCTCTCCACCATGTCCTCACGCGCGGAGAGGCAAAGCTCGGCCATAGAGAAATTTTCCGGGCAAAGCTCTTCACACTGGCCGCACAGGGCGCAGCCGTTGATCAGGGCATTGGCCGTATGCAGGCCCTTGACGATGGAGGCGTTATTGTGAATCTGTCGCGCGTAAACGCGTGGATAGCCTTTGTATTTTTGCAGATAGACGCATTCGCGCACGCAGATCATACACTGACACTGCAGGCAGCGGGCAGCTTCAGCCACGGCCTCGTCGGCAGTATACACGGCGGCGGCTGGCTCCACACGCGGTACGGGGGCAATGCCGCGCACGTCCGTATGCAGGGTGCCCTGCTCCTTGTTGCGCGCGGCGGTAAGAGACACGCCACTGGTCAGGCGCTCCAGCGTCTGGGCGGCGCGCCGTCCCTGCCCGGCCTGACGCGACGATGAGGCAAAACTGTGCCCCGTGGGCGTCACGCTGGGCCAGCCCGCACAGCACACTGTATCGCGCCAGTGCAGGGTTTCCTCATCGAGGGCCGCAAGGGCCGGTGCCAGAGCCGGGGCCGCGCCCGCATCCACAAGCACGCCTGCGAATTCCGCAGTCGCCTTGTCCAGTAGTGCCTGATCCAGCTCGGCAGCAACGAACTGCACCTTCTGGCGAACTAGAAGATCCATATCTTCGGACAGAAAATCCTTGGCAAGCGCTCCGTCACCCTCGTTGCGCAGTTGCGGATAGGCTTCAAGCACCGCCTGACCGGGCGTTCCGGCATGGTACACCGTTACGGGATATGCCTTGCGCGAAAGATCCCAGGCAGCCGCGAGGCCCGCCAGACCCGCCCCAATGATCGCTATGCTGAAGCGCTTGGGCGGCAGGGGCAAGGGGCGGCCCTGCGGGCCAACCGCCAGCATGCAGGCCAGCTCAAGGCCATGCATGGCAACGCTGCCGCCAAGGTCGCGCCGCAGGCAGACAGTCTCACACGGGGCGTCACAGATGCGAGCGATGATGCCGGGCAACGGCAGGTGGCGCTCCACAAGCTTACGGGCCTCGCCGGGCTTGCCCTCGGCCATACGCGCCATGAAGGCACGCACGTCCAGATCGAAAGGACAGGCTTCGCGGCAGCGCGGAGGGCTTTCCTGCGTACAGCGGGCTTCAATCTCGTGCAGACGTTTTTGATCCATCATGGCGTCAACTCACTGCAAAACCGGCTAGGTGTGAAGTACGGGCAACAGTCTCTTTCCCAGTCCGGCCCGCGCGTTTTCGCTGCAAGACCTGACATGTTCCCCGCCGCAAAAATGGAGCGGGGTTTTCGGGGGAGCCCCCGAAAACCCCGCTCAAACTTTAGGACAATACGCGACAAGAGCCTGTACCCCTGCGCGCCAGACAAACCAGTGATCTTTGCGGGTGAGGGCCCGGAGGGAGGGACATTGCAGCGAGTGTGGCGATGCCAGGCGCTGCGCCCCTCCCTCCGGTTTTTTTCCTTTGTTATAACCCTACCCTACTTGGGCATGGCCTCCAAGACCTTTTCGGGACGCGCGGGCAAATGACGGATGCGCGCGCCGCAGGCATTGTAGATGCCGTTGATGATGGCCGCATGCGGGGCGGTGAGGGGCATTTCGCCCACACCGGAAGCGCCGAAGGGGCCATCCTTGCGGTGGGTCTGCACATACACGATTTCCATATCGTCGGGGATCATCTTGATGCTGGGAACGCCCGATCCGCCCATGGTGCTGTGCTTCTTGAGGTCTTCGTAATCTTCGGTAAGAGCCAGGCCAACGCCCTGGGCGAGGCCGCCGTAGATCTGCCCGTCCACCACAAGCTTGTTGCAGAGGGTGCCGATGTCGGCCACGCAGACGATTTTTTCAACGGTGGCTTTGCCGGTGGCCACTTCAACAGCCACTTCGGAAAGGAACAGGCCGTACATGTAGCAGGCGAAAGGCGAACCCTGGCCCTTGCCGTCGCAGTCCTTGGCAGGCGCAGTCCACTTGCCTTCATAGCGCAGCGGGCGGCCTTCGGCCTTCATTTCTTCAGGAGTAAAGAAGCCGCCGCCGGGCTTGCGCATGCCCTCGATGAGCATTTCGCAGGCCACGCGGATGGCGTTGCCCGTGACCACCTGTGAACGTGAGCCGCCCGCAGGACCGGAGTTGGGGGTCTTGCTGGTGTCGTTCATGAGCAGGTGAATCTTTTCGGGGGCGATCTTCAGGGGACGCAGGGCCTCATGGGCCGTGCCCAGCGAACCGGCGTCAGCGCCCTGGCCGTGGTCTTCCCAGGAGTTGCCCAGGGTCACGCTGCCGTCCATGTTGAGTTCTACCCAGGCTTCGGAGGTATCCGGCCCGTCAAGGCCAGCGCCGTACACGCCAAGGGCGATGCCCACGCCGCGCTTGACTTCGGCGGTGGAACGCTCCTTCACGCGCTTTTTGGATTCTTCATAGTAGGGGCGCATTTTTTCGAACATTTCAGGCAGGCTCATAACTTCAGGAACCTGGCCAGAGGGCGTGGTGTCGCCTTCCTTATAGCAGTTCAAGGCGCGCAGTTCGAAGGGATCCATGCCGAGCTTTTCAGCCAGTTCGTCCATGAGCACTTCAGAGGGGAATTCCGATTCCGGCGCGCCGTAACCACGGAACGCCGCGCCCCAGCAGTGGTTGGTGGCAACGGTGCGGCCCTGGCCGCGAATGTTGGCGATGCCGTAGCCCGCGCCGATATACTGCGCGCCACGCAGGGTCAGCAGGTCGCCGAATTCGGAATAAGGACCGTGGTCGACGCTCCAATCCGTTTCCATAGCGAGGATCTTGCCCTGCTTGTTGGCGGCGTAACGCAGCGTGGTCCAGAAGGGCGAACGCTTGCCGGTGTAGTTCTGCTGCTGCTCGTAGTTGTAGCGCAGATGGCAGGGACGACCGGTGGCCATGACGGCCACGCCGATGAGCGCTTCCATAGTGGGGCTGAACTTGTAGCCGAAGGTGCCGCCCGCGGTGTTTTGCACCAGCACGAGATCCTTGGGGAATTCCAGGCCCAGACCGGGAGCGATCATAAGCGCGTGCAGGTGAAGACCAATGGACTTGGAGTGGATGACCACCTGGCCCTGATCGTTGATGTAGCCGTAACCCACGTCGGGTTCGATGGGCAGGTGCGGCTGGCGCTGGGTGTAGTAGCTGCCCTCGATCACCACGTTATTGGGATCGTTGAAGAACGGAGCCGTATCGGCGCCTTTTTCTTCAAACTGGTCATAATAGACGTTGGGGGTGCCGGGGTGAATTTCAATGGCGTCAGGGGCCATGGCTTCAGGGGCGCTCATGTATTCGGGCAGCAGTTCCAGGTCAAACTTGACCTTTTCAGCGGCGGCGCGCGCGTTAGCCTCGGAGTCGGCACAAACGATGGCCAGGGCATCGCCGTACTGGAAGATCTTCTGGTCGTTCAGGATGGGGCGTTCCCAACCGTCACCCTTGTTGGTGGGGAAGGTGATGAGGCCCGTGATGCGGTTTTTGCCCTTCACGTCCTTGTGGGTCAGCACCTTGACCACGCCGGGCATCTTTTCGGCCTCGGAGGTGTCTATGCCCTTAATGATGGCATGGGATACCTTGGCCTGGGCCAGGGCCAGATGCAGGGTGTTTTCAGGCATACGCCCTGCGGCGTCCGCGCCGAATTCGGCCACGCCCGTGACCTTGGCCACAGCGCTGGGACGGGGGATGCTGGTGCCCCAGATGCGGCCGTCGGCAGGCATCTTGAAGCTGATTTCTTCAACGGTTTTTTCGCCGCGCATGATGGCCGCAGCGTCCATGACGGCGTCCACCAGGGGCTTGTAGCCCGTGCAGCGGCAGATATTGTGGTTCTTCTGGAACCAGTCGCGCACATCTTCACGGCTGGGCTTGATGTTCTCATCCAGCAAAGCCTTGGCAGACACGATGAAGCCGGGGGTGCAAAAACCGCACTGAGCCGCGCCGTGCTGTATCCAGGCATGCTGCAGAGGATGCAGGCAGGCCGGCGTACCGATGCCTTCAAGAGTAGTAATGGCCGCATTATCAGCCACACGGCTCATCTTGATGATGCAGGCGCGCGACACCTTGCCGTCGACGATGACGGTACAAGCGCCGCACTGCCCTTTGCCGCAGCCAACTTTGACGCTGGTGAGCTGCAACTGACTGCGCAGCACGTCCACCAGAGTATCATTGGGGCTGACCAGCAAACGCCGGGGAATGCCGTTCACTACAAGAGTTTTTGGTTCCATGCGCGACTCCTTTATTGATGAATGCCTGTGTATATGCCGACGCGGGATATCCGCGCTCAAGGCCGTTACTGACCGGCGAATACGCCGTGCTGCTCTTCCGGAAGGCAGAGTGATACTTTGATTGCGATACCGTTACGCCCGCGTCTCTATTTGCCAAAAGGACACATGGGGTAAGTGCATTCAGGACAGCCCGAACAAAAACCGCCGTGCCCCAGGGCCGCCACGTCTTCGGGCGTGACCTTGATGCCGGCCAGCAGACGCGGCACCACCAGATCGAAAATACTGGCCTTGTGGTACATGACGCAGCCCGGCAGGCCCAAAACGGGCACAGGGCCACGCGGCCCGGCTGCATAGGCCAGAAGAAACATGGCGCCAGGATATACCGGCGCGCCATAACTGAGGACTTTCGCCCCGGAAGCGCGGATGGCCATAGGCGTTCGGTCGTCCGGATCAACGGACATGCCGCCCGTGACCACGATCATATCTGCGCCCTGATGCAAAAAATCCACAATGGCGGATGCCGTCATGGACACCTCATCACTGGTGAGGGTCTGCCCCATAACTGTGCTGCCCAGTTTGGCGAACTTTTTTTGCAGCACAGGCCCAAAGGCATCCTGAATGCGGCCGTAATACACTTCGCTGCCAGTGGTCACCACGCCCACCTTGGCGTGAGCAAGAGGCAGCACCTCCACGACGGGGCCGGTGACGCTGGCCTCCATGCGGCGCAGCTTTTCGTCTTCTATCATGAGCGGCACCACGCGTGTGCCCGCCACAGGCCGCCCCTTGGTCACAAACTGCATGCTGTGCAGCGTGGCTATGGTAATTTCGCCTAGGCTGTTGATCCTGGTCAGCGCTGGCACATCAATACGCAACAGGCCGTCACATGCGGCCAAAAGGTTGATGCGCCCTTCCTTAGGTTCTTCGGCCACAAGGTTGCTGCCCGCCGTGGCGGCCACAATGCGAGCGGCGGCGTCATTTTCATGCACCATGCCGGGGAGCGGTTCGAAAACATAAAGATGCTCCTTGCCAACTTCGAGCAGCACCTTGATATCTTCGGGCCGAACGACATGCCCCTTGTGGAAGACCGGCCCCTTGCTCTCACCGGGCACAATCCGCGTTATATCGTGACAAAGAACACTACCCACTGCGTCATGAACGTGTATGGTTTTCATACAGGGCTTTGGCATGAATTCTCCTGAAATGATGCTTAACCTGATGCTCAGATTAGGCAGATAATACCACCCTCACAACAAAATGCAAAATAAAATTCAGGATTTATAAAGTGTGGACACAATAACCAACTGGTATCTTATGTGTTACATTTTTATTTTCTCCATTTTAACAAAAAGCGTGACTATTAAATCATAGTTAAACGATATCATATCCCCCGGGAATTGACAGAGCCCGCGTTCTCTGCGACAGGGAGTGGAAGAAAATGATCCGAAATCACGTCTGATGATCATGGCGCGCCGGTCAGCCGCCGCCAGGAGTCCGCATGAACACAAACCTCGGCACGTTACGCACACAGCGCTTTCACCGGCTGGCCAACCTGGCTGCCGCCCTTCTTCTCACCCTGCCCCTGGCCGCCTGCGGCTTTGGCGAAAACCCGCAAAAGGTGGAAACGCCCCCTGGCCCTGTGGAAAACTTCATGATACTTTCCACTCCCGGGCAAACCACCGTTGTGGACGATGTACAATTCGGCCAGGGCGTAAGCGTGAGCGTTGACGAAGTCTTCACCTCGGCCAAGGGCGAAAACTGCAAACGCGGCACAGTACTGGCCGGGCAGAAGGAAGCCGAAGTGGTGGTCATCTGTCAGGACGAACAGGGCCGCTGGATCATGGCTCCCAGAGTCTGGGGACAGGGCATCTCCAAGCCGTAATTTCAACGGGGGCTGACCCCGTAACTATTGCAGGCGCGCGGCGCGGCTCAGCCGCGAAACCGCGCGTCTCATCCGTTGGAACACCATGCTGCAAAAAAACTACTTTCTCGCCATTCTGGTTCTGTTGTCCCTTTGTGGCGCAGCCCAGGCCGAAGACAACGTGCGGCCATACGCGGCCAATCTTTTTCAGGGCAATTTCGCCCACAACAAAGAAGGCTCCGTCATCGCCTCCGGCGACCGTGTGGTGGTGCGTCTGTGGGGTGGCGACCTTAACGTCGACCGCACCCTGACCGTGGGGCCGGATGGACACATGAACCTGCCCGAGGTGGGCGACATGCCCGTGGCAGGGCTTGCCTACGACAAGCTGGTCGACGCTCTGCGCAGCAAACTGGCCGCCAACGGACACCCCGACGTGCAGATCTACGCCGCCCCCCTGGACGCCCGCCCCGTGTCCATCTTTGTGACCGGCGGCGTAACCCGCCCCGGCAGCTACACCGGCGGCCCCAACGATCCCATGCTCAGCTTTCTGGACAAGGCGGGCGGCCTTGACCCTGTGCGCGGAAGCTACCGCGACATCCATCTTATGCGCGACGGAAAATCCGTAGCAAACCTTGACCTCTACCCCTTTGCCCGCAAGGGCGTGCTGCCCGCCGTGCGGCTGCAGGACGGCGACACCCTGGTGGTGGGCGAAAAAGGCCCCACAGTCACGGCCACGGGCGTAGTGCGCAATGCGGCGCTTTTTGAATTTCCCAAGGGGCAGGCCACCGGGGCGGCCCTCATCGAACTGGCCGAACCCGAAAGCCGCGCCTCGCATATCACCCTCAACGGCACACGCAACGGCGCGCCCTACAGCACATATCTGCCCCTGAAAGACCTGCGCAGCCTGCGCCTTGAAGACGGCGACAAGGTGCAGTTCATCGCCGACGCCTCGGGCAACACCATAATGGTTGAAGTCCAGGGCGCGGTGCGCGGCGCTTCGCGCTTTCCTGTCCGTCAGGGCGCGCGCCTGCGCGACGTGAAGAACTTCATTGCCGTGGAACCGGAACGCGCCAACCTTGATGCCATGTACATCAAGCGCAAGAGCGTGGCCGTCCGGCAGAAGAAGGCCATTGCCGACTCCCTGCGCCGCCTGGAAGAAACCGCCCTCACCGCCTCTTCGGCCAGCACCGAAGAAGCGCAAATACGCGCCAAGGAAGCCGAAATGGTGTCCAAGTTTGTGGAGCGCGCCAAGGCTGTGGAACCAGAAGGCGTGGTGGTGCTTGAAGGCGGCCCGGACAAGGCCGATCTGAGCCTGGAGGAAGGCGACGTCATCGTCATTCCCACCAAGAGCGACGTTGTGCTGGTCAGCGGCGAGGTCATGGTTCCCCAGGCCATGCTCTGGGCCAAGAAGAAGGATTCGGACGACTACATCAAGAGCGCGGGCGGCCTGACCAACCGCGCGGACAGCGACAAGATTCTTGTCATGCACCAGAACGGCTCGGTGACGCAGGGCGGCAGCCACATTTCGCCCGGCGACCAGATACTGGTGCTGCCCAAGGTGGAATCCAAAAGCATGCAGGCCGTCAAGGACATCTCCCAGGTGCTCATGCAGGTGGCCATTTCCGCCAGAGTGCTGCTGGGGCTGCCCTCGCTGTAACCTGCGCCCCGCACCACAAGCGATTATTGCGACAAAAAGCCCGGAAACGGGCTTTTTGTTTTGCAAGCCCCTGCAATCCTGTGAGGCGCGGGCGTGCCGTCCAAAACCAGGCCTGCCCGTTTTTGCATCCACAGCACGGTCAAGCCAAACTTAGAGGTGTGCATTTTATAGGCTTTAGTGTATACTGCCTTCAAGCATACGATCGGCAGGACGCTCCTGCGATGCCGGTTTTCTCATCAGGACGGGAAGAATACATGGATCAGGCCCTGAAAAACTGTGACCTTTTCGCGCATATGACCGCTGAAGAAGCCAGACTCTGTCTGGGGTGCAGCGGCGCTGTGGAGGAGAAGCACGGCAGGGGGGGAATGGTTTTTTGCGAAACCGATTCGCCCACCCGGCTGTTCGTCCTGCTGGAGGGCTCCGTCACGGTGGGACGCGACAGCGCCGACGGCAGACGCGCGGTCATGGCCCGTATTGACCGCCCTGGCGATCTGTTCGGCGAAGTGTATGTTTTTCTTGATCAGGCTACCTACGGCTGTAGCGTGCAGGCGGAAAGTCCTGTGCGGGTTCTGGCCATACCCGCAAAATTCTTTTATTCTACCTGTGAAAAGCGCTGCGCCATGCATGCGCAGATCATCCGCAACATGCTCTCGGTCTTTGCGCGCAAGGCCTTTTTTTTGACCCGCCGGGTATCGCTGCTGTCATCCGGCAGTCTGCGGCGCAAAATTGCCGCCCTTTTGCTGGAGCATCGCGCCCCGGACGGATCACTGACTCTGGGCATGAACCGCGAACAGATGGCTGATTTTCTGGGTGTGACCCGCCCGTCGCTTTCGCGGGAGCTGGCCGCCATGCGTGATGAGGGGCTGCTGAACATACACGGCAAGGCCATCACCCTGCCCCACCCCGAACGGCTAAAAGAATTTTACGATTATTTTGTTCCGTAACAAATGTTACGGACGCGCAGACTCCCCCTTGCTATACAGGAATCGTCAAAGCCAAGGAGGGAATCATGCAACGCTTCCTCAAAAATCTCGATTACGCCACGGCCCTGCCCCTTGCAGAGCAGGTGGCGTACCAGCCCGGGCAGATAGCCAGCAAGACCCTTGTTCAAAATGCCGCAGTAAGCATGACGCTTTTCGCCTTTGACCAGGGCGAGGAAATCAGCGCGCACACCTCCACAGGCGACGCATTTGTCCTGGCTCTGGACGGTCAGGGGCAGGTCAGCATCGATGGGCAGACCACCTTTCTCAAGGCAGGCGAAGCCATAGTGATGCCCGCCGGACACCCGCATGCCGTAAGCGCGCCCGAACGCTTCAAGATGCTGCTGGTGGTCGTTTTTCCCACCGAAAACCAATAAAACTTTTATAGCGCCGCCCGCCATGCGCGGGTTCACCCAAGCCTCCGCCGCAACGGAGCCGCAAGAAGGATACTACCATGAGTAATGCCATGTTCTGCTATCAGTGTCAGGAAACCGTAGGTAACAAAGGTTGCACCCAGGTTGGCGTATGCGGCAAAAAGCCCGAAACAGCCGCGCTTCAGGACGTGCTGATCTATGTGTCCAAGGGTCTTGGCCAGATCACCACCCGCCTGCGCGCCGAAGGCAAGACCATAGATCACAAGATCGACCAGCTGGTTGTGGGCAACCTTTTTGCCACCATCACCAACGCCAACTTTGACGACGACATTCTGGCCGAGCGCATCCGCATGACCTGTAAGGCCAAGAAGGAACTGGCCGCCACCCTTGGCGACAAGTCCGGCCTCAGCGATGCCGCCCTGTGGGATGCCGCCGACAAGTCCGCCATGCTCGCCAAGGCGGGAACCGTGGGCGTCATGGCCACCACTGACGACGATATGCGCTCCCTGCGCTGGCTCATCACCTTCGGCCTCAAGGGCATGGCCGCCTACGCCAAGCACGCCGACGTGCTGGGCAAGCATGAAAACAGCCTTGACTCCTTCATACAGGAAACTCTTGCCAAAACCCTGGACGACAGCCTGAGCGTGGGCGACCTCGTGGGCCTTACCCTTGAAACCGGCAAGTTCGGCGTTTCGGCCATGGCCCTGCTTGACGCCGCCAACACCGGCGCGTACGGCCACCCCGAAATCACCAAGGTCAACATCGGCGTGGGTTCCAACCCCGGCATCCTCATTTCCGGCCACGACCTGCGCGACCTCGAAATGCTGCTCCAGCAGACCGAAGGCAAGGGCGTTGACGTGTACACGCACTCTGAAATGCTGCCCGCCCACTACTACCCCGCGTTCAAGAAGTACGCCCATTTCAAGGGCAACTACGGCAATGCGTGGTGGAAGCAGAAGGAAGAGTTTGACAGCTTCAACGGCCCCATCCTGCTGACCACCAACTGCCTTGTGCCCCCCAAGGAAAGCTACAAGGACCGCGTGTACACCACGGGCATCGTGGGCTTCTCGGGCTGCAAGCACATTCCCGGTGAAATCGGCGAACACAAGGACTTCAGCGCCATCATCGCCCACGCCAAGACCTGCCCCGCGCCCACGGAAATCGAAACCGGCGAAATCATCGGCGGCTTCGCCCACAACCAGGTGATGGCCCTGGCCGACAAGGTCATTGACGCCGTGAAGTCCGGCGCCATCAAGAAGTTCGTGGTCATGGCCGGCTGCGACGGCCGCGCCAAATCCCGCGACTACTACACGGAATTTGCCGCTGGCCTGCCCAAGGATACCGTCATCCTTACCGCTGGTTGCGCCAAGTACCGCTACAACAAGCTCGCCCTGGGCGACATCGGCGGCATCCCCCGCGTGCTGGACGCCGGGCAGTGCAACGACTCCTACTCCCTGGCCGTCATCGCCCTCAAGCTCAAGGAAGTTTTCGGCCTTGAGGACGTGAACGACCTGCCCATCGTCTACAACATCGCCTGGTACGAACAGAAGGCCGTCATCGTGCTGCTGGCCCTGCTCAGCCTTGGCGTCAAGAATATCCACCTTGGACCCACCCTGCCCGCCTTCCTTTCCCCCAATGTGGTCAAGGTGCTGGTTGAACAGTTCAATATCGGCGGCGTGAGCACCGCGCAGGACGACCTCAAGGCCTTCCTCGGCTAGTTCCCACGGGCATTACCCGTACACGCAGAAAGGCGCGCCCCGTAAGGGGCGCGCCTTGTCATTTCTGTCAGCCAGAACAAATACTCTTTATGATGCTGTGCCGCCTGGAAGGCGCTGCCCCCAACATCTTTTCTTCCTATCAGAAAACTCTTTGCTATACGCTGCAATAGACAAAAGTTTTAGGGGGAGGGGGTGTGGGGGAGGAGACCCTTTTACAAAAGGGTCCCTCCCCCACAAAGCATTTCACCGCGAAACGTCTTGTGCGGTGATCGTAGCGCGCGCCTATTTTGCCAGCAGCACCCAGGCCGGGCCCTTGGCGTCCAGGTGGCTGGCCACAAAGTTGCCGCGCTCTTCGCCGCCGCAGAACACGTCGATACGGTTCTTTTTGATGGCTCCGCCCACGTCCTGGGCAAAGCCTATGCCGCGCAGAGGAAATTTGCCGCGCTGCTGGTCAGGTATGTTCACCCCATAGGCCACGATCGAACCAAGGGGTATGAAGGTGCGGTCCGTGGCCAGTGAAAGCCAGTCGTCCACCACCTGACCCATGGCCCCTGTGGGGCCGCGTCCGCTGTATTTGAAAAAGACGTAGCTGGGGTTATCGTTGAGTATTTCGCGCACGCGGTGGGGGTTGTCCTTGAACCACTGGCGCTGCTCAAAAATATCGCCCTGTTTGAGCAGACCTTTTTCACGCATGATGCGGCCCGAGCTTTTGTACTTGTGCCCGTTCTGCCCCGCGTAATTGACAAAGGCCTGGGTGCCGTCGTCGAAAACTAGTCGGCCTGACCCCTGTATTTCCAGAAAGAACACGTCCACAGGGTCGGCGGCCCAGGCCAGCTCAAGCCCCTTGCCTGCCAGCACCTGCTTTTCCTCAATGGTACGGCGATCATGATAGCGGCCGCGCTTGGCCACCACGGACTTGAGATCCGGCGGCAAACCGTAAATGGCCTGGGTATAGCCGGGCTTGCGCGTACGGCTGGCGCGCACCATAGGCTCATAGTAGCCCGAATACTTTATGCCGTCAGGCACCTCCACCCAGGAGAAATTGGCGAGAAAAAGCCCCGGTTCCTTGTCCAGACGGGGCAAAAGCTCCTGAAGGCGGGTGAGCGTACGCGAAAGCTCGCCCCAGGTCACGGTAAGGCCGGGCCTTTGCACGGCAACGGCGCCTTGGGGCTTGCTGTTGACATAGAGCAAAGACTTGCGCACGGTAGGAGCCATGTCCTTCCAACTGGTCAGATCCTGGTTGCCGGGCCGCAGGCAGCTCACAAAAAATTCGGGGCTTTCAAAGCCCACTGGCGGCCCCACGTATTCTGGAGCGGGAGGGGCAACTGTTTTGGCACAGGCCCCCAGCACCAGACACATGAGCAGCAATGCCGCAAACCCGCACCTGCGGACGCCCGGCTCCTGGATCGGCTCCGGTGCGCACGGCGCATATACATAAGGAGATTTCTCGTGCATGACGCTTTTCCTACCCCTGATATCTGGATGCCCCACCGCGTCTCTTATGGAGAAACGGACACGATGGGCGTTCTTTATTATGCTGAATATCTGCATCTTTTCGAGCGCGCCCGTGGCGAATACATTCGCCGTTGCGGCATGAGCTACGCTGAAGTTGAAAAAAGGGGCCTTATTTTGCCCGTTCGTGAAGCGCAGTGCCGCTACCGTTCACCGGCCCATTATGACGATCTTCTTCTGGTGCGCGCAGGCATCAGCGAGTGGACCCGGGCCTCCATGCGCTTTGTATATGAGATATGGAACGAGGACAAGACGCGCCTGCTGGCCACAGGAATGACCCAGCATGCGCTGGTAAACAAGGAAGGCCGCCCTATTCCGGTGCCGGACTGGTTCAGAAACCTGAGCTTTTCAGACAGCCAGGACAAATAACTATTAAAAATATATCTTCGCCGAGACTGACGCAACGTGGAATGCTTTGTGGGGGAAGGGTTGGAAAGCTTTGTGGGGAAGGGACCCTTTTGCAAAAGGGTCCCTCCCCCACGCCCCCTCCCCCTACAACTCTTATTGCCTGGTAAGCATAGTGCAAAGAGAGTTGTAGTCTGGGGCGAGGGTTCCAGAGCCAGCGCCTTCCAGGCGTCACACCATCTCAAAGGTTGCCCGCTCCGTCGGCGGCCGCGAGTCGCAAGCACATGCCTTGTCGTTGCCGCAGAGCCTTGCGCAAAGGCGATGCGGCTCGGCAAGCCCACAACCACTTTTTCGCTTATGAGCGGCCACCGCTTCTTGCTCCAGCCCCAGTCCTACGGCCTTTCCAGCCATCCCTCGCGCGGCAACGCCACAACCGCATGGTGTGGACATCAGCCCGGCACGCATGCGCAACAATCAAAACCATCCGCTATGCAGGCGGTTTTGGGTTACCAATAATGACAGCCCCGGAGAAAACTCCGGGGCTGTACTATCTCGCTGTTTGACGCTGCACAACCAGGCCAGGCAGCGAGCGGAGGGGGCTATGACAATGGGGGGGCCGGACTCTACCAAGGGAGCAAAACCAGACGCCGAAAGCATACCTCGTATTCGGCCGGGATGGAGGCCATAACGGGCGTTCCTGCGTCAGGCATCATCGGCAAATTCCTTACAGGCTTTTTACGTATCTTTTCGATTACCGGGATTGATACGGGTGGCTTCCAACCGCTGGGCTTCCGCAGTCGATTCCGCGCCTTTTGACGGGCAGCAGGCCATATCCTTGGGTTTGCCGGGGCTGCCGCAGCCGTCGCAACCGCAGCCGCACTGGCCTTTATTTACCGCCCGAACCATGCGGCGAATAATAAAAAATGCCGCACCCGCAATGCAAAGCGCCACGACAATCAATTGTGCGTCCATGTGAATCACCTCATGACTGAATACTGCGCCTGACGAAAATGAATGTCAAGTTCGCTAGGGGCATATACAGCTACATTTTCATACGCAAGCAGTATTATATACACTTTGGGTAACTGCCCTCCTTTTCTCTGACAAAAAAAGCAGGAGAAAGGCGAAGCAGAAAAAAGGCGAAACAGACCTGATTATTTTTGAGAGGCTTCATGCTTTAACTGCTCATTCTGCCACAAACTGCGATTGTCGGCAGAATACATGCCACATTGCGGCACGCTGCGCTCTCGTGCAGCGCTGGAGCATACACCCTTTTCAAAGGCCCAGGCTCTGATGGCCCGCAAAACAACAAAGCGCAGAGCACTTTGAGGGGAGCTCCACGCAACGTTTGCATCACGCCAGTTATGCACGTGCAAATGAATAGAGCAGCGTTATTTTCGCGGCAGCCCGTGGCAAGCCTGCGAGCCGGACGCGCGGCGAAGCGGCTGCATGTAAGGCTGTGCCGTGCGCTGTTGACTTTTTGTGCAGTTCTAACGTTACACAGGTTGACTTCTTGCGCCGTCCCGTGGTCACAACGCCCGAAGCATTTTCAGCTCTGGCCGCCGGGCACAAGAAATACGGGGCGCTCCCCGGGGCTGCCCCCGCAGACACCCGCGAGTCTTTCAGATCAAAGACATCCTAGCTGTCCTTTTCGGCAGCCTCGGCGCGGCAGGTTTCGCACAATCCATAAAGATTATGCACATGCCCCCGCAGCTTGAATCCATATTTTTCAGCCAGTTCGCGCTGTAATTTTTCAATGCGTGGGTCGCATATCTCCACAATTTTTCCGCACTGCAGGCACACAAGGTGGTCGTGGTGGCTGTCGGGCTTGGCCACTTCGTAACGGGTGATACCGTCGCTGAAGTGAATTTCCATAGCCATTCCGGCATCACAGAGCAGCTTCAGGGTCCGGTATACTGTGGTTTGCCCGATACCAGAATCACGTTGCAGGATATGCTGGTAAAACTCTTCAAGCGAATGGTGGCCCGGCAGTTCAAAAAAAGCTTCGGCGATAATGCGCCGTTGCGAGGTGGTGTTCAGGCCCTTGCGGTTCATGAACTCCAGAAAGTCCGCCAGGCAGGCGTCACGCTGTTTTGCTGTCATAATTGCCTACCCCCAGATCCATGCTAAAATATTTTTTCGGTTCGCGCCACGTAAAACAGGTACTGTTTTTTGACGGACCCGCTTTTGACCTCAGACTAGAGCCTTATTTGTGACGCACTTTCAGGCAAAAAGCAATGGATTACAGATGTCTGTTCAGGCTGGACATCCCGTAATACCTACAAAGCGCGGCCTTTTTGCCCCCGCACCCGAGAAGGCTTACACAAATGGGAAGGTAATTTTCCACGTTCCAGAACGGGCTGTTCTCTGCTACACGTAATTCAGATCCAGCCTTCCAAGAATTTTTCTCATTTGCTTGACAGGCATAATAAGATTGAATACTGTTTTCAAAAAGAGAAACCCCACTTGCTGCCGGACGACGCAGCCGTCCGCCAAAATAAGGAAACCATCATGTCAAATCTGATCAACAAAAAAGTGGAACCCTTCTCAGTTCAGGCATACCAGGCTGGCGAACTGAAAACCGTCTGCGACCTTGACCTGCTGGGCCACTGGTCTGTCTTCTTTTTCTACCCGGCGGACTTTACGTTCGTGTGCCCCACAGAACTTGAAGACCTGGCAGAAATGTACGACGACTTCAAGAAGCTCCATTGCGAAATTTATTCTGTTTCCTGCGACAGCGCCTTTGTGCACAAGGCCTGGGCAGACGCTTCGCCCAACATCGCCAAAGTCAAATACCCCATGCTTGCAGACTGCGCAGGCACACTGGCGCGTTCTTTCAACGTGCTCATTGAAGAAGCCGGTCAGGCGCTGCGGGGCAGCTTTATTGTGAACCCCGAGGGCATTATCAAGGCGTATGAAGTGCATGACCTGGGCATCGGACGCAATGCCGAGGAACTGCTGCGCAAGCTTGAGGCCGCCCAGTTTGTGGCCGAACACGGCGACCAGGTGTGCCCTGCCCGCTGGAAGCCCGGCAAAGCCACCCTGAAGCCCGGCCTTGATCTGGTGGGCAAGCTCTAGGGAAACGAAATAACTGCGCGTTTCCAGAAGGCTCTTTAATCAGTGCTTCCCTAGCCCTCTTTGTTTTCTCAGCCCCATAACCTCCGTTCCTCCTCCTCGTGCTTGAGCTTCTAACCGAAACCACCCGCAAATTGCGGGTGGTTTCTTTTTGCTGACAAGCACGGATGCGGGGGGAAACAGCGTACGACTATCGACTGTGTTGGCCGACGGTCTTGGCCGACGGCCCGATAACTAGACCCCAGGGACGACTGGCCGCCCCGAGCGATGGCGTAACGTCTGAAAGCCTCTGTATCCGAATCAGATTAGCACAGAAATGCGTCACATTTCAATGTTGTCATCTACACCACGTTGCGGTGCGCTGCACTTTCGCGCAGCGTCAGAGCATGTAACCCCTCGTTCCAGATCAGAAAACTCTTTGTACTATGCTACAATAAAAATTTTAGGGGCTGGGGGCGTGGGGGAGGGACCCTTTTACAAAAGGGTCCCTCCCCACAAAACATTTCACCCTCACCCACAAAACCCTCCAACGTGACGGGCCTAGCTGGTGCGCCTCTTGATCCTGTCCAGACGTTCCTGCATGAGAAACTGCCCGGTTACGGAGTTGGGGTCGGCCACAATGGCTTCCGGCGTTCCGGCCGAAACGATCAGGCCGCCGTTTTCGCCGCCGCCCGGCCCCATATCCAGCACATGGTCGGAAGCGAGGATCATGTCCGTATTATGCTCAATGACCACCACGCTGGCTCCCCTGTCCACCAGGGCGTGCAGCACCTTGATGAGCTTGCCCACCTCGTGCATGTGCAGACCGGTGGTGGGTTCGTCCAGAATATACATGGTGCCCGGCAGCGAGCGTTTGCCCAGCTCGCGCGAGATCTTGATACGCTGGGCCTCGCCGCCCGAAAGCGTGGTGGCGGGCTGCCCAAGCCGCAGGTATTCCAGGCCGACCTCTTCCAGCACGGCAAGGCGGCGCTCCAGCGCCGGATAGTTCTGAAACAGGTCTCTGGCCTGGCTCACGGTAAGGTTGAGCACCTCGGCGATGTTCAGCCCCTTGTAGCGCACCTCAAGGGTTTCGTGGTTGTAGCGCTTGCCCTTGCACACGTCGCAGGTAACGTAAACGTCCGGCAGAAAATGCATTTCCACCCGAATCTGCCCGTCGCCGCCGCAGGCTTCACACCGGCCCCCGCGCACGTTAAAGCTGAACCGACCCGGCTTGTAGCCGCGTTTGCGGGCATCCTGCGTCATGGCGAAGATATTGCGAATCTCGTCGAATATCTTGGTATAGGTAGCCGGGTTGGAGCGCGGGGTACGCCCGATGGGCGTCTGGTCAATGGCCACGATGCGCTCGATGGGGGCAGCGCCGTCTTCATAGGCCAGACCGCCGATGGCGCCGGGCTGGTCCACACGCAGACCCAGGTTCAGGGCCAGATGCTTATACAGCGTGTCCACCACCAGCGAGCTTTTGCCGGAGCCGGAAACCCCGGTTACGCAGGTCAGCACGCCAAGGGGGATGCGGCATTCCACATTGCGCAGATTGTTGGTGGTCACATTATGCAGCACAAGCCAGCCCTGCGGATCACGCCGGGCGTCCGGCAGGGCAATGGTGTCGTCCCCGCGCAGATAGCGGGCCGTAAGCGTATTGGCCTTGGAAAGCAGGTCGTCAACGCTGCCCTGAAACATAATGTCGCCGCCGTGCGAGCCCGAACCGGGGCCAAGCTCGATGACAGTATCGGCCTCGCAGATGGTGGCCTCGTCGTGTTCCACCACCAGCACGGTGTTGCCCCGCGCCTGAAGCGAACGCAGCGTGCCCAGGAGCCGCTCATTGTCGCGCGGGTGCAGCCCGATGGAAGGCTCGTCCAGAACATAGGTCACGCCCACAAGGCCGGAGCCAAGCTGGCTTGCCAGACGGATGCGCTGGGCCTCGCCGCCGGAAAGGGTGGACATGGACCGCCCAAGGGACAGGTATTCCAGCCCCACGCTGCGCATGAAGGACAGACGGTGCGTCAACTCCTTCATGAGCGGCTCGGCTATGACCACATGGCGGCCCGAAAATTCGCGCTTGTCCAGCCATTCCAGGGCGCGCTCCACCGAAAGATTGCAGAAGGCCGCGATATTGAGGTCGTCCACGCGCACTGAAAGCGCGTTGGGGTTGAGGCGTGCGCCCTTGCAGTCGGGGCAGTCCATAGTCTGACGGTAGCGCGAAAGGGCCTCGCGCCAGGCGTCGCCGTACTGCATGCCGCTTTCCAGCAGGGGGATGACGCCGGGCCAGCGCTTGTCATTGACGCTCACGTCGCCCGTGCTTCTGGCGGCGGTGAAGTGCTCGCTCTGATAGTCGCCCCCGGCCCCAAGGGCCACGTTGCCGCCCATCCAGTTGCGGCGCAGCCCCAACGACGAACGCGCGGGCCTGCCCTTTTCGTCCTCGCCGTAAAAAAGCGCGGCCAGGGCGTCTTCAGAAAATTCTTCCAACGGCGTGGACAACGTGAATTTGAAGCGCTTGCCAAGGGCCTTGAGCGCGCCTTCATAGCGGCTGAACATCTTGTCCGTGGCCCAGGGCAGAAGCACGCCAGTATTCAGCGAAAGCCCCATATTGGGCGCAATGAGCCGTGGCTCAAAGTAGTCCACACCGCCAAGGCCCACGCAGCGCGGGCAGGCCCCCTGCGGCCCGTTGAAGGAGAAAAGCTGCGGGCTCGGCGCTGGCAGGGAAATGCGGCAGTGCGTGCAGACAGAGGAGGTGGAGTGCGTGGTATCGGCCTCTTCACCCGCAGCCGCCTTGTCAGGCAGATGCACCACAAGGCGGCCTTCGCCATAGCGCAGGGCCAGTTCCACCGAGTCGGCCAGGCGACCCCGGATGCCGTCCTTGTTCACCAGGCGGTCCACCACAAGATCAATGCTGTGCTTTTTGTTCTTATCCAGGGTGGGCACGTCATCCAGGGTGCAAAAAACGCCGTTGACCCGCACACGGGCAAAACCCTCGGCCTTGAGCTTTTTGAACTTGTCCTGATGCGTGCCTTTTTGCAGCTCGACCAGTGGAGCCAGCACCATAAATTTGGAGCCCTGAGGCAGGGCCAGAATGTCTGAAATAATTTCGTCCGCAGCGCGCGCCTCAATGGGGCGTCCGCACTGGGGGCAGTACATGCGGCCAAGCCGGGCGAAAAACACGCGTAAAAAGTCGTAAATTTCCGTCACCGTGCCCACCGTGGAACGCGGGTTGCGCGAGACGCTCTGCTGCTCAAGCGAGATGGCCGGGGAAAGCCCTTCGATCTTTTCCACGTCAGGCTTGTCCATCTGGGGCAGAAACTGACGCGCGTAGGCAGAAAGAGATTCCACGTAGCGGCGCTGACCTTCGGCATAGACAATGTCAAAAGCCAGCGTGGACTTGCCGGACCCGGAAGGCCCGCAAATGACCACCAGCTCATCGCGCGGTATGTCCAGACTGATGTCTTTGAGGTTGTGTTGCCGGGCCTTTTCAATATGGATGCAAGGTTTTTTGGTGCTGGTGTTCATGTGGGCATATGTAAGCGTGCTGGGCCCGGTTGGCAAGATGGCCCGACCCCATTGAGCCACCCTGTACCAGTGAAGACTGCGCCAATGGCGCGATTTTGATGCTGAAACAAAAGTTGAGAACTGTTCTCAGCTCTGCGTGGACAAAAAATCGTAAAGGCGGTATAAATTTTTTTACGAAACGCAGGCCCATCAAACCGTCCTGCGACAGGGAGCACATACTATGGTTTACTACTGCGCACGCACGCTCTTTCTTGCCCTGGCTCTTGTTGTCGTTTCCGCTCTGGCCTTACAGCACGCGCCTGCCGTGGCGGCCGCGCCCGAACGCAACGCGCGGGAATTTTTTACAAGCCTGCCTGAGAGCATTTTTGAAAATACCCCTGAAGGTCTGAGTCCCGCCGAAAAACAAAAGCTGCTGGCCAACGGGCAGTCCGATTTTTGGGAAATAGCGGGCGAAACTGAAGACATCATGGTTTTCGCCAATCTGCCCTTTCATGACATTGCGGTAGCCCTGCGCCTTTTCCGGCACACCAACGACTCGTCGGTGGACGCGGCCATAGGCACTCTGGGCGGTTCGGTCTGCACGGTGGAACTGTGGCGGATGGACGCCTCCGGCCGTCTGGTTCCCGTGGACACGCCGCCGGAACCCGCTGTTGAGGAATTCTTGGGCAAAGATCAGAAGCTGCCGCCGGACGTGCAGGCCACTGTCATGATATGTCTGGGCCTTGGCGGACTGCGCGCGCAGCCCCTGTTCTGGACCAGCACCGGCATGGCCCACGTGCCTGTGGCCTATGACATCGGCTACCAATGGAACGGCAAGCGCTTTGAAAAGTACGTGCAGCCGGTCAACGACGCGCAGTAGGCATCAGGGGCGCAAAGCCGTGCATTTCACGCCGTCGGCGGCGCTTGTTGCCCCGCCCGGCCCGCCTTTTGCCCCTCCTGCCAGCGTGAACAGCAGCAGCGAGGCCAGGATAATGCCGCCGCCCACAAAGGTGGACAGTCCCGGCAGGCCTCCTGTCACCACATATTCCAGCAACAGCGCCAGAAACGACGTCAGGAACATGTAGTTGGTCACAAGGCTTGTGCGTGGAGCTAATGACAATGCCTTGCCCCAGCACAGATAGGCCGCGGCGCTTGGAAAAACGCCCAGAAAGCAGAGCAGCAAGAGCGCGCGGGCAGGCGCGACCCGAACCTGATCCAGCGCATCGGGCAAAAAATACAGCAAGAGCGCCGTGCCGGTAAAAAAGCTCCATGCCGTAATCTGGAGCGCGCCGTACTTTCGTGAAAGCCCGCGTTGCAGAATGTTGTACAGGCTTACCAGCAGCGCGGCCAGCAGCACCCAGGCAATGCCCGGAGCCACCACAAAGGACTGCCCCCCGCCATTCATGACCACGACGCCGCCAAAAGCCAGGGCCAGGGCGCACCAGCGCAGGGCCCGCAGCTTTTCTCCAAAAGCCAGGCGGGCCAGTACGGCGGTGATGATGGGCGTTGTGGAAATGACGATGCAGTTGGTGGTGGGGTTCAGTGTGACCGAACCCAGGTTGAAGGCCAGCATATACAGCGTAAAACCGCACAGCCCCGAAAGGATAAACAGCGGCAAATCCCTGAGGCGCGGCGCGGGGATGCGCCCCAGAGCGACCACGCAGCCAAAGGTCAGCGTAGCCACGCCGCAACGCAGCAGCCCCAGCGCGCCCGGTGAAAAGAATTCCAGGGCCAGCTTGGTGAACACATAGGCCGTTGACCACAGCATAACCGTCAACAGCGCATAAACCTGACTGCGTAACGCGGCCCCCATACTTTCCCCCCACGCCCCCTGGCTCCGTTGATGGTCTCTGACGCCACGTTACGCGTCGCGCTCCACAGCCGTCACCCTGAGGGCGACAATCCAGATCTCGCGCTCTTCACAACCACTGGCGCAAGCCATACTGACCGCAGCAGGGCCGGGCGCAAGCCGGGCAGCCATAAGCTTGTGCCGGGCGCGAATAGTGTCGGGTGCGAATCGTGCCGGACGCAAGCCGGGCTGGGCTCAAACAGGGCCCGAGCCCTGCCTGCAGGCGCGAAAAATCCTTTTCCACGAACCACTCAGTTTCTGTGGCCCTGCACAGTGCCAGCCGCCAGCAGGGCCGTGGCATTGATCCGCACCTGCCTGTTGGCCTCGCCCAACGCTTCAGCCGCATACGCCAGCATACGTGCAAAATGCTCCAGATCTTCCTGAGGGCTGGCCTTGAGCCGTTCCCACAGCAGGTCTTCAGCCAGACTGTGCAGCATGCGGTGCAAGTCCGCCGCGCGCTGCCCCTTGGCCGTCAGTTCATAGAGCAGGCTTTTTTTGTCGCCGGGAACCTTGCGCGGCTCCACAAAGCCGCCCACCTGCAGCCTCGCCGCCATCTTGGAAACCCCGCCGCGCGTCATGCCCAGCTTTCTGGCGGCGGTGACGCCGTTGAGCGGCCCCTCTTCGGCAATAAGCGCAAGAAAATGCATCTCGGTCAGGATCAGCCCCGCAAGCCCCTCGCCGCCAAGGCTGTTCCCGACCTTGTCAAACAGGCCGTTAACCTCTTCCATACGCTGTGAAAGCCCCAAAATGCCGCCGATAACGCGCGACTTCAACTGCTCTTTTTCTGACATGACAGGCCACCCAAGTTTTTTCTATGAGCAGTGTACCATTTTTTTGTTGACTGGGAAGCAAAGTATTCTTAAATTGTTTCTTAGGAAACAATTTAACCCTTGAGGGTAGCATGTATATTGACCTGAGCCTTCCATTGACCAAAAAAATGTTTGACGACCTGGCCGCCGCCACCAGCACGCGGCCCCATCCCGCGCTGGAGCTTTTCGGCCATGTGGGAACCCACCTTGACCTTATGGGCAAGCCCTGGCCTCAGGAATACTTTGCACGTTCAGGCCGTGCTTTTGACGTGCGCCATATACGCGGACGCGACATTGAACCGGGCGACCTGCCCGTGGACGCCATCCGGGCCGGTGAATTCGTTTTTCTGCGCACCGGCGTGCTGGAGGAACATGCCTACGCCAGCAGGGACTACATCCATGCTCCCGTGCGGCTTTCGTGGAATCTGCTGGAAACGCTGCTGCAAAAAAAGGTCGCCCTGATTGGCGTGGACTGCGTCGGAGTGCGCCAGTCGGAGGAGCACAAGAAAGCCGACCTCCTTTGTGCGGAAGCCGGCGCGTTTGTGGTGGAGAACGTGTACAATCTTGAAGCCCTGTGCGAAACCGCAGGCGCAACAGCCTTTATGGTCAGGACGTTTCCCCTGCGGCTTGAGGATGCCACCGGCCTGCCCTGCCGCATCGTGGCCGAGTTTCCGGACGCATAAGGGCGTGGCCCGCGACAAAAAGCGCCGTCCTCCGGAAAGGGGATTTCCTCGGAGGACGGACGCCAGAGTAGCTTCAAAACAATATCGCGCTGGGACTGTGGGCGCGGGCGCTTGCCGTTAAGGGCGTGCGGCCTGGCTCTGCGTGCTGGCGCCTACGGCATAGGCTCTGGCTATGCGCGCGGGCACGCGCGGGCCAAGCGTTGGTTATCCGCGACGGCGCTGCAGCGTAACTGGTTATCCGCCGCCGTCAGACGCCGTTACGGGCGCGCATACCCGTTGCGAATGCCTGTTTGCAAAAGCCTGTTCGCAAAAGCGCTCAGCCCTACTGGAAGCATGCGCGGTCGCGTCCTGCCTTCCTGCTTTTCCTACTTTTCCAGCCATTCTTCCATCTTGGCCTCCAAAGAGGCCGCATCCATGCGTGGCGCGCCGTACATTCTCGCCGCCTCGCGCTGGCGGGCGGCTTCGGACAGAATGATGGCCGCCGCCACCGAGACGTTGAAGCTCTGAATCATGCCATACATGGGGATATAGAGCTCGCCGTCAGCCAATTTGAGCAGACCCTCTTCAACGCCGCTGTGTTCGTTGCCCATAATCACCGCCGTGGGACGGGTGAAATCCCATTCCCTCATGGGTCTGGCCGTGGGCGAACAGGATGTGGCAAGCACCTGCATGCCCTGCCCGTGCAAGCTCGTCATAAGCGCTTCGCTGTCTTTATGGCGTACGCTCTCCACCCATTTGCGGGCCGAAGCCGAGGTCTTGCGCCCAAGCACGGGAAAAGGGGTATTTGTGTAATACAGATTCACCCGGCTGACGCCAAAGGCGTCGCACGAGCGATAGATGGCCGACACATTGTGCGGATCATGAATATTCGCCAGTACCAGAGTAAGGTCGGGCTGGCGGTGGCTCAGCACTTCAAGCAGGCGGGCCTTGCGTCTTTCCGTGGGTTCCTTGGGCATGAGGTCTTCCTTTGCTGTTCTGTTCAGGCCTTGTTATTTCTCAAAAAAAACTGCTCCAGGCAAGCTCATTGTCTCCATGGCGTATTCAATATATATTACTGGACTCTCATGCCTTCTGGATACACGCTGGAGTCTCATGATGCATATTCGAGCACTACTTTTCGCGCTATGGCTGCCCTTCTGCCTGCCCACCGCCGCACTGGCCGCCCAAGGGCATCCCACGCTGCCGGGCATCGGGCTGGATGCCCTCTGGACCATCCCCTTTGCGTGCATGCTGCTGTCCATAGCCGTCATGCCCCTTGCCGCCCCGCACTTCTGGGAGCGGCATTTCGGCAAAATTTCCGTATTCTGGGGGCTGGCCTTTCTGCTGCCCTGCGCCTTCGCGTTCGGCCCCTCCGTGGCCTTGTACGAGCTTGTGCACATCATTATTCTTGATTACATCCCATTCATCATTCTGCTGTTTTCTCTTTTCACGGTGGCTGGCGGCGTGCGCCTTACGGGGTCGCTCACAGGCACGCCCCTGGTCAACGCCGGGATTCTGGCCGTGGGCACAGTCCTTGCCAGCTGGATGGGCACCACAGGGGCGGCCATGCTGCTCATACGCCCGCTGCTGCGCGCCAACGCCCACCGCCGCTACAAGGTGCACAGCGTTGTGTTCTTCATTTTTCTTGTGGCCAATATCGGCGGCTCACTGACGCCCCTGGGCGACCCGCCGCTGTTTCTGGGATTTCTGAAAGGGGTCAGCTTTTTTTGGACAACCACCAACCTTTTTCTGAAAACCGTTCTGCTTTCCACCGTCCTGCTGCTCATCTACCTTGCGCTTGATACCGTACTGTTTACCAGAGAAGGCAAGCCCCTTCCCGCGTGTTCGCAGGAGGGCGCTACCGAAAAACTGGGGCTTGAGGGCAAGGTCAACCTGCTGCTTCTGGCTGGAATTATTCTGGCGGTGCTGCTGTCTGGCCTGTTCCGCCTTGGCACGGCGACAGAGATATACGGCGTGCCCCTTGAAGGACAAAATATTGCGCGCGACCTTGCGTTGCTGGCCCTGGCCTGGCTGTCGCTGCGGCTTACCGACCCTGCCAGCCGAAAAGCCAACGGATTTTCCTGGGCGCCCATTGAAGAGGTCGCCAAACTTTTTCTGGGCATCTTTGTAAGCATGATTCCGGCCATAGCCATTCTGAAAGCCGGAACAGACGGCGCGCTCGCGGGCCTCATTCAGCTTGTTTCCAGCAACGGCCAACCCGACAACGCCATGTACTTCTGGCTCACGGGCGTGCTCTCAAGCTTTTTGGACAATGCGCCCACCTACGTGGTCTTTTTTAACACCGCCGGAGGCGATGCCCAAACACTCATGCGCGACGCCCCCGCCACCCTTGCCGCCATATCGGCGGGGGCCGTGTTTATGGGAGCCAATACCTATATCGGCAATGCCCCCAACTTTATGGTGCGGGCCATAGCCGAAAACCAGGGCGTGCGTATGCCAGGCTTTTTCGGCTATATGCTCTGGTCCGGCTGCGTGCTGCTGCCCCTTTTTCTGCTGCTCACATGGCTGTTTTTTTAGGATGCTGTTATTGGGGAATACTTTGTGGGGGAGGGACCCTTTTGTAAAAGGGTCCCTCCCCCACGCCCCCTCCCCCTAGGTTGTGTCTACACGAGTTTTTGGTTATAAGAGAGCACCATATGCGGAGGGTGCTTCCATGAAAAACGTACAGCGGCGACACGACTTATCCGATGAAGCTTGGGCTCTCCTGGAACCCCACCTGCCCGGACAAAGCGGGCAATGGGGTGGAATAGCAAAAGACAACCGTTTGTTTATTAACGCCGTTTTTTGGATATTGCGCACTGGAGCCCCGTGGCGCGACCTGCCTCCTGAATACGGGAGATGGGGAACTGTGCATCAGAGATTCATCCGTTGGCGCGACAAGCGAATATGGGAAAGACTTCTTGAAATACTGATTGATGAGCCTGACTTTGAAT
>NZ_MJUZ01000023.1 GCF_002237645.1 Desulfovibrio sp. MES5
AACTTGGAAGTTAAGCTCTCCATCGTCGATGATACTGCATAACGTCATGTGGGAAAGTAGACCGCTGCCAACATCTTTTAAAGCTCCCCGCTGCATCCTGCGCGGGGAGCTTTGTTATTTTACGCCAAAGCCGTTTCTCCGCTCTGCCGTCCTTATCCGTAGCGCTGCTGTCTGTTCCCCTAAGCCGCAAGAACGGCCAAGGGGAATGCCCTTTCTGGGCACGTTTCACGCAGCACGGCTCCAACCTCGCCTACGGCTAAGGCAACGTCATGTGGGATCGCTGCTGGCCTCATCCGCAAAGCGCTTATAGCGCTAACGGCTGAGGCAAAGTAGACCGCTGCCAACATCTTTTCAAAAGCCCTTCGCTGCTCAAGCGCGGAGGGCTTTTTGTCGTTCTGCGGCAGGGCATTGCCTCATCATTCGCTTTCTTTCCTCATACCTATTGCCGTCTGTTACTGCTTTGACCCATATTGCTGATGTTCCTGGCCAATGATACGGCTTGTATTCGACAAAGCATGGCGCGTTATAGGTCGTATCAACGAGGCACACATGAATTTAGACAAGGTTCATCCGTCATGGCAAAACATCCCTTCACTCTATGAGCGCCATGCGGAGTATTTTGATAAATCGCGCGGGAAAAATCTTGCCGAACAGCCGTGGCTGGATATGTTTCTTGCCACAGCAGGTCCTGCCAGCGATATTCTTGATTTGGGCTGCGGTTCGGGCGAGCCGCTGGCTGCCTACTGCATTGCCAAGGGGCACAAGGTAACGGGCGTTGACGTCTCAGCTCCGCTGTTGGCCCTGTGTAAAGCGCGGTTCCCAGATCAGGCGTGGTTGCTTGGTGACATGCAGCATTGTCAGTTGGGCAAAAAGTTCACGGGCATTATGGCCTGGGACAGTTTTTTTCACCTTCCCCCAGATGGGCAGCGTGGTATGTTCGCTGTATTCCAGCGTCATGCTGCACCCGGAGCCGCACTCATGTTTACCTCTGGCCCGGGTGGCGGGGAGGCCATCGGGACGTTTCAAGGCGAGGAGTTGTACCACGCCAGCCTGGACGCAGATGAGTATGCTGGCCTTCTGCCTTCCCACGGCTTTGCGCTGATGCGACATGTAGTTGAAGATCAAAACTGTGGCGGCCATACCATCTGGCTGGCCCGTTGTTTGGACTGATTGCAGGATGTTCCGGGAAATTTTTTTAATCGCGCCAAGCAGAGGTTTACGCAGGGTGGTTTGCCACAAACCCTACGAAAGGTGGCTTTGACATGTGGCCCCGGGCGCTTGATGTGCCAGTCGCATGTATAAGCCTCTCGCATGCTGGCTCAGACAGCTATTAAGATTGCGTGATGTCTTTCTGATGCGGTCTTGGACCCTTGCCTCAGATAGGAAAATTCGGTGTTCTTAAATTACACCAAGAGTTTTAAGGGGGAATGGGGAATATGCCCTTTTTGCAAAAAGCCTCTAGCAAAGTATTTCAAAATAAAACAGCTCTGGAACCTTGCTACCGCGCCATCAGTGCAAACACGCCCCACCCGAGGTATTCACGGCTGTAGGTAACGTAGCGCAGGGGCTCAGTCGTCAGCTGGTCCCGAACTTCCTTTGCAAAATCATCGTCCGGGTTGGCTTCGAGCCAGCGGCGCATGGTCAGCCACTTGGCCGCCTCGTACCTGTCCCATCCTTCCAGATCAGCCAGCACCATCTCCACAACGTCGTAGTTGAGGTCTTGGAAATGGGCGACAAGTTCGGGGAGCGTGCGGAAGTCGTCAATGGAGCTGGCGAGGCATCCCCTGGCCACTTCTTCCGTTGGCGGCAACTGCAGCCAGTATGGCTCGCCGACAAGAATAATACCCCCGGCGCAAAGGCTCTTTTCGAGAAGCTCAATGGTGCCGTCGACCCCGCCGCCGATCCAGGTGGCCCCTATGCAGGCCGCTACATCAACCTTTACGTCCGCGATATAGCCTGCGGCATCGTTGTGGATGAACGTGACCTTGTCGGCAACGCCAAGTTCAACGGCGCGCTGCTTGGCCTGTTGGGAAAACAGCTGGCTCATATCGACGCCGATGCCGGTAATTCCGTAATCACGCGCCCACGTGCACAGCATTTCGCCGGACCCGCTGCCAAGGTCCAGTATGCGGGTTCCCGCTTTGAGGCGTAAGGCCGCGCCCAACATGGCAAGCTTTTCAGCCGTGTAGGGGTTATGAATGCGGTGGGCGCTTTCAGTAATGGTGAATATGCGTGGGATATCCAATGCAGTGCTTCCTTTCATGACCGTTTTCTGACGCCGATTTTTTGATGTCTGCAATAATTGTTGCGTGGAGCGACATAAACGAAAAAACGAGGACGTGAACATTGAAAGCATCGTAGTCTGGGCTGTTTATTAATATCGTATGTATCAGTGTAATTGCAATAAAAAATCCCTCTGGCTGAGCCAGAGGGATTTTATGTAGGTATGATGAACAGTTTTGCGAGCGCGGCAGGCTGAACTGATGCGCCCTGCGCCGCAGGGTGGTCAAAAAATCACGCCAATTCCCGAGGCGTTGCTCAGGTGTCGTCAGGCGTAGTTGATCATAGTCAGGCGTCGCCAATCAGGCGCGGCCCAAAAGCCGGACTGCTAAAATTGCGGCGGGCCGTCTTCCAGAGCTTGGGCCAGTTCGCGCAGGGCAGACAGGCTTTCTTCCGCTTCAGTGGGGCTCAGCGTGTGCAGGGCAAAGCCCGCGTGCACAATAACGTAGTCGCCGATATTGGGCTCTTCGGGCAAAAGCATGACAGAAGCGTTCAAAAAAGTCTGGCTTTCACCCACGCGAACGCGGGCCATACCTTCACCAAAAAGTTCTTCAATACGGGCGGGAATGGCAAGACACATAGTTACCTCTTGTCAGGCAGATAAACACCGTTGCGGTTTCGGCAAGCCCTTGGGCGTCCACAAGCCGCCGCAAGCTGAAGGAAATGCAGCTTACCAGCCCGGGCAGGAGTAGGCAAGCAGCCGGGGCGGAAGATCTTTTTGCCGAAATTGTTTTTGTTTGCCGCATCAGCGCGTCAGGCAACGCGAGGTACTTGCGAATCCTTGACTTTAGGCGTCTCTTTGCCCAAACTACAGTGATTTTTCTCACCGCTAATGACATTTTTTTCTTGCGACATCAGTGCCGGGAGCCCCAATGAGTGATTATAAAAAAACGCTGAATTTGCCCCAAACCGCCTTTCCTATGAAAGCCAATCTGGCCCAGCGCGAGCCGGAAACCCTCAAGAAGTGGGAATCCATTAATGCCTGTGCCGCCATGGTGGAAGCTTCGGGCAGCAAGGGAACCTACATCCTGCATGACGGCCCGCCCTACGCCAACGGGCACATTCACATGGGCACGGCGCTGAACAAGATTCTCAAGGACATTATCGTCAAGTCCCGCAACATGGCGGGCTATACGTCGCGCTATGTGCCCGGCTGGGACTGCCACGGCCTGCCCATCGAACATAAGGTGGAGCAGGAACTCAAAGAAAAGAAAAAAGAACTTCCGGCCCATGTGGTGCGCAAGCTCTGCCGTGAATACGCCTCCAAGTGGATTGACGTGCAGCGCAAGGAATTCAAGCGCCTGGGCGTGCTCGGCAACTGGGAAGACCCCTATATGAGTATGAAGCCCGCGTATGAGGCGGCCACGGCTGACGAACTGGCCAAGTTTGTGGCCACTGGCGGCGTGGTGCGCTCCAAAAAGCCCATTTACTGGTGCTGCTCCTGCCATACGGCGCTGGCCGAGGCTGAGGTGGAATACTATGACCACACCTCGCCCTCGATCTATGTGCCTTTCGCCCTGCCCGACGAAGGCCTCAAAAAGGTCTTTGCCGCCGCCGATCCTTCCCGCGCGAAGGTGGTCATCTGGACCACAACGCCCTGGACCCTCCCGGACAACATGGGCATCTGCCTGCACCCCGAATTCACCTACGCCCTGGTGGAAGCCGCCGGCAGCCAGTATATTCTCGCCGAAGAACTGGTGAAAACCTGCGCCGGCACCTTTGGCTGGAGCGACTACACCATCCTTGACCGCGCGCCCGGCGTGAAATTTGAAGGCCTCAAGGCGCGGCACCCCTTCTATGACAGGGAGTCCCTCGTCATTCTGGGCCAGCATGTGACCCTGGACGCGGGCACGGGCTGCGTGCATACCGCGCCCGGTCATGGCCGCGAAGACTATGAAGTGGGCCTCAAATATGGCCTTGAAGTCTATTCGCCCATGGACGACGCGGGGCGCTTTTTGCCCAGCGTGGAATTTTTCGCTGGCCTGAATGTTTTTGAGGCCAACCCAAAGGTTATTGAAAAGCTTGAAGAAGTTGGCGCATTGCTGCAAAAGGCCAAGATCAAGCACTCCTACCCGCACTGCTGGCGCTGCAAGGAGCCTGTCATCTTCCGTGCGACCACCCAGTGGTTTATCAGCATGGAAAAGAACGACCTGCGCGGCCGCGCCCTCAAGGCCATTGACGATCAGGTGCGCTGGATTCCCGCCTGGGGCCGCGAACGTATCCATAATATGGTGGAATTTCGCCCCGACTGGTGCATCTCGCGCCAGCGTCAGTGGGGCGTGCCCATCATGGCCCTGCTGTGCGAAGACTGCGGCGAGGCCTGGAATGATCCCGACTGGATGCATGAAATGGCCGCGCGCTTCGCCAGCCACCCCACGGGCTGCGACTACTGGTACGAAGCCGATCTGAAAGACATCGTGCCCGAAAAGCTCGCCTGTCCGCATTGCGGCGGCAGCCACTGGAAGCGCGAAACCGACATTCTGGACGTGTGGTTCGACTCCGGCACAAGCTTTGCCGCGGTGCTGGAAAAGCGCCCCGAGCTGGGCTTTCCGGCTGACCTGTATATGGAAGGTTCCGACCAGCACCGGGGATGGTTCCACAGCTCCCTGCTGGTCAGCGAAGGCACGCGCGGCTGCGCGCCCTACCGCTCCGTGCTTACCCACGGCTACGTGGTGGACGGCGACGGGCGCAAGATGTCCAAGTCCATCGGCAATGTCATCGCGCCGCAGGAACTCATTGAAAAATTCGGGGCCGAAATCGTGCGCCTGTGGGTTTCTTCGGTGGAATACCGCGAAGATATCCGCATTTCGGACGAAATCCTTGGCCGCCTTGTGGACGCCTATCGCCGCATCCGCAATACCTGCCGGTTCATCCTCGGCAATCTGAACGACATTTCGGCCGACGATCTGCTGCCGCTGGACAAGCTGGAGTCTCTTGACCGCTTTGCCCTGGATGCGGCGGGTCGCGTGCACGAGCGTGTGCAGCAGGCCTATATGGATTTTGACTTCCACAAGGTTTACCATACCCTGCACAACTATTGCGTCACCGACCTTTCGTCCGTGTATCTGGATATTCTTAAAGACCGCCTCTACGCCTCGGCTCCGGCCAGCGAAGAGCGGCGTTCGGCCCAGACAGCCCTGTGGCACATCCTGTGCCTGCTGCTGCGCGACATGGCCCCGGTGCTGTCCTTCACCGCCGAGGAAATCTTCGCCCATCTGCCCGAAAGCCTGCGCGGCCCGGAACTCACGGTATTTGCCCTGCCGCCGCTGGAAGCTGCGCCCTACCTTCTTGACGAAGGCACGCGCGACGACTGGAACGTGCTGCTGGCCGTGCGCGGCGCTGTGACCAGGGCCATTGAGCCCATGCGGCGCGAAGGCATCATCGGGCATTCGCTGGACACGCGCGTCACCCTTTTTGTGGCCGACGAACTGCGCCAGCGGCTTGAGGGCCTGCATACCGACCTGCGCGCCGTGTGCATTGTGTCGCAACTGCAGATGGAAGCTCTGGACCGCGCGCCCCAGGCGGCGTATCAGGATGAAGAAGTGGCGGGTCTTGCCATCGGCGTTGAGAAGGCGCGCGGCGAAAAATGCGAGCGCTGCTGGATATACAGCACCGAACTTGGAACCGATCCCGCACATCCCGCCTTGTGCCCGCGTTGCACGGGGGTTATCAAGGCAATGGAATCCTGAGGATTATGCGCAGACGTTACCGTATTCTCGGGGGCATGGCCCTGCTGGCACTGGCGCTTGATCAATTGAGCAAGTATATTGTCATGCAGACCATCCCGGAGCACAGATCTGTTCCGGTGATCCAGGGCCTGTTTGACCTTGTGAACATACGCAACCGTGGGGCGGCCTTTGGTTTTCTGAACCGCTCCGATATCGAGTGGCAGTTCTGGCTGTTTCTGGTCGCAACGGCAGTGGCCGCATGGGCCATATTCATGCTGGTTCGCAGCTCGCATGAAGACCCCTGGCTGTTCGCGGGACTGGGGCTGGTTCTGGGCGGGGCACTGGGCAACCTTGTGGACCGCGTCCGCTTTCGGGCGGTTGTGGACTTTCTGGATGTCTATTGGGGCGACTGGCACTGGCCTGCCTTTAACGTGGCCGACTCGGCCATCTTTGTGGGGGCCGCCCTGGCCTGCCTCGCCATGTGGCGTCAGCCTTCAGGGGCCGGAGACAAAACGGGCCGTAACGCCGGAAAAGCCTCCGGCAAGGGAGGTAATGCCGCATGATGTTTCATTGGTGGCATGTGGCTCTGGTGATGATTCCTATGATCCCCACGTTGTGGAGCATTATCCACATATGGGGGCATGAGTTTCCTACACCGCAGCAACGGGCGCTGTGGCTCGTGCTAGTGGTTTTTTTACCGGTTATCGGCGGTATCATCTATATTTTCACAGGGCGTAAAAAAGCTCTGGGAAAAGTGCAAATTTGAAAAAGAGGATATTATGCGCACATTCCGTACATTGTGCTTTGTCACGCTGGCTTGCGCTGCTCTGCCGCTGAGCGCCTGCGTATCCGGCGGCAGCTCCAGCGGGGGCAGCCTCAGCCTTGAACAGCAGGTGCAGCAGCACGATGTGCAGCTGCGTCAGATGCAGCCTTCGCAGGCTGACGCCTGGAATCAGATTCAGGCTTTGCGGCAGGAACTGAACACCATGAAAGGGCAGATGGATGACCTTAACAATGCTGGCGGCGCGCGTGCCCTTGTGGACCGCGTGAACCGGCATGACGAGGCCCTGCGTCAGGTTGAGCGCAGCATGGCGCTGAACCTGAACCTTGGCGAAGCGCCGTCCGCCACTTCCGCCGCCGCGCCTGTCGCGCCCACGGGCCAGGTCGCGCCTTCAACCCAGACTGCGCTTCAGACTCCCAGCTACGGGCAGCCTACCTATGGCCAGCCCGCCTACGGTCAGGCCGGCGCCGCCGGTTCCGTGGCCGCCGGTTCCGCCGGGTATGCCGCTGCCGTGCCCGAAGGCGTGCAGCCTTACGGCGGCCAGACAGCCGCCGCTGCGGCTCCCGCCGCGGCTCCTGCCGCCAGTACCTGGGGCCAGCCTTCGCCGCAGCCGCAGCCGCAGGTGCAGGCTCCGCAAAAGGATATCTCGCTGGCGCTCTATGACGCTGGCGTCAATGCCTATAATGCCCGCAAGTATGATGAGGCCCAGCGCTCCTTTGCGGATTTTCTGAAAAACTACAAGAGCCATAATCTGGCTCCCGAGGCGCAGTTCTACATGGCCGAGTGCTACTTTCAGCGTAATCAGTACGCGGATGCGGCCCTTGCCTATGACAAGGTCATCAAGGACTATCCCAAGTCCTCCAGCGCGCCCGGCGCTTATCTCAAGCAGGGCATAAGCTTCAGCAAGCTCAACCAGGGCGCGGCCTCCAAGGCTCGCCTGGAAGAACTCATCAAAAAGTATCCCAATTCGCCCGAAGCGGCCCGCGCCAAGACCTTCCTCAAGACCAACAAGTAAGTTCCACATGCCGCCGTGCCGTGCTCCGGCGCGGCGGCATTCTATTGCCTTTCCCCAACAGCGCCCCAAGCGCAAAGGTACACGCATGAGCGACAAAAAGGCCGAACCCGCCGTGTACAGGCAGTTGAGCGCGGACATGCGGCAGGGGCTCAAGGATATCTATAAGCAGATTTCCACCGCCTCGCAGAGCAAGCCTCTGACCGATACCGACACGGACGCGCTTTTTCATGAAGCCACCGCCCAGCTGGCCGAAGTGCTCAAAGCCACGGAAAGCGCCACCATGTCCATTATGGAAGTTGTGGAACGTCATCTTGACTTGCAGGCGCAGAATGCAGAACTCCTGTCGGCTGTGCGCGAGGGCAGGGCGTCGCAGGGGCAGATTTCGCGGCTCGAAGGCAACAATGCCCTGCTTGGCGACGACCTTACCGGCCTGCTGACGGCCCTGAGCTTTCAGGACATCACCGGGCAGCGCATCAAGCGGGTGGTGTCGGCGCTGAACAAGATCGAAAACACCGTGGTGGAGCTGTATATTTCTTCGGGCCTCATCATGGAAGGGGCGGAAAAAGATCCGAACAAGGACACGGAATCCCTGCAGACCGAGGCTCGCAAAGCTGTGGAGGATTTTCGCCAGCACCGCAAGAAAGCCGATGGTCTTCAAGGGCCCGACACCAACGGCGTGTCGCAGAGCGCCATTGACGATATGCTCAGCCAGCTTGGCATCTAGACCAGATTGATTTTGTAAAGTTACATGCTCTGGCATGCCTGGTTCGCAGTTTTTTTAAGGCCTCTTGTGAATACGGGAGGCCTTTTGCTTACACGGGGCACGACAAACGCTGCCGTTCGCCCAGAGGAGAATATCATGAACGTATTTACTGTTGATCACGATCTGTGCCGCAAGGACGGCATCTGCGCCCAGGTTTGCCCGGTGCATATTATTGACGCCGAGGTGGGCGCGTATCCCAGCATGGATAAGCACAAGGCCGTCTACTGCATCGGCTGCGGCCAGTGTATGGCCTTTTGCCCCACCCAGGCCTGCGCGGCACCCGGTCTTGACCGCAAGGACTGTCAGCTCCTGCGCCCCGAGCACATGCCCACGGCGGAACAGGTTGAAGAGCTTGTGGCGTCCCGCAGGTCTGTGCGCAATTTTAAAAACAAGAATATTCCCAGGGAGCAGTTTGAGAGCCTGCTGGCGGCGGCCCGTTTTGCCCCGACAGCCAAAAATGTCCAGAACCTGCGCTGGATTGTGCTTGAATCGCGCCAGCAGGTAGTGAAGCTGGCGGAATTGGTGGTGGACTGGATGCGCACCTTGCTGCAGATCGACCCCGCCCTCAATGAAGGCATGCACGCCAGCGGCCTTGTGCGCGCATGGGAAAGAGGTGTTGACGTGATCACCCGCACGGCTCCGCATCTGGCCGTGGTGGTCGCTCCCCAGTGGCAGTGGGGGCGGACGGATTCCGCCATTGCCGCCACCTATCTTGAACTTCTGGCCCAAGCGCAGGGCATTGGCTGCTGCTGGGGCGGCTATCTCTGCACGGCCCTTGAACACCCGGCGGCGCAACCTGTGCGTGACTTTCTCGGCATCGGGCCGGATGAAATGGCTTACGCCGCGCAGATGATGGGCTATCCGCTTTTCAAGGCCAGGGTGCGCCCCGTGCGCAAGGACGCCTCAGTGACTTGGATTTGATAGGAGCCTTGGCATCGGTCTGGCTGATTGCCTTTGCACGTTGCCAGGTTTTGCCAAAGGGATTTTCCGGTGAGGGAATCCCTTTGGCAAGGGCTGTTCAAGATATAAACAAAAATAAAAATCTTTTATTACATTATGATACGAATATTTGAATTCCAGAATTCTGGAATTCCACTTGACGGACTGTCGCGCATGGCTTAGTGAAAAGAAAAACTCAACAAGGTAAGCAATGATTTCAATCCCTGAAGAAAGCAGAAAACTGAACAAGCTCTCGGACCAGAACTCCGGGGTTTTGTATATTCAGGTTCTTGAAAAGATTCGCTTATGGATCCTTAATGGCTACGTGAAAGAAGGCGAGTATCTTCCTTCCGAGCGTGAATTGGCGGCGCTTTTTGATGTGAGCCGCATGCCTGTGACGCAGGCTTTGAAGATTCTGGAATTTCTTGGTGTCGTGTGCTTCGTCAGGGGCAAGGGTTTTTGCGTAAAAAATATCGACCTGCACCACATCATCAACTGCATAGGGTTTATGGTTCTTCCTGCGCAGAACAGCATCAACGACATTCAGGAAGTGCGGGAAAGCATCGAGGTTCAGGCGGCCACCTTGGCGGCCCTGCGCCGGACGGATGAAGACCTGGCGGAAGCTGAGGGTGCCCTGGCTGAAATGGAAGCCCGATGCGCGCGTGGAGACAATGTGGCCGAGGCCTCGTTGAGGTTTCACGGGGCGCTGGTGCGGGCCTCGCACAATGACGTTCTTGTGAAGGTGAATGATTTTTTGCTCGAACTGTTGCGCAGTACGCGGCTCGAAACCTTGCGCGACAAAGCGCAACTGGACTTGGCCATAGCGCAGCACCGTGGAATCCTTAAGGCGGTGACCGAGCGGAACAGTGAAAAGGCCGGAACACTTATGCGTGAACACCTGCGGGTATTACCCACACATCATGAAATTATGGTTGTAAATGGATAGGGCGCTTTTTTTTAGATGTCATGGAATGCCAGTATTCCATAACGGGAAGGGGTAGTTGGGCGTGTTTTTTTTGTCAAACGTGGAATGCCAGAATTCCAGTATCGCTAATGATACCAGATTAGCCATTGATGAGCCAGGCAGGCGCCGCTATCGGGCGCTAATCTTCTTTGTTATTTCGCTAAGCTACGTGATCTCGTATTTTCATAGGTCATCCACGGCTGTAATCGGCCCTGTTCTTATGGAAGATCTCAAAATTTCTTCCACGGATTTGGGGATTGTCGGTTCCATGTATTTTTGGGCCTATGCCATTGCGTGCATACCTTCCGGCCTGCTGACAGACGCCATTGGCGCGCGCAAAACGATTGCTGTTTTTCTTTGTGTTGCTGCCGGGGGAACCCTCTTATTGGCGTCAGCGGGCAGTGTTTCCCTGTTGAGCGTGGGGCGTTTTTGCATCGGCCTTGGCGTCAGCGCCGTTTATATCGCTGCCATGAAAATTTTTTCTGACTGGTACAAAAAAGACGAACTGGCCACATGCTCCGGGGCCTTGCTTGCGGTCGGCAATGTGGGCGCTCTGCTTTCCACTGCGCCGCTCGTTCTGCTTATTGCGCAATTTGGCTGGCGCGATACCTTCGCGGGGATGGGGTGGTATACCCTGATCATGGGGGGCGTTTCTTATCTTCTTATCCGCAATACGCCTGGTGAGCTGGGTTTCAGGCCTGTATCCGAAGAAGCAGGCGCGTCAACTGAAAATCCAACGATTTTTGAAGCGCTGGGCGCGCTGCTGACAAACAGGAATTTTTGTCTGCTCAGCCTGCTCTCATTTATGTATTACGGCACCTTTATGGGGGTTGGGGCGCTGTGGGCCGGGCCGTATCTGCAGGATGTCTATGGGTTGTCGCGCCAGGCCTCGGCAGCGGTCATCATGTTTTTTCCCATTGGCATGACCATTGGCTGTCCTCTCAGCGGGTATCTTTCCGATAAGATTTTGCGGTCTCGCAGGCGCGTTTTGCTCTATGGGTGTATATTGCACCTGTTGGCGTATATCCCTTTCATTTTGTTCACCGGCAGCATGCCCACCGGGGTGCTCTACCTCCTGTTTCTTTACTTCGGTATTTCCGGCGGCTTTTTCGTATCCTGCTTCGCTTGCGCCAAAGAAATTTCGCATCCGGCTTTTGCCGGTACCTCCATCGGCGCATTGAACATGCTGCTGGCCTTTGGAGCCGCGTTTTTTCAATACGTTCTTGGCTGGATTCTTGCCCTTTGCGGCAAGACGGCTGGCGGCAGCTATGGCGAAGATGCCTATAGAATGGTCTTTGTGGCGGCTGCGGCAGGTCTGATGGTTGGAGTGGCGTCCATCTATAGGTTTAGAGAAAGAAAGGTATTATAAGCTCGGGCTTTGATGTCTTGAAGAGCTTTATAATAGGGCTATGTCAATCGATCTTTAACTTGTTACGCTCACGTATGTGAGAAAGGTGCTCGCAATGAAGATTGTCAGTGTAGATGTTATGCAGGTTCCCAGTGGCAATGCCGGAGCCTCACGAGGCGACTGGCGCCCCGTGATTGTGCGCATCAATACGGATGAAGGCATCAGCGGTTTTGGCGAGGTGGGGCTTGCCTATGGTAAGGGGTGGCGTGCTGGCGTCGGCATGGTGCAGGACTTTGCCGAGGTCATCATTGGCGAAGATCCCATGCAGATAGAAAAAATATGGGAAATGATTTTCCGTACGACATTCTGGGGCATGGGCGGCGGCACTGTGGTCAATGCGGGCATGAGCGGCATTGACATCGCTTTGTGGGACATCAAGGGCAAGGCCCTGGGCCTGCCTGTCTGGCAGATCATGGGCGGCAAGACCAACGACAACCTGCGCACCTACGCCAGCCAGCTCCAGTTCAACTGGGGAACCAATCTTTCCAAGCAGCGCCTTATCGAACCAGAAGAATATGCTGAAGTTACGCGGGTAGCCATGGCCGAGGGGTATGACTCCATCAAGGTTGATCCAATGATTTTCAGCAACCAGCCAGATGGCAAGGGCCCCTGGAAGATTACCGGGCCTCTGGAACACAAGGTCATCAAAACCGTTTACGACCGTATTGCCGCAATGCGCAAGGCTGGCGGCGATGATTTGGATATTATTATTGAAAACCATTCCAATACGGACACGATTTCGGCCATCCAGATAGGCCGCGCTCTCGAAGAACTGCGCATTTTCTACTATGAAGAACCCTGCCATCCCCTCAATGTGGAATCAATGGTGGAGATCAAGAATAATGTGAACATCCCCATTGCTTCCGGCGAACGTATTTACACGCGCTACGGCTACCGTCCTTTCTTCGAAAAACGCGCCCTGCAAGTGATCCAGCCCGACATATGCCTGTGCGGCGGCCTGACCGAAGCAAAGAAAATTTGCGACATGGGGCATACCTACGACTGCGCCGTGCAGATACATGTTTGCGGCAGCCCCATATCCAAGGCCGCGGCTCTTCAGATCGAAGCGGTCATACCGAACTTCATCATTCATGAGCACCATCAGCGGGCACTCAATATAGAAAGCCGTGAAACGTGCCTCTACGACTACCAGCCCGTAAATGGCCGTTACGCCGTGCCCGACAAGCCCGGCATTGGTCAGGAACTGACGCCTGAAACCATTAAACGGTGCGATATCATTACCGTGACTCGTTCCAAAAAATATATGTAGCCATCCGAAGGAGGCGCTTGCATTTGGTTAGCCACGACATGCAAGCGTGCCGGGAGCTTTTGTCGGGGGCGGCAAAAGCTCCCGGGATGGCAGAGGGGCAAGAGCGACGTCATGACAAAGCGGGTGCGTAACGTCAGCAAAGACGGTGATGCCTTAGCCATAAAGCGTGTGTCGCATGAGGGTTACTGTTCATCGATGCGTAAGCTTCGGGAAAGGAGTTTCTTACCATGTCAGTAGTAACAGGTGAAAATATTTCCAATGCGGAAAAACCAACGCATCAAAGGCAATTGCTCGCGGGCATTTTGCTTGCGGTAGTGTTTTTCTCTTATATCGACCGTGTTAATGTCTCCATTCTGGTAGTTGATCCTGGATTTCTGGCAGCAATGGGCATTACCGGGGATTCAGTGCAAAAAGGCCTCTTGATGACGTTGTTTTTGGCCGCCTATGGGGTGGGCAACGTTATTTTGAGCCCCCTTGGCGATATTCTTGGACCCCGCAAGGCCATGGCTCTTTCGATTGTTATCTGGGGTATTTCTCTCGTTGTTGGCGGGCTCGCCAGCGTATTTACCACCATGCTGGTATCGCGCGTGATGCTTGGACTTGGCGAGGGCATGCACTTTCCCATGCAGAGCAAGTTCATCAAGGAGTGGTTTCCTCCCTATGAACGGGGCAAGGCCAATGCCGTGTGGCAGACTGGCATGGCTCTCGCTCCGGCCATCGCCATGCCGTTTTTTACGTGGCTCATTCATATCTCCGGCTGGCGTGAAAGTTTCTTTGTCCTCCTGACCATGGGGCTGATTCCGTTATATCTTGTCTGGTTTCACACGTCGGATACGCCGCAGAAAAACAAGCGCATCAATGAGGCTGAGCTGCGGATTATCGAAGAAGGACTCGCCGCTGAAAAAGCCAAACAGACCCTGGGCAAAGCCACTTTTACAGAAGGGCTTAAATCCTTTGTAGGCAATTACCAGTTCTGGCTTATCGTTGTATACTATGTGGTTCATACGTCTGTTCTTTGGGGTTCAATGACATGGCTGCCATCATACCTTAAAGAAGCGCGCGGTTTTTCGTGGGCCGCCATGGGCGCGCTTTCATCGTTGCCCTGGGTATTAGGCGTGGCGACTAAAATTCTGTCGGGCATCCTTGCCGACAAGCTCGGGCGGAGAGCGCCAATTATTCTTGTAGCCATGATTGGCGTGGGCCTCGGCGTGTATTTTGGGGCAACAGCTGAAGACAATATGACCTCTGCCATCTTTCTGTCCATCGGCATCGGCTTTATCGGCCTGGGTGGCCCTACGGCGTGGACGCTGATGCAGGATATCGTGCCCGGAGAGGGGATATCCACAGCGGCTGGGGTTATGAATGGCGTGGGTAACGGCTTTTCCGCTCTTGCTCCCCTGGCGATCGGATTTCTCATTTCGATCACTGGAAGTTACTTTGGTGGGCTGCTGTATCTTGTGGGGTGCGCTGTTGTTGGCGGCATCGCCATGCTTATTTTGACCATCAAGGGCCGTTAATATTGATTTTACATAAAGTTACCTGGATTGGATGACTACCTTAAATAAAAGGTTTCATTGCAGGCAACAGCAAACCATACATTTCTGACGCACGCGAACTGTGTCGCCAGGCCCGGCATCCATCCCCGGGGTAATGCAAAAGCCATATGTGTGCTCCCGCACATATGGCTTTTGTTTTTGTCGTCTGTCGCCCGCCCCATTGGCAAAGGCCTGAGCAAGGTCACGACGCACCTGCTCTGGACACTGCGCAGGGTGGCGTTCTCACAGAAGGCGTAAGCGCGAGTTAGCTGCGCGGTCACGCACCGAGGATGCGCCTTTTGCATATAAGAATATACCTGCAAATACCTGCGTAGCGGTCAAAGCATCGTTGCTGTCTTCGCTCGTAACTTCCTTCGTCGTAACGGGCGAAGCATGTTAGCGGACAAATATTTTTGGCGCGCGGTGTTACAGAAATTCACGCAGGCATCCATGCTGCATGTCGCAAGTGCAAGGTCTTCTCCTTCTTTAACGCTTTGGCCTGTGGGGGCTTTTGGCCCGTACTTTGCAAAGATCGTGGCACGGGCCACCGGGCCCGGGGAAAAGATGGCCGCGCACCCGCTTCAGCGCGTCTGCCAACCAAGGAGAAGCACATGCAAGCTGGCATGTTTAGCGGACTTTTTGCCGCACTTACTACCGAGCACCGCATGAATTATATCGCCAATAATTTGGCGAATGCCAACACGCGCGGCTACAAACGCGACACCGTGGCGTTCAAGGACACCATGGTCAGCTATGCCTTTGACGAAATTCGCGAGCCGCTCCTGAACCTCAAGTCAGACCCCCTGTTTCCCGAGCCGCTCAATGCCTCAAGGGTTCGGCTGGCGGTGTCAAAGATAGATTTTGCCCAGGGCTCCATGCAGTACTCGGGCAATCCTCTTGACGTGGCCATAAACGGCGAAAACGCCTTTTTTCGCGTGGCCACGCCAACTGGACAATTTTTGACGCGCAACGGCGCCTTTGTGCTGTCTGAAAACGGCACCATCATGACGCCGCATGGCTATCCGGTGCAGGCTCAGGGCGGCGGCAACATCACCATTCCGCAGGGTACGCGGCATATCCAGATAAGCGGCGACGGCCAAGTCATTGCCGACAACGACGTGCTGGGGCAAATCGCTCTGGTCAATGTGGATAATCCGCAGAATCTTGAGAAGATGGGTAATAATCTGTATCGCCCCCGCGAGAACATACAGGTGGCTGAGGGCGACGCCTACCTTGACGGAAGCCGCCTGGAACAAGGCTTTACAGAAGCCGCCAACGTCGAGGTGGTGCCCGAGATGGTGAACATGATTGAGGTGCAGCGCCAGTTTGAAGCGTATCAGAAGGTCATGCAGACCTCGGACACGCTGGACCGCGCGGCCACGGAAAAAGTGGGCCGCCGACAGGGTTAGGCTTTTTCATTTGAAAGGGCTCTTACGGCTGCGTGAGCAGACGCTCGACATGAAGGCGTGTACGCGGTTCATCCGCGCTGGCAATCGCCGTAACGGGCGTGCCGTATGCTTTGAGAATGCATATTCGCAAAGGTAGTCTGCTCCAGGGCTGACAGCGAAGGCTGAAACAAGGAGAGTTTTCCATGATGCGTTCCCTTTGGACTGGAGCCACCGGCATGGTGGCACAGCAACTCAATATTGACGTCATTTCCAACAACCTGGCCAACGTCAACACGACGGGCTTCAAGAAAAGTCGCGCCGAATTTGAAGACCTCATGTACCAGACCATGCGCATGGCCGGGTCCATAACCGAGGGCGACAACCGTTTGCCGGTGGGCATCCAGGTGGGCATGGGCACGCGCCCCACGGCCGTGCACAAGTTTTTCACCCAGGGCGACTTTCAGAATACCGGCAATACGCTGGACGTGGCCATTGAAGGCGACGGCTTTTTTCAGGTGGATGTGAACGGCGAGCTCATGTACACCCGCGCCGGTTCCTTCAAGCTCAATCAGGACGGCACGGTGGTGACGGCCAATGGCTACATTTTGCAGCCGGAATTTGCCGTGCCTGCGGAAACCAAGAATATTTCCATTTCTTCGTCCGGGCATATAGCCGCGCTTGACGCCCAGGGGCAGGAAATCGCGGGAGCGGAAATTCCGCTCTACACCTTCATCAACCCAGCCGGTCTCGACGCGCGCGGGCGTAACCTTTTCACGCCCACGCAGGCTTCGGCCGATGCGGTGGAAGGCGTGCCCGGCACGGCCAATGTCGGCACACTGGCGCAGGGATTTCTGGAAATGTCCAACGTGGAAGTGGTGGACGAAATGGTCAACATGATTGTTGGCCAGCGCGCCTATGAGGTCAACTCCAAGTCCATCCAGACGTCAGACTCCATGCTTGGCATCGCGGTACAGCTCAAGCGCAGTTAGGCGGTAGCAGCATCATGAAATTACTGGCGGTACATATATCCACAGCAACGGATGTGGCCGGGGCAGGGCGCAACGCGCGGCTCGTCAGGCTGGTCTGGTTTGCCGTGTCCGTTGTTCTGCTGGCGCTGACGCTGGCCTGCCTGTGGCGGGCCGGGCCTGTGCTGGCGGCGGGCGGCGTGCCGCAGGCTGTATGGCAGGATAATGACCGCAATCACAGGCGTTCGCCCGCACAGGTGAAAACCCAGTTGCGGCAGCCACAGGTTCGCGCCGGGCAAATGCCCCTGAGCCCCGAAGCCCAGGACGCCAGAGCGGCCAAGACCGGTTCTCAGCTGGCAGCCAACGCTGTGCCCCTGGCCCAGGAAGGGCAGCTGAACATGCTGGGACAGGGCGACTGGCGGCTCAAGATCGTCTCTGCTGCCGTGACCGGCACCAGCATGGTGCTGCTGGGCGATATAGCCGTGCCCATCGGGCAGATGGATCAGGCGCAGTGGGACGCCTTGCGCGCCACCCCCCTGTGGGAAGCGCCGCCCGAAGAGGGCAAACCCTTGCAAATCAACCGCTCACGCCTGTCGCAGGCCTTACGTCAGGCTCTGGGGCAGGATGTAGCCGGGCGGTGCATTTTGCCCACCTCTCTCGTAATACAGCGCGGCGGTCTGGTCTTCAGGGAAGACGATTTGCGCAACTATGTCGTCAAAAGCCTGACTCCCCAGTTGGCGGCCATGCCGGGAGAGGCCGAGCTTACGGATTTTCGTCTGCCGGAATACATTTTTCTTGCCCACAGCCAGCAGCGCGTACAGCTCGAGCCGGGCAAGCTGGCTCCTGGGCGCGTGCCTTTGCGCTTTGCCGTACAGGAGGCGGACGGCACGGTTTTGCGGCGGGTGGCGGGCACAGCCACGCTGGCCTTGTGGCTTACCGTGCCCACGGCGGCACAGTCGATGAACAAGGGGGACGCCCTGACAGCCCAAAGCGTCACCTTTATGCGCGTCAACGCCGGGCAATTGCGCGACCTGCCCTGGGACGGCCACGGCGGCCCCTGGCAGCTGGCCCGCGCCATCAATGCCGGAGACACAATCCTGCAAAGCGATCTGGCCAATCAGCTTATGGTCAAGCGCGGGGATGTCGTCACACTCATATTTTCCAGAAATAACCTGCGCATCACGACGCAAGCGCAGGCTCTGGCCGACGGCGAACCCGGCGCGACCATTCCGCTACGGAACTTGCAAACCAAAAAACAGGTCTTCGGCATTGTCAAAAACGGCAATACCGTGGAGATACACTAGGCGTTGCGGCCGCACTGGCGGCAAGGCGCGGTTACGAAGGAGAGGAGCATATGCAGGCACGTCATGTCATACCCGTTCTGGCGCTGGTTTTTGCGCTGTGCGCCGCCTGCGGCGGCGGGCCGCGCAAGCATCCGGCCTTGCAACCGCCTGTTGTCGACCCGCAGGAATACAGGCAGGAGACCAACGCGGCAAATAACCCCGGCTCGCTTTTTGCGGCCAGTGAGCAGGATACGCTTTTTTCCGACAGCCGCGCCCGCAGGGTAGGGGACATTGTTGTGGTCAAACTGGTGGAAAACACCAAGGCCCAGAACAAGGCTGAAACCACGGCCAAAAAGAACGGCGCAAACGATTATCAGGTGGGCGCGCTCTTCGGGCAGACTTCAAACGGGTTTATTCCCTTTCTGGGGGTAGGCCCCACCAGCAAGATAGGCGTTCCGGCCCTGTCCTCGACGTCGGCCAGCGACCTCTCGGCCACGGGCAAGACCAAGCGTGAAAACTACGTCACCACCTCTCTGGCGGCTCGCGTCATTCGGGTGCTGCCGGGCGGTCTGCTGCAGATAGAAGGCGCGCGTGAAATCCGCGTCAACGAAGAAACAGAGTATATGGTGGTGCGCGGCATGGTCCGCACCAAGGACGTGAGCGCGGACAACAGCGTGCTTTCAACCCAGATCGCCGATGCCAGCATCGAATACTATGGCCGCGGCGTACTGGCCGACAAGCAGAAGCCTGGCTGGTTCACGCGGCTTATGGACAATGTCTGGCCCTTCTAGCTGTAGAGCGAGACTTTGAAATAGTTTGTGAGGGAGGGAGCCTTTTGCAAAAGGGTTCCTCCCTCCACGCCCCATCCCCTAAAACTCTTATTTTCTTTTAGAGCCGTTAACCTTGAAAAGGTTAACGGCTCTGCTGTTGCACGAGAGGCTGAGCGCCGCAACGTGGCGTAGATTCTGCCGAAAAGCGCATTTTAGGGCAGCATGGCAAATTGAAAAAGGAAGCATTTTCAAAGTAATCTGATCTGGTCCAGCGCCAGAGTTATTTCACAATGAAATGCACTGGCGTGGAGTGTTCGTAAACGGCGGACTGTTCAGGCAGGCCCGCCTGGCCCCGCCTAGCCCTGTTTGCCCCCTGAACGTTGCCCGGCCTGCCCTGCGAGTCGCAGTTTGTCTCGGCGTGTTCCTGTCTGCCTTCATTTGAAAGATCTGCCTTGATTTTGCGGGCAGAGCGGAGCCGGCACGACAACGTTGGCAGAGCCTTGCCACTGGCCGGAATCAGTGTGATGCCGCCTCTCGGCAGCGACCGACACTGACATGCCCGGAACACAAGGGCAAAGCACGTTTGCTACAGCGTTGTCGCTTGCGGACAGACACAGGTGTACAGGCCTGGGTGCATAGGCCTGGGTGTACAGGGCAGAGCACGTTTGCCACAGCATTGTCGCTTGCGGACAGGCCCGGGTGTACAGGCCGGGTGCACAGGGCTGGGTATGCCTGCCCTGAACAGGTGCCGCCTGTGATATGTGGAAGGATATCCCCGTCAGGCTTTGTGTACGGATCTGCAACACCATAATTTTTTTGACAGGTGGGCAAAAAAAGCTTGCCAAGCACTGCCCGTTCGGGTAAATCAATCTTCGCGCCGAAGTGGTGGAATTGGTAGACACGCTAGGTTCAGGGTCTAGTTCTCGCAAGGGAGTGGGAGTTCGAGTCTCCCCTTCGGCACCATCTTTTAAGAGTCGTTACAAGCAACAGCCTGTAACGACTCTTTTTTTTGGCTTGTGCCCAGCATAGGCACCAGACCAAAACCCGCCCTTGGGAGCTTATGGGGTCAAAGCGCGGGGTCAAAGGCACGACAAAATTAGGCGCAAGCCCGTTTTGCCGTTGCCAGGAGAAAACCCCATGCCCCTTCCTCTTCCTGCCCTTTCCAGCCTTGTGCCTGCCGTCGCCAGCAACCAGGATGATGACAAAAAGTCAGCACCTGCGTATCTTTATTGCAAAAGAAAAATCTACTATTTTCGATATGCCTTTCCCGCCAACCTGCGAAAATCACTTGGGCGGGCCGAGCTGCGCGTGAGCCTGCAAACGTCCTACCTGAGGATTGCGCGATTTCGCGCCCGCATGCTGTCCGCAGAAATTGGCAATATGATTCTTGAGGGGTTTATGCTGGACTACAAGGAAATACGCCGTCGCATGAATATCCTGCTCCAGCGCTTGCTGGAGCAGGATCACGCTGATCTTTCAGAACGTAAAGATGTCTCAATACGGAATGTTGAAATCCAGTATGACCAACTGCGGCTCTCCCAAGCTGAAATACTTTTAAGCATAAAGACGCCAGAGCAACTTGAAAACATTGCTCCCGCATGTCTCATAGAATTATTTCGCTCAAGGGCTTTCAGCCGAGAAGAACTTTCTGCAAAAAACTACCTTCAGATAGTCAAGGCATATAACGAAATGCAAATCACGCTGCATCGAATTGATGCTGCGCGGGCCCAGGGCGATTTCTTGATGGAAGAGGAAATCATGGGCCGCGATTATGGGAAGTTGCCCTATGAAATTGATAGCTCGCTGGAACAAACGTTCAATGCGATCTCATCAACTCCAGAAAAAAACATTGGAAAACTTAAAGATTCGACACTCTATTCCGAAGCTATGGAGCGATACATAAACCAAAAGCTTCAGGACAGAGAATGGCAGGAACATAGTGTAACTGACCACAGGGGACGTTTAAGCGAATTTTTGGCAATTATTGGTGACAAACCAATTCAGGAGATTACGCGCGCAGACATGCGGCGTTTTCGCGAAACATTACGAAAACTTCCGCCCAACCGCACTCGAGTGAAGGAATTCAAGAATAAAAGCATTCAAGAATTGCTTGAACTCAATGTCCAGACCACCTTGAGCACCACGACAGTTAATATCCTCGTGGAAGCCGTGGGCAGCATGCTTGCGTGGTATGTTAGAGAAGGAATGCTGGCCGCCAACCCCGCGACCCACCTTCAGATCAAAGACAGCCGACAAGCTATTGAATTGCGCCAAGCATTCTCTGACGACGAGCTCGCTAAAATTTTTGCGCACCCCAAATTCGCGAGAAAAGAGTTCAAATCCCCCTCTTATTACTGGATTCCCATGATCGCCCTTTTCACGGGCATGCGCCTCGAGGAGATTGCCCAGCTTCACTGCGCCGACATCTATGAAAGCCAAACAAAGGGAATCTGGGTCATTGATATCAACAGCAACGGACTTGATGAACTTGGCAGGCCCAAGCTGCTGAAGAACAAAAACGCACGAAGGATTGTCCCCATCCACCCTGATTTGATAAAAATTGGCCTACTTGAATATCACGCTGACATTTTAAAGAAAAAGCATGTCAGACTGTTCCCTGACCTGAAGAAATCCGAAGGCGCAGTCAAGTTTGGCAAACAGCCTGGCAAGCAATTCAAAGCTATTGTAACCGCAACTCTCGGTGAGGCTTCTGGTAAAACATTTCACTCGCTCAGGCACACCTTTGCCGATTTTTTCAAACAGCGTGGGTTGCAAAATGATTACTTTCGACAAGTCTTTGGGCATGAATTGCCCATGCTCGCTGCCAAGCAGTATGGAGAAAAATTTCCGCCTGAGCTTTTATATGAAAAGGTAATTATGAATCTGGCATGGGAACATATTGATATTATACAAAAAAATAGGTGAAAAAAGATGAAATACGCCGTCGATAGTAAATTATCATTAAAGGTTCAAGAGATACGCACAAAAAATGACCGGATGAAAATGCCAGAGTGCTTGCAGGACAATAAAAAAGCAGAAATTTTTATTGGTCTTACTAATGCTTTATTTCAATGTCTGCCCCACCGGGAAAGAGAAGATTTTTTAGAGGAACTTGGCAATCCACAGCAAAAGCATGTAGGTATCATCGCCAATCCAAACAGGTTTACTGGTGACGATATTGTTCAATTTGCTTCGGAACAACTAAACAGAAGACGTGTTCAGGCTGCGTGTATTGTCTCAGAATTATTAGGAATAAAGCCTGAATACTGCTTTGATGTCGGTCCTGCTACAAGAGACACCGAATCCGATGCTTCCCCGTCTGTGAGGAATAGGATTGAAAATGAACTAGAACCAATTATCTTATTTGATTTCATTCCAGAAAAAATTCAGGTTGGAGAAGAAATATACATACTTTCATTTTTTGATGATTTGTATAGTTTTGATGGAAGCGTGGAACAAAAACTTTGCCATTATTCGAATACAAATAAGCAAAACTTCTTATTGATAGCATCTAGTATTCTTGTCAATATAGAGCGCCGTAAGAAAAAAATTTTAGGGATTGGCTACGCTCCTGCAACGGCATGGCCATTTTCAAGAGTGGCTATAGATAAATTTTCAGATGCGCCCGTCATTTTTCCAATGTCCTTGCACGTCGCTTTTCATCTTAGAAAAATATGTCGCGAGGCCAGTCTTAATGAACGCGATTGTATCGTTTCCGGCTACGCTGGCGATACTAAAACTTTTGATGCACACTGTTTCTATGGCCGTAACGTTATACTGCTCCCCATCTTTTCGCGGGATGGTTACTCTGCCGCAATCGATTTTGCATCGATGCTACGTAATGCTGGCGCAAGCGATGTAAAAATATACCCTTGGCCCATCATGGCCCTTGGAATGCCTGCTGATGCGATGACTGCCGGATCAGGCTCCCCTTGGAAGCATGAGTTCCTTGATAAAAAAGTTGACCTGAGCGAACAGATTGCCCCGTCCTCTTTTCTTAACAAGATTATTAAGACGGCATTGTCCGTCCCTAATTTTGAAAATCTACTCGCTGAAGTCGGCTTGACGGCTCCCAAAGAATGCCCTTCGCAAAAAAAAGCTGAAGCACTGCCGATCAGCACTCTAAACGAGATAATGGATTCCCCTGAAATCAGTATCGATACAGATCCTTCATTAGACTTAATCATCAAGCCGCACTTTATATTGTTTATGTGGGGAGGAAGTAACACTGGAAAAAGTTTTATACTTTTGACATTCATTCTTGGTATTGCTTCTGGTACCCAAGCATTTTTCTTCGCTGGCAGCAATATTCCTCGTAATGTTTTACTACTAGATGGTGAACTCACAAATGATCAGTTCAAACAGCGCCTAAAACAGCTTACTCGGAATAAGCACTCATTATTTGAGTCTGTTAAAAAGCATATATTTTGTCATTTTGCGCGTGAAACCGGCTCACTTGATTTATTAAATCCAGAGCACCAAAAAAAAATTCTTGCACGAATCAGGCAAGATAACATTAAAGTTCTCGCCATTGACAACCTTATTTCACTTGCTGATAAGGCTTTGAAAGGAAGGACAAATGAACTTTTTGATTTTTTCTATTCGATTGAACGTGAAGGAGCTGCAGTTATTTTTGTAAATCACGCCACAAAGGACAATGATGATTTTAAAGGACCTTCGAATATAAGAGACAAAAGTCAGACAATTATTCACATTGAAGGTCGTAAAACATTGATTGATGACGAAAATAGTAGTGAAGCAGTAAAACATGCTCTCAAAAACAGCGAGGACATTGTTGTACGATTGAATTTCGACAAATGCAAACTTCCACCCAAGTTGAATGAAAAATACGGAATTTACCATCTTCCAGTGGATGGTAACTGGAACTATCTTGAAGGTAATGTACCCGTTGATACACCATTGTGTGTAACAACGCTTGACGATGATGAAACGGATGATAAAACTTCATCTGATGGTGATTTAAATAACAATGATTCGTTACTTTGTAACTTAACGGAAGATCAGCAAGCTCTTTACAAGCTGTTTCTCAGTGGGAAAGTGTTCTCCCGCGCTGATATTCAAGAGCATTTTCAGTGGGGGGAGGATAAGGCTGGCAACGAACTGAAGGCTCTCAAAAAAAAACAATTGATCATTGCTGTCGGAAGTGGACGTAATATCAGGTACAAAAAGAAATAGTCTTTTTCCCTTTGCAAGTTTTTGTCAGTAATCTTCTACGCCTTGAGAGCTATTTCCGCTTTTCATCGTTGTTTTCGGCGTCAGCATCACCGTCAAGAATTGCGGGCTTCCGTTTAGCACCGCTTTCAGCTTGAAATCTATCTGTTTCCCTCCGCGTTCGCTCCGTCAACATCTCCGCAAACGGAGAAAAACGGATAAAGACGGAGGTGTGATAAAAATTAATCCAATAATTTCAGTGCAAACTAATGATCATTTCCACAGGGCAGGGCAAAACGGTGTTGCCCCCCAGGCAACGCCTCGGCAGTCGATGTTGCCGCCTGTTTTTGCCACCCCAAGGGCGGGCAGGCATATTGGGGGCCTTTTTTTGAACAAAGAGCCCGATGTCTGCGAGTCAGCACCAGCGAACACACCTCGTTGGACTTTGGCACTTCTACTTGTAGCAACACATTTATATTCAAAAAATATAAATTCTGTAGGGATACAATACACCGCACAGATATCATTGTGCGCTATTTTGAAGGCAAAATCGCCCGCTTTTCAGGTGTTTTGTGCTTCCGCACAAACGCACCGCCCTCACAAGGATCAGAATGCGCTTTTACTTTCTGCATATGCCGGATAGGGGCGCGTTCTTACGATCCTGCATGCCGAAGATAACAACTGCGACGGTCAAAGCCTGTCCAACGCCATCTGCCTGTACTGATAAGAGGCCCCCGAACAGGAACGAGGGCAAGAGCGGGAACAGCTGCATGCATCAGATGAGCAGGATGCGTATCGCATTCTGATTCGCAGAACCCGCACTTCATTTTATCCGCACTGAGGCTCGATATGGCCATCTCCATACCGAGCCTTTTCCACACCGAGGCACCTATTGTTATTATGCCGGATGCAGCCTCCTCCGCAGACCGGATAATTCCAAGCCTATTTTTTTTCCATATTGCCATTTTTACATCATGGTAAAAAACCATTGCGCGGCTGTGCGTTTGTGTGGCGACTGAAAACTCTGCAATATACTGATTTTTCAGGCTAAAAACCGCACAAACACTTTTGTGCGCCGCACAGGTTAAAACTCCCCGCCAAATTCCATGTCCCCCGCTTTTACCTGGGGCTTCACCTCAATATTTCCAGCCAGCCCCTCCCATGCAGACGGGATAAAACCGTAACCGCGAACGTTACGCCCGCTGATCCACTTTGTGGTCACAAGGCTCCCCTTGCCGCTCGTCAAAAGCCAGCCCTGCTGTTTCATGTGTTCTAACAGCTCATGCCTGTTTACTCCTTTGGCGAGGTCGTTGAAGGCCGGGGTTATCATAAAAAACCTCTGTTCCCCCTTGTCTTCCCACCTGTAGCCCGCAAGGTCGCGCATATTTTCTCCCAAACCGTTCACCTCAACAAAACGGCTCCTGCCGTGGCGTGCGAAGAAGTCCTTGAAGCGGTCAAGCGCCTTCATGATTTCCAGATTGCCGACGCCACCGCGCCCTTCAAGCCAGATTCGGAACCATTCCGCCACAGCGTCACGGGATTCGTCCGGCGTCCAGGGCAGAATGCCGTTTTTCGCTGCGAACATGCCCGCAGCGGCTATCAGGCCAAATTTTACAGCAACTCGACGAACCTGGCCGCACGAACCATCAGGACAGTATAACTTGGCAAACTTTTCGATGTTTTCTTTGATATCAGCCCCATTAGCATCCAGTTCCTGATTGCTAGTACCACACAAGTCCGTCAAAAAGGCCCTAAGGGGCGTACCGTAGAAATGCCTCGTGGCATCCTTTAAATGCTCGCTCAGGGACGCGGGGTTTTCGAAGCCATACAAACAGGAGTAGGAGTTTTTACCGGCCCCACGATCAATAGGGAGATTGACAACGCGGACATTCTGACCCGCCATCGCGCGAAATTTTCCCGTTTCTTCAATCTTTTCGTCCATTGTCAGTTCGCCTGTGGAAAACAACTGGACTCTCCACTGGTAGGCTTTGCGCTGCGTGGCATCGGCCCGCATGCGCTCCTTGCCCTGGCCGTTGGATAACATGTAAATCGTCTGGGCAACGGTGTCGGCTGTGGCTTGCCCGCTTTCGTCCATGACCAGCAGGCCGTCATTGTGCTGAACTGCGGTATGCTCGATAGCGTTATGCGTACTACGCCACTGTCGAACAAACCCCTTGTTCTCATTGCCACCGCAAAGACTGCCCGCCAACAGAGCTAACGTCGTCTTGCCAGTGGATGACGGCCCGAACAGATGCAATCCTCCTCCCTCAACCCCACAAAGGTGCAGAAGCGGCCCAGTCAAGGCAAAAGCTGAAACCAGCATCAGCAGGGTATTGCCTCGGCAATAACGTCCAATGTGTTCCTGCCACTGCGCAAGCTCACCAGAGCATTTAAACAGGCTGTTTCCCTGTGTATAGTTGATATCTTCGTTTCCTCCCTCGCCAAAAATCGCATCGGGAAGGACATATCGGTTGCCATGCCACCCCAGCCGTTCCACGTTGATGAAGACTTTGTCCGTAGCGGCAAGCCGCAGGTAATCCATGATAAATTTCCCCATCTTTCCGCCGGTCAGCTCAAGTCCGTGGTCGCAAAGCATTGCTAATACACTATCGCCGTGTCCCGCGCAGTCCTTCATAGCAATACTTAATCTGGTGTTTCTGGCATCAGGTGTCACCAACTCCACCAGCCTTGCCCAGCCAGTGCCGTCCGTGTTGCGCATCTTGCCGAGAATCTTCAGAGGGCTGCACACCTTGAAGCTATCGCCCTCCAGCGTGCCATGGGAAGGGGAATAGTACAAACCGTCCTTTTCCGGGCTGAACGACTCGGCCGCAACGACGGTATCGCTTTGGCGTTTGCGCTCCAGATCAAGTGGGCTGCGAACCTTGCAACGTGGGCTGCATTGAAAGATTGCCTGAATTTCTTCGCAACTGGCCGGATAGCCCTTTTGTAGCGCATGCAGAAATTTGGCACGCGTTTTTTCTGGCGCATATTCTGCGTGGGGGCGGCTATATTCTTGCGCCAGTTCAAGCCCTTTTTCCCCAAGGGGAGCCAGAGCCCGCAGCATCATGAACCACTCTGGCTCACTCAGAATTTCGGCGTGTTCACGGCAATGGCGCATGAACTGGCATTCTGAAAGAGACTGAAGGTTGTAACTGCGTGGGTCTAAAGATTGCCAGTTTATCAGGACGTGATCGTAAAGGTCTGCCATCCCTGTCGCGGTGGGTGGCACTGCTAGCACTGAGATAGTGTTGGGTTTCCGCGTCAGATCAAGCAAAGAATCAATATCCCGCTCAAAAAATGCTTCTACGCTGACCTGCACCTTGTAGCGCCCGTCAGGCCGCCTGACATTGGGAGCACGCAGCAGATGCCCCTTGCCCATGCAATACAGGCTTTCATCAACAAGGTCGCCGACAGTTTTATCCTTAAGCTTCGCGGGCACAGATTCGCCTAGAGCCAGCATTCCTAGAGCCTGGTTGTGGGGGTGATGCAAAAAATGCCTTTCAAGCATTTTGCGATGTAACCGGGGCAGGAAGGGATGCCCGTTTTCGCCGCCAAAAATTTCAGTGGGAATGCGGATATGAACCCCTTTGCTGCCGCTCATGAAGTAATCGAGCATGGTTGGGTCAAAACCATCGTAAGCACGGGCCAAATCCGTGATAAACGTGCGTGCCGCGATCACTGCCAGAAACGGCGCTTCTTTGCAGTCGATGTCCAACCACAGGTCGCCGTAACGAACTGGCTCAGGTTTCCCCTTCTCGGGTTCGTAAGCGAAGCTTGTGGTTGAGAACGCTGTATACCCTTCATCAAGCGCCTGTGATCGCGATTCTGGCGTGTCCTCAATAAAAATCCAAGGGCCATAACCACTATCGGGTGTTCCAGCGTAAACAAATTTGTTCGTATCCATGGTAAAATATCCTTTTTGGCCTTAAATGTTGAAAAATTCCACAACGGGAAAAAAATTGCCGCATATAATAGCGAAGGGGGCATGATGTGGATCATGCCCCCTTTGCTGAACTGCCAGTGCAATTTTTGCCTTCGCTCATTGATGAACGTACTGCCGAAGCCATTGCAAGAAGCTTCTGCGCTCATAGCAGACTTTTTTTCGAATACGGATTTTTACCCATGGCCCGTTACCAGTGGCATCAAGATTTGAAAGGGTTTTGGCCCTGATCAATCCCCCCATCTGCCGGGCCGCCTCCTCGCGTGAAAAGACAGGCGGAAGATTTTTCTCCAACTGCTCAAAAACTGTGGTTTCAGATGTAAAATTGCTCATTGTTCAATATCCTCCAGTAATTTTCATACTATATAGGCATGTAATAGCCTGATATAGTAATCAATTACAAAATCATAACCTCGTCGCACAGATGCAAATAAAGACTATCGCACGGAATAAAAACCTTGCGGGATCGATCGGCGCTTGGCACGCAGTAAAAATGGATTTTTTGACTTTGACAGTGAAATTTATAGCGGAATACCTGCTACGAATACGGTCAAAATTGATGTCAGGGCTTACCAGAAGAATAATCATAGTCCCAGTAACGTTGCCACGGCCCACCATGTGGCACCCCTGAAATGACCACGCAGCTTTTGGGCTGGTTCACAGCCCGGCAGAAACCCTCGCTGATTTCTGTGGGCATAACCGCGTCAGTATTGCTGCTTAAATGCCTCTGGGGCAAGTGCTGCAACGATGGAGCGACCGTTATGGGGTTTAGAGATTCAGCAAGAGGGCTGATGCCCTGCAACTGCGTCCAGGCCTCAGTATCAAGATTGCCCGCAATAGTTCCCAGAAAGACCACATCCTGCCTCATGGCAGCCAGAAGCGCCGCAGCCCCACCACCGCCAGAAAACCCGACCAGAATGACCCGTTCCGTGCCGCACGCAGCCTTGGCCTGGGTAATGGCCGCATCAAGGCTGTTAATCACCTCAGGCCCGAGCCGCGCTGACGTCCAGTAGCGCTTTGAACACTGTCGTCTGTCCTCGCCCTGTACATACTGGCACGGCCTCGCCAGATAAAGCACGGGGTCCGACCCCGGATCGGCCATAGCCAAGCGCAGGGCCACAGGATTACGCGGCGTGGGGTCTGCAGATGGCCGGGTGCGTGACTCCCAAGCGTGTCCATCGCCTTCGATGTATACACGCAGGGTTTCAGGATGGGGTGAAAGACCGGGGCGGTACATCCCGTAGAGGGTAAAAGTCTGAGTCGGAAAGAGGCGTTCAGTAAAGCCGTGCTGTTGGGCGAGTGCTTGTGCCGCTTGTCGGGGAGAAGGGGCACAGGCCGATAGAAAACACAGTATCGCTGCCAGTTGAAAAAGCAAACACATGCCAGCGCGCTTGCTGCCGCTTTTTATAGTGCGCTCTTTTGAACCCTCTGAAGGCGGAGACACAAAATTTGCCATACTGCGGGATTAGCACAGGAACGCGCTATTGGCCATATTCCTCATGGCTGCTCGAGCCATTAAGCGGGATAGCTGCAACTTGGTGCAGTTGTACAAAAAATTCTCGAATATCAACTCCGGTCGCAGTCACGAGGGCAAGAGCGGACATCACGCCAGGCTCTTGCTTACCCTTCTCTACCGCATTGATATTGCGAAGATTGTAGCCAGCATATTTTGCCATGGCCGTTTGCGACATGCCGACAGCCTGTCTGGCCTGAACCAGCAGCGGACCGAAGAGGCTTTTCAAGCCCTCAGTAGCTTCAGGTGGCTGATATGTCACGCGCACCCTTTTGGTTGGAGATAACAACCCATCGTACCTTTCTCTGGCGATTTTTTGGGAAAGTGCTTCAAAAAATTCCCCAGGATCTGTGCCAACCGCTGCCACCATGCGCAGGGCAAGCAGCACACCAGGCTGACGCAAGCCGCCTTCAATACGCTGGATGTTGCGTGTGTGGTGCTGCAGACGCACAGATACCGTCCACTGCGATATTTCTTTTTGTTCGCGTTCTTGCCGGAACATCGGTCCGAAGGGGCATAGTGAATCTTGCATATTACAAGATTTCTATGAAATGCTGCTTATCCGCTAGTAGTCTATTGACCGACGGCCAATTTTACATAATTCTCATGTCGGAAAATCAATGCTGTTTCGACTTTCAAAAAAGAAGACGTTTTCAGCACAACCAGACAATTTCCGAGGAGGATTGCATGCGATTTACACAAGGCGCCCTGGGTATGCTTGTGCAACGCTACAGGGGAATTCTGAAAAAATGTCATTTGCTCAATGTGCTTGGCGGAGCGGTGGTCAGCGCGCTTTTGCTGGGAGGGGCCAATATGGCGTTTGCCGCAGCCCCCATTGCCATCAGCGACTCGCATCAGGTGGCGGACGGCGCTACAGAAACCTACACCACCATTGATGTGAACAACGGGGGTACGCTCGGCATTGCTCGCAACGCCAAAGTGACAGGCTCAGATGTTACCGTGAACACTGGCGGCATACTGGCTTCAGTGAAGAATCTGCACTTCGGTTCTTTCAATCCTGAGCCGAGCACGGGACTGCTGGCGGACAGCCTTACAGTCAACGGCGGCACGGTGACCGGTTCGCACCTGGGGCTTTCCACCGGGGGCACTGTGGATGTCAGCAGTGGCTCTCTGGCGCTGGAAACTCTGGACCTGGGGCAGGGGCAGATGTCCGTTTCAGGCGGCACGCTCAAAATGGGGAATTTGAGTATTGCCAATGACAAGCTTGTGGGCAGTGCGACCACCGGCGCGCTGGCGCTGAACAACAATGGGCAGATTCAAATTTCAGAGGTTCTGAGTATCACAGGCGGCAACTTTGCCAATACATTGGCTGGTGGGATTCAGGCCGGAAGCCTTGTGCTGGACAGCGGAAGAATCAAGTGAAGCCGTTGTGGAATGGCTCAACGTCTGGCTTGACGAGCGCGGCGGCGTTGGCAATCTGGAAATCATGAAAGCTCTTGATCGCTTTAAGGATTTCTTTGCGCGCTATAGCAGAAGCCGTTTTGTTGATGTGGACGGCCTGGGTGAGAGTATGCGCGATCTGGCTGGCTATAGATGGGAGGACAAGGGTGACCTGCGATTATTCATGACAATCCCGACGTTCAACGACCTCGCCAAAGGAGTAAATCGCCATGAGTTGCTGGAGCATATGAAGCGTCAGGGGTGGTTGTTGATGAACACCAAAGGAAATCCTACGGAAACAAAATGCATCAAGGGGCGGAACGTACGCGGCTATGGATTCATCCCTTCCGCATGGGAAGGCCGTGGAGACCTGGAAGAGCGGCACATGAATGTGGCAAAAGACTCCAAAGCCAGCGATTGTGACTTTTAAGTTGTGCGGCGCACAAAAGCGTTTGTGCGATTTTTTGTATAAAACACCTGTATTTTCTTGGTGTTTTGAACCTTCGCACAAACGCACAGCTGCACAGCAGTTTTTTATACGGAACAAAGAAGGGTAAAGCAAAAAGGGGGGGGGGAGATTACCAGGGCGGTTGATGCTCCAGTTTTGCCAAAAAAGAGCAAGAACAGTATGTTGTTTGTGCGCCTGTGCGCCTGTGCGCCTGTGCGCCTGTGCGCCTGTGCGATACCCAAAAAGTCTGGCAATTGTGGAGCCTTGAGACAAAATTCCGCACAGCAGCGTTTGTGCGAAATTCATTTCTGTTGTGCAAGGTGGTCACGCTCAGAAAAAAACATCTTGAAATCCCTGTCCGCTATCAAAATCGGCGTTGCCGAGTGAGAAGAGTCTACTCCGCTTGTGGAGTTTCCCCCACGATGTTGCAGCCTATGGCGCAGTTGAGGCCCACATTGCTTGCCGCTCCATATGCATCCACCATTGCGGTCATAAATTCTTCATTTCCCCGCCAAAAAGGGATTCCGCCAAGCCGCCGGGGCAGGGCGGCGGCAACAGCGGGAAACATAACGGCTCCAAGTTCAACCGGCGTTGCGCAGTGCCCCCAAAACTGTACAGGATCACAGGGGAGCGGTTCTGCCTCTTCCTGCGCGGCGTCCGGGTCGGTTTCGGCATCATTCGAGCCAGTACCCAGCAGTTCCAGAAGGGCCTCCCGCTCAATGCCCCGAAGCCTGAACAGCAAAAAGGGGTCCCGGTCAAACTCCTCTGCCACAAGGTAGTACACGGCTGCGATATGCTTGCACGGATTTGACCAGTCAGGGCACGAGCAGTCGGTTGTAAAGTCATCCTTCTTTGCAGGAAAAAGCGACAGTTTGGCATTTTTAAAGATTTCTTCAATCTGTTGCGGCATCTGTCCGGACAAGAGAGCGGCGGAAAAGAGGGCTTCCTTGCGCAGTGCATGGCTGATGGTGGCCCACGCGTCAGCCTCCAGAGGTTTGACCCGCATGGTGACAGCATACGGCTTGGCCCGCGAACCCTGCACTTCGGCGGAAATGCAGCCTTTTTCCATTTGGATGGACACGACCTGACCTTTGCGGGCATAGGCGCGCCCACGGGTCAGCCGGGTGCCCAGCCCGAAGCTTTCAATAAGCTCGATCCAGCGTTTGGCCCACCAGCTTTGCCCAAAGCCGCCGCGCCGACTTTGGGACTTGATGCCCCCCTTGACCTCGCGGGCTTGCGATGGGGGAAAGCCGCCATATTCACGATACCAGGCCATGTTTACTCCTCCAGAGCTTTTTCCTGCAACGCGAACAAATCCTGAAGCTCCTGGTTGGACAGTTCTGTCAACCACGCCTCGCCAACGCCCACCACTGCATCGGAAATTTCTTTCTTGCGTTCAATCATGGCGTCAATCTTTTCTTCCAGCGTACCGCTACAGACAAATTTATGCACAAGAACATTGCGGTGCTGGCCGATTCTGAAGGCGCGGTCCGTGGCCTGATTTTCCACCGCCGGGTTCCACCATCTGTCATAATGAAAAACATGATTGGCCGCAGTGAGGTTAAGCCCCGTAGAGCCTGCCTTGAGCGAAAGAATAAAAATCGGCGGGGCCTGGGCATCGCCCTGAAAGCGCTCAATCATCCGGTCGCGCGCCTTTCGTGTCACACCGCCGTGCAGAAAGAGCATCTCCCTGCCGAGGGTGTCCTGCAAATGCGCTTTGAGTATATGGCCCATCTCTTTGAACTGGGTGAATATCAGGGTTTTGTCGCCCACGGGCAAAATCTCTTCCAGCATTTCAGTGAGGCGGGCAAGTTTGCCCGAGCGTCCGTCTATGGCCGAATTGTCGCCAAGGAAGTGGACGGGGTGATTGCATACCTGCTTGAGCCGGGACAGGGTCGCAAGAATAATGCCCTTGCGCTGAATGCCGTCCGCCTCGTATAATGTACGGTTCAGGTCTTCAAGCACAGCGGCGTACAGCGAGGCCTGCTCCTTGGTCAGCGGGCAAAATTCCTTCATTTCCACCTTGTCGGGGAGGTCGGAAATGATGGACGTGTCTGTTTTGAGGCGGCGCAGGAGGAAGGGCGCGGTAAGGCGCTTCAGTCGTGTGGCAGCCTCGGGATCGCGCCCGGTCTGGATGGGCATGAAGAAACGCTTGCGAAATCCTTGCTGGCTGCCCAGAAAACCCGGATTGAGAAAATCCATAAGAGACCACAGGTCGCCGACATTGTTTTCCACCGGCGTTCCTGTCAGGGCTATGCGGTATGCCGCCGGGATGGCCCGAGCGGCTTTGGCCTGTTTTGTTTCGGGGTTTTTGATGTTTTGCGCTTCATCCAGAATGACGCCGCCCCAGGAAATATCTTTCAGTACCGCCATATCCCGCTGAAGAAGCCCATAGCTTGAAATGACCAGCGCCTGCGCGGACGCGAGCCGCCGGAAGGCCACTCCTTTCTTGCGGTCAAGTCCGTGATGGACCATGACCGGCAGTTCGGGGGTGAATTTTTCCGCTTCTCTGGCCCAGTTGTTGACCACCGATGTGGGGCAGATGAGCAGGCTGGGCATCTTTTTGCCGGAAGACCATAGTCTTTGCAGCAGGGCCAGGGTCTGGATGGTTTTCCCCAGGCCCATGTCATCGGCAAGGCAGGCCCCAAGGCCCCATTGCTGCAAAAAGGCGAGCCAGGAAAATCCCCGCGCCTGATAGGGCCGCAGTGTGCCGCCAAACTCGGCCGGGGGCGGCAACTCCGCGCAGGCCGTGCGGCCCTCCAATTGGTCGAGCAATTCGCTGAGCCAGCCCGCACTGTGTACACCGCCAAAGGCAAAGCCGTGGGGGGCGTCCTCACCGCCAAGGGCCATGCGGAGAACATCCCGGGCCGGGGCGGTATTTTTGCTGTTTTTCTTCCAGAAATCAGCAGCGGCCAGAATTTCCTGCGCATTGACCTCCACCCATTGCCCCCGCACCTGCACCAGAGGAACCTTGAGCCGGGCCAGAGCCAGAAGCTCTTTATGCGTTATAGGCTCCCCACCAAGAGAAGCCTGCCAGTCGAATTCCACAATGCTATCAAGGGAAAGACCGCTTGAAGAGCGGAGTTTGGGGGCCGCCACCCTGGCCTGAATGACCGGCCGGAGCTTCGCGCCTTTGTTGGTCCACCACGAAGGCAGCATGACCCCGAACCCGGCCTGCTCCAGAGCAAGAGAGGTATGTGTCAGAAAACGGTGTGCGCCCTGAACGTCCAGACTGTAGCCCTGGGGCGCGGCATCCTTGAGGCTGGCCTCAATCTCCGGCGCAATGCCGGAAGCCTGACCGAGTGCCGAAAGCACATATTCCCTGGCATCTGCACCCAGGTGCTTCAATACTGAAGCACGCTTTTTTGGGCCTGACCAGAGCTCCTGTATGGGGAGCTGGAGGCTGTGGTCATCGTGCGGATGCAGAAGATAGGAAACCCGCCAGGCAGAATCGTCCTCCGCCGGAGGGAAAGGAAGGGCACTGTCCAAGGACGCATCATCGGCTGTGGGCTCTTCAAGTCTGAAGCAGAGCCGCACCGGGGATTTGGACAGCACTGTTATGGGGCGCTTCCAGCGAGTAAGGGTATTTTTTAGATCTGTTACATCTTTCTTCGGCCAGTCTATGCGTCCATCTGGCGAGCGCAGGGCGGCCAGCCATGCGTCATGCACGCTCTCCACAGCGGGTTGCGTCCGTGGTACCCATGATGTGCTGGAAGTGCCGACTTGGCCCTTTTCCCCCGCCGTTGCTTGCGGCATGGCGGAGCGGACAAGGGCGTCAACCATATCCGTCAGAAAAGCGCGCAGACCAGAAGCGGCGGCGGTGGAAGGCGGCGCTTTGCCGTCAGCCTTGGTCAAGGCTCTGGCCGATGGGGGCATGGCGGCGGCAAAAGCAGTAAAGCGCGCCTGTTCCTCCGCGGTAATCACCGGTTCCCATACGGAATGGCAATGACCGCCGATTATCCGCACGCCGGGCAGATAGTGCTGCCTGGCAACCAGCGCCCCGGCAAACCTGAGCATTTCAGCCCAATACGTAAGGTCATGCCCCAGAAAAACGCCACGGGCGAGAGTTTGCTTGCCTGTGCAGTTTGCCAGAGCATTTACGGCTTCCTGGGCATCAAGCAGGGCGGCTGAGACGCGCCAGGGCAGCAGATGTATTGTTTTGCTGGCGTACTCCACATCGTGGAGGAGCCGACTCGACGGCACAGGGCCGGATTTTGAGGACGGCAGCCAGGCGATGGCCTCAAGCGGCTTTGCAACGCCTGACGAAAGGCCGAGGTGTTCAGCCAGAGTTGCATCAAGAGCGGCCTGCCCTGCGTCAAAGGGAGAAGGGGCGGGACTTGCGGTTTTTGTTTTTGCTGCACGTTTCAGGGCGAGTGCCGGGGTTGTGTTCTCCTCCACAGCAGGAGCAGCAGCAGCAGAGGAAGAGGAAGGTACGGAAGGCGGAGAAGAGGCTGGGGGACTCTCGCCCCAAAGCAGGAATCCCAGCTCCATTTGCGCAGCGTGGAGAACAATCACGGGCTTTTATCTCTTATTCTTAGGAAAATAGGATTATTGGCGTGATGTCGTGAATAAAGTTCACACGCTAGTTTATCATAAGAAGCGCTACTCCCATTCATGCAACGCTCTTTTCAACGCAGCCAGCCCAATAATGGAGGATGAAGATGTGCGCCTCCTGAATTCTGGCGGTCACGTCATGTGGAACGATCACAGCATGATCCACCAGACCGGCAAGCTTGCCGCCGTCACGTCCCAACAGGCCGATGGTCGCCATGCCTTGCTTTTTGGCCTCGCGAACCGCAGCAATAATATTTTCCGAATTGCCTGATGTGGATATGCCGATAAACGCATCACCTGGCTGCCCGATGGCTTCGACCTGACGTGCGAACACCTCGTTGAAGCCAAAATCATTGCCGATAGCTGTCAGGTTCGACGTATCGGTGTTCAGCGCAATACACGGCAACGCGCGCCGGTTCATCTGAAACCGCCCCACCAGTTCGGCGGCGAAATGCTGCGCATCAGCGGCGGACCCGCCGTTACCCGCTATAAGTATCTTGCCGGAAGAACAAACGCGAACACAGCACTCGCCCACGGAAACAATATTTCCCTCCTGTTCCCGCATGCGGCCAAAACATTGCATATGCTCGTTGTAGTTAGCTAGAAGGGAAGCTGCCATAGGGTCTCCTGCGATCATGCGGTTTGTGGGTAAAAAGGCGGCTCACAAAATGGCCGTTTCTTTCTTGCGCCACATTTAACACATTTCTAGATAAGGATCGTCACCGGCTAGATAGCGGCGCACATAGTCGGCAACCCCATTTTCTAGTGAAGTGAATTTCACCGGGCAATTTTTTTCGCTCAACCAGTCCATTTCGGCTTGGGTGAAGTATTGATATTTCCCCTTCAGCGTTTCAGGCATGTCCACATAGTCAATACATGGTTCGCGGTGCATGGCGCTAAATACTGCTTTGATCAGATCGTTCCAAGTCCGTGCTTTACCGGTGCCAACATTAAAAATACCGTTAGCTTTTGGATTGGTGATCAACCAGAACATAAGTTCAACGCAGTCCTTGACGTAAACAAAGTCCCGCATCTGGCCGCCGTCGCCATAGTTGGGGTTATCCGACTTGAACAAGCCCATGCGCCCCTTGCTTCCGATCTCGTAAAAAGCCTTGCATACGACGCTACGCATGCTGTCTTTATGGTACTCGTTGGGGCCGTAAACGTTAAAAAATTTCAGGCTGGCTACACTGTCGGTTAAGCCATTGTCGAGCAGCCACAGGTCGAAAAGGTGCTTGGAATAACCGTACATGTTTAAAGGTTTGAGGCCACGAATGTTGACGAGTTCGTCAGAAAAACCCTGCGAACCATCGCCATACGTGGAGGCAGAACTGGCGTTGATAAAACGCGCGCCGCGTTCCAAGGCGAACTGGCAGGCTTTTGTGGTGAATGCCGTATTGTTTGACATCAGGAAGTCGGCGTCCTTCTCGGTGGTTGACGAGCAGGCCCCCATGTGTACAACAGCTTCAACCGTGCCACGGATGGCGTCATTATGCAGCATTTCAAGAAATTCTGAGCGATGCACATACCGGGCATAACGCCTGTTAACCAGGTTTTTCCACTTTTCCGTTGTGCCCAGGTTGTCTACAACCAGAATGTCCGTGATGCCCGCCTGATTCAGACGCCAAATCATGGCGCTGCCGATGAAACCCGCGCCCCCGGTGACAATGTACATACCTACCCCACTATCCTGGCGACTAAAAACTGCCCCCAATTCCATACAAGCAATTCATTATAGCTCATCGACATTCCATGTTCCAAGAAAAATATCAGGACACAAGGGATTATTGGGTTGGTCAATTTTCGTGGGATAGATTTTCTCTATGTCAGAAAATACATATTCAGCCTTATTAGCATAAAGGACTTCCAAAGAAATCGGCACATCAAGACCTCCAGCGGTCATAATGTGTCCATAATTATTACCATGCACATGAATCAACTGATGTGTTTGGTTAATATTTTTCAGCATCCTTATTATATTGTAATATGAATCAACCCAATGTTCAAAGCCTTGCTTCCCTGTGGGGTCTCCAAAATGTAGTTCAAGAACAATTTGACTAAATTTGTTCATTATATCTGATGGAACTGTTGACAAAGACGCCCATTCTGCCCCTTCAACATCCATCTTTAAAATCATTTTTTCCTGATTTGCATGCCCATTTTCATTAATAATAAATTTTAAAGATTTACAATTTTCACTGTTGTCAAGTTGAGATATCCCTATTTTTTTCCAATGGAATTTTATGTTTTCCTCAGGCACGCGAACGATCGTATGGTCATACATAAAGACATCATACCCGCGGCTTGCCATATCTTTATCCCACGATACATCATCAGAGATACCAAAACTATAGGCGATTCTTTGAGAAGTAAAATCATCAATCATCACATATCCACCATCAGACATTTTCCCAATGCGGACGAGTGGCTTGCCTACAAGTTGCATGACATGAAGAAGCTGTTTAATCTTATAAAAACGTTCAAAAGCAAGCATCTTTTCAAATTTTGTAACGTGGTTTCGCGGTTTCAAGTTCAAAGTGCAACACCCAGTCCTTGGGTATTGGCGTCTTCTAAAAAAACTTCATAGGGTGTCTTAAACCCAAGGCATTTTCTAGGCCGCCAGTTCAAGCGGCACATTGCCGCTAT
>NZ_MJUZ01000024.1 GCF_002237645.1 Desulfovibrio sp. MES5
TGCTCGGTTACAGCAATTTTGCGGCAAGCCAGGGCAATACTTTCGCCTTGTCCCACAAGAACTTCAACCTCGCGAAGCTTGAAAATGATTTGCTCTGGAGTAAATGCTTTGCGACCCATTTGATGCCCTCCATGGCTCCACCTTATACTAACTTTTTAGGCGGACCAGTTTTTTGGGGGCAGGTCACAAAGGTCATTGAGATCACCGTGAATGGCACCAATGATCTGCCCTTTGTGGTGAGTTCGTCCGATGGCAGCCTGACACAGAATTCTGGCGGTACATGGGCCAATACTACCACGACCGGCAACTTTGAGGCCAAAGACCTCGATATGGTGGAAGGCCAGAACCTTATCCTCAAAGGCGACGGCGTTACGTCCACTGGCACGGATACCTACACAGTTCAGGGCCAGTATGGCGTATACACCATCACCAAGACGGTCGTTAACGGAAACTCGCATTTCGAGTATACGTACAAGCTTGATCCCGCCTATCAAAATGACAACTTTGGCGGGCAGGTAGAGGATTCCGTGACCATCCAGATCAGCGATGGCAAGGCAAACGCGAACCACACGCTGAATGTCACTCTGGATGCCAAAAACGATGCCCCGGTAATCACCAAGGCTGACGATCTTGTCGTCACCGAGGATAGCAAGGTCATCAGCGACACAAACACGGTTTCAGCAACCGACCCCGACCTGTCTTTTGGCGGGGGCGCTGCAGATAAGCTTTCCTACAGCGTGGCCAATGCCGACGGCAGTGGCGAAGGATCCATGGTAGTTGGCAAGTACGGCGTTCTGGTTATGGGCGCTGACGGCAGCTATTACTTCAAGCTGAATAATGCCAACCCGGAAGTTCAGGCGCTGAACGGTGCGGATCCCAACGACCCGTCTTCGAAGCCTGAATCCATTACTGAAAAATTCAGGGTCATCGTAAGAGATGACAAGGGTGGCGTTACCTACAAGGAAATCACTGTAGACATTCAGGGCACTGACGATATGCCCATGCTCTACCTCTACGGTGTGGACGGATCGCTTGCGGCAACCGGGCCTGCCGGGTCTGGCGCGTTGCTTGTCGTCAAGGAAAAGCAGGGCGGCACTGACGCTGACTATACCGTGCACGGCAAGGCCCAGGGTTATGATGCGGACGCGGCCGACTACGATGACTTAAAGTACGGCATCAAGGATGGCGGCAATAACGCTACTGACGTCAAAATATTCGCCATCAAAACCGCCTCGGGCTGGGAGGTCACCTCAAACTCCACTCCCGGCGCTGTGGAGATGGGGTCCCTGAGTATTGACGACAAGACAGGCCTCTATACCTTCAAGGGCAAGCCTGACGGCATCGCCAAGCTTGGCGTTGGTGAAGAGCTTAACATCCCCGGCACCGTTGTGGTTCAGGATACGCACGGCAATGAAGCCACGGCCGACCTGAACATCAACATCATGGGCACCAATACCGCACCCATTATTGTGTCGACCGGCGACAAAAACCCTGACTATACGGCTGACCCCCTGGTCAAGGACGATTTTGACATCGCGCAAAGCAGTGACGGCGAATATACGCCGCTTATCGGTGAAATTGTAACTCTTGACGCTGACGGTGATGCCACGCAGGTATTCATCAGAACAACAGATCCCATACTCGGCGATCGGAACGTAACCGAGATGTACGGCAAATATGGCAAGCTGACGCTTACCGTAGATGCTAACGGCAAAACGCAGTATGAATACACGGTGACCAACCCCAACGGCATCAAGTCCCTGGGCGAAGGGGAAACAGACAAGGACACCTTTAACCTTGTCGTACGCGACCCATATGGAGCTGAAGGAACGGGAAGCCTCGTCATTGACATTATCGGCACTAATGACGCGCCTGAGATTTCCGTAAATGGCGTCGACAGCACCATCACGGTCAAAGATCCGGACAAGAATGATACGCATACTCTCACCATCATTGTTGACGAAACGGAGCATGCTCTTGTGGTGGATCCCAGCGATTCCACGCGCTTTACATGCGACCTTCCCGATGGAACGCTCAAGTTGATTTATGAACAGGCGAGCAACGGCGAAAAGCAGTGGAAGTACACCTTTAAGCCCGACGCTTCCGTGGCAGGCAGCCTTCCTTCCAACGAAACCAAAGAGTTTGATTTCTCGGTGAAGGTGACAGACCAGCATGGGGCCAGTGATATGTCTGGCGATGTGACGATCCGCTACGCGGGTACAAACCATGCGCCCGTGGGACAGCAGGTGATGCTGCCCGTGATGCTTAGCGGCGTCATCCCGGCTGGAGACGAGATCCCGTTTGACAAGACCCCATTGTCGCTGCAGGACCAGGATGGCGACCATCTCAGCTATGTATTCACCGACAGCCACGGAGCCGAGATTGCGGTTTCAGGTTCATCAACCACAATAGCTGGTGAATTTGGCACACTTGAACTCGTCACCAACAGCACTGGCGATGGGTATAAATACAAGTACACAATGTCCGACGATATGAGCGTGATGAAAAAGCTGGCCGAAATGTACGCCAAAGGGGAGGATGTTAAGGACGAGTTCCATTACAAGGTCAATGACGGCGTCTGGTCAGATGACGCTTCCGGCAAGGTTGAAGTGCATCTGGATGTCGACAACCATGCAAGCGGACCTTTCGGCGATGCAAGCGCAACCACTTCGCAGGTGGTCTTTGGCGGCGGCGGCAATGACGTCCTTCATGGCGGCTCCGGCAATGACATCCTTTCCGGTGGCGACGGCAACGACATGCTCTACGGCGGTCTTGGCGATGACACCCTCTTTGGCGGGGCCGGAAATGACTACCTTGATGGCGGAGTCGGAAGCAACGAACTCTACGGTGGCGCTGGCAACGATGTGCTTGTGTTCAACGCCAACAATACCATTATGGACGGCGGCGACGGCATCGATATGATGATAGGCGCAGACAAGAATACGCTTGACAGCCTGTTCTCCAACCCTGCTGCCAATCCCGTTAAGAATGTTGAAATATTTGTAACGGATGGCGGCAACGGACTGACCAGCCTGTCCAGCCTTGAAAGCCACGGCGTGGTTCTGAATGGTAATGAAAAAATTGAACTGTCATCGAGCTGGAGCCAGAGCGACAGTCATACCCCAAGCAGCATGTCCGGTGACTACATCGCCTTTACCAGCGACAATATGACCATACTCATTGCCAAATCCGCCCTGGCTGACGGCAACGTGTAGGCAGATCAACCGTAACCCAAAACATATGAATGCGCGGGCCGTCACTTCTCGGTGACGGCCCGCGCGCTCACTTCTGCCAGTTTCTGCCGCAGTTCCCCGTTCCATCCTCCTTGGACAGACACCTTGACCTTACCCCCCGTGCGGCTTATGTTCCTGTGAATAAATACGGCTTTTTCAGCCCAACCCCGTAACGGAGGCTTGCCGCATGTTCGGCATTGGCTTGCAAGAATTGTTGCTCATACTGGTAGTTGTTCTTCTGCTTTTCGGCGCGAACAAACTGCCCGAAATCGGCGGCGGCCTTGGCAGAGCCATCCGCAACTTTCGACGGGCCTCTTCTGAGCCTGATGAAATTGACATCACTCCCAAAAACAAAAAGCCTTCTTCTACTGATGACGACCCCAGCCATAAAGCCTGAGTCTAGCCAGACATAAAGGATTTTGTCATGAAAGCAGAGCAATTATCCGTTTTTTTGGAAAACAGGGCCGGACGCCTGGCAGAAGTGACCCGCACACTGGCTGATGCAGGCATTAATATTCGTGCGCTGTCGCTTGCTGACACTTCTGATTTTGGCATCCTGCGCATGATCGTTTGCGATCATGAAAAAGCCAAAGCCGTTCTTAAAGAAAAAGGCTTTACTCTCGGCCGTACCAGCGTTGTGGCTGTGGAAGTCTCCGACAAGCCCGGCGGCCTTGATGAGGTGCTGCAACTGGTTTCGCGCAACGGCATAAACGTGGAATACATGTATGCCTTTGTCCAACGTGAAAACGAAAGCGCTGTCATGATTTTTCGCTTCGACAAAGTGGATCAGGCTGTTGAGGTGCTTCAGGCGAACAACTTCACTATTATCCCCGCCTCACGCCTCTGCGCAAAATAAGTCTTTCATTTGGCCGAGCGCCCAAGCTGCGCTCTGCCCCAATGTCATAACAGATACCCCTTGGCCACCGCGCCGAGGGGTATTTGCATTCGCCCTCTGAGCGTCATCACCATCTGGCATCCCCTGTTCAACAAAGCCGTGCGCGTGTACCATGCAATAAACGCTGGCTTTTGAATCAGGTGGAGGACATATGGCTGCACAATATATATTGGCTCTTGATCAGGGCACGACCAGCTCCCGGGCAATCCTCTTTGATCACAACGCCAACATCGTTCAGATCGCGCAAAAAGAATTCACGCAGATATACCCTCAGGCTGGTTGGGTAGAACACAGCCCCAATGAAATTTTCGACTCGCAAAGTCACGTTGTTGGCGAATGCCTGCGCAATGCACAGGTCAGCGGCAATGCGCTGGCAGCCATTGGGATCACCAACCAACGCGAAACCACCATCGTTTGGGAAAAATCCACCGGAGCGCCCATTTATAATGCCATTGTCTGGCAAGACCGGCGCACGGCAGCCTTTTGCGACCAGCTGCGCGCTGAAGGAAAAGCCAAGCTTCTTCAGGATAAAACCGGCCTTGTTCTTGATGCCTATTTCTCCGGCAGCAAGATACGCTGGATTCTTGATGCCATTCCCGGCGCACGCGCACGAGCTGAAGCAGGCGAACTCCTGTTCGGCACGGTGGATACATGGCTTGTGTGGAATCTCAGCAAACGTGGGGCCCATGTCACGGATCCCTCCAATGCCAGCCGCACGCTGCTGTTTAACATCCACACGCGGCAATGGGACGATGAGCTGCTGGAAATTATGGGCGTGCCGCGTGCCATGCTGCCCGAAATTGCGCCTTCTTCCAGCATTATGGCGCGGACGCATCCTGAATTTTTTGGGCATGCTGTCCCCATTGCAGGCATTGCCGGAGACCAGCAGGCGGCGACATACGGTAACGGCTGCATGAAAGAAGGCATGGCCAAGAACACCTACGGAACAGGTTGCTTCTTATTGCTGAATACAGGCGAAAAACCACGAACAAGCCAGAACAACCTGCTTGCCACAGTGGCATGGCAAACTGGTCGGGGGTATTCTTACGCGCTTGAAGGCAGTGTTTTTGTGGCTGGCGCGGCTGTGCAATGGCTGCGGGACGGGCTTGGACTCATCAAAGACTCGTCCGAACTGGAAGGATTGGCGGCCACTGTCTCTGATAATGGCGGAGTGTATATGGTTCCGGCATTTGTGGGCATGGGCGCACCCTATTGGGATCAATACGCCAGAGGTACGATTGTCGGCCTGACAAGAGGCACAACAAGGGGCCATATCGCCCGCGCCGCCATTGAGGCCATCGCATTGCAGACGCTTGATATTATTGACGCCATGAAAAAAGATACCGGCATCAATCTTACTACCTTGCGGGTGGATGGCGGCGCCAGCAGAAACAACATGCTCATGCAGTTTCAGGCCGACCTCACCGGAGTGGTGGTAGAACGCCCCACCATTACAGAAACAACAGCTCTTGGCGCTGCATATTTGGCGGGGCTTGCAGTAGGGTTTTGGGAAAGCGAAGAAGTTCTTGCCCATAAGTGGAAGCTTGACCGCCGCTTCACGCCTGCAATGACTGAAGATAAAAAAGAAGAAATGCTGCACCAGTGGCACCGCGCCGTTGAAAGGGCCTCCCATTGGATAGAGGAGCAGACGCCTGCTCAAGCCACATAGCAACGCATTTTTGATGCGCATGCCGATGCGACATTACAGGATTTCTGGCCTCAAGGGGCATCCAGTTTCACGCTGGTTCTTGACTAACCCCCGCTCATTGCGCTAGTAATGCCTTTCGCACGTATGGGCACGGATAAAAACCAGGGTCCACGTCTTGCCGGGATGGTGGAATTGGTAGACGCAGCGGACTCAAAATCCGCCGAGGGCAACCTCTTGCGAGTTCAAGTCTCGCTCCCGGTACCAAAGAAATTAAGGGCTTGCAGAAATGCAGGCCCTTTTTTTGTGCCCAATTTGTATACCATTGTATACCAATCTCATTCTGGCAATTTGGGGATGAGCGTCGCGGCAAACGCATGTTCAGCATTTACTTGAGATGCGCTTTGTCAAGATCACTAGATACTGCGTAGTGACCTGGCTGCGCTCCAAAACGCTGGCGCGAACACCCGTGACGATACGCGAGTTCGATGTCATTTGCCCGCCCGATGCGGAAGTCTGGCGCTGCGGGCATCAAACGCCTGCGGAGGCATTGAAGTTCAGCCAGCCGATCCTTGCGCTCCCCCTGCACACATTGGCATCCACCGTGCGCAAGTGGGAGCAAGGCGAAGCCCATCCCATTGACCAGCGTTCAAGCTGCTGAATATCGCCGCCGACAAGGCCTGCGGGCCACCATCTAAAGCCCGCATGGACGCCGATCAGGCCGCCCAAATTGTCGTATCACTGATATGACAATTCCAGCCCTCCCCTATCCAAGCATTTGTGCGTCCCCACGTGTCGCCATCGGGCTAGCGGGCCGCACCCCGCGCTTCATAACGAATCACGGCCATCCAACTTGCCCCCTTACTACTTGCACTGTGAAGTGATCGTTATGGTTTCGGGCAATCCCGCCGGAGCAACCGGAACACAATCATGCCGGAACTGACCCGTATGAAAGGCCCGTTGACCTCATACGGACTGGTCTCATACAGGTGCCATTCAGCGCGGGATCTGCCCCAACAGCTTGAACCAGGCATAATCGAGCGGCACCAGCATCAGAAAGGTGATCGCCGCCAATGCCAGGCAGAGCCGAATGCCATCCCTGGCGGCCACCTGGCCCATGCCCATCGCAACAACAATGGGGGATGCCTGGTAGGGGAGCAATGGCGTCGCATAACCGATGACCTGCACCATGAGTACGGTCAACAGAGGCAGACCGGATGCATCTGCCAGGGACTGCGCAAGCGGGGTGAACAAGGCTGGCACTCCATTGGCCGTAACAGTGAAGTTCAATGTGCTGGTCAGCGCGACCAAGGCTCCGAAGCTGCTGCCCGGGCTGGACGGATCGAGCGGAAGCCTGTGCAGCAACCACGTGCCCATGCTGGCTCCCAGCCCGGAATGGTTCACGAACGCTGCCAGTCCCAGGATGCCAGCAATGTAGAGACAGGTGCGGATGTTGACGCCAGCGGCGAATTCATCGCCGGCCAGAAACCCAATACGAGGCAGCACGCAAACGCAGGCGGCCGCCAAGCCAATCCAGGCCGGTGAAATGCCATGCACGCCATCGGTTATCCACAATGCCAGCGTCGCAAGCAGCAAGGCACTCAGGCGCTTCTCAGCCGAACTCAGCGGATTGGAGGCCCCATGTGCAGCAATTTTTTGCGGCTTTGCGGGGAACAGCAGGCACAGACACCCCACTAGCGCGAGCCCTTTGAGCAGGCCGAGTACCGGTGCATGCAGCAACAGGTAGGGAAGGTAGGAAAGATGGATGCCGTATGCCCTTTCGGCTGCGCCGGCCATGATGAGGTTAGGCACATTGGCGGGCAGTATGCTGGCGGACAGTTGGAAGGTGCCAAAGCCTACCGCCAAAGCCAGCGCCGTACGACCGCGACTGCCCGCTACCAGCCCCGCGCGGTCGGCCAGCGCCAGGACGATGGGCATCAGCAAGGCGATGCGCCCCATGTTGGAAGGCATGATGAAGGCCAGAGCATAGGTGAGCAGCACCACGCCCCCGACCATTTGAGGCCATGAGCCAGTCAACCGGCTCGCCAAACTGCGGGCGATGCGATCCGCCAAACCGACCTTGCGTATAGCAACGCCAAGGACAAAACCACTGAGTACCAGCCAGAACGCGGCCGAAGAAAATCCTGAAAACAGCACGTCGGGCGGCGCCAGATGCAAGACGGAAACGGTTGCAAAAAACAATAACGCGACGAGGTATTCCGGCAACCTCGCCGTGGCCCAAAGCCCGATTGTGGCGGTGACGATGCCCGCTCCTATCCATGCCTCTGCCGCCATTGCGCCTCCTTGTCATTATATACTTCAAGGATAACTGACGAATTCCTTCAGGTGACTCTTAAATTTTTTCAAGGAGTCCTTTCAAAAAACCGGAAGATTGTCATGCTCAGCCTGGACATCGCCACCTCAGCCTGTTTCTCCACAGCGCCAAGGCAGGCGGCATCACGGGCGGGCGCTTCGCGCGCAAACAGCATTGGCTTGTGGCCAGGGCGTGACTCTGACGCCCGCCGGGCATGCCCTTGCTGCCCCACTCCCGCAATCTGCTGGCACGTACACATGCTCACGCATGACAATGACGGTACCCCAATGCTTGCCGTATGGATGCGAAGCAGCACCCAAAAGTATAATTACCCTATGCTATACGGGCAATTATGTTTTGGGCGGCTGGTGCGTAGAGCGAGGGAAATCATATCAGCAAATCCGTAGGGTGGGAATAGAAACTGCAGACAAAGAACGGATCAGTGCCAACGTGTTTTTTGCGCCGCCACACCGCCCAGCCAGAGGAAGACACTACCTGCACTCCACCGTACTGCACAAATGCCATACCATGAGTAGAGTACAGATCCTCAATCGTTTCATATTCCGGCCTGCGTTCCGGAGAATATGGCTTATTGCGAATATCAAAAAATACATGGCAGCATTTGTCCGCCTGTGACCGCCTGCTCATCAAAATATCCCTGCGCCTGCTATTTCCATTTAGTCGCAACGTATCTGCAACGCATGCATCCTGCCTCGCCTTTTTCAACGTGCTGATTTCAGTTTCGCTGACCTCATTCAGGGGCCCTGACCATCCAGGATTCCTGCCCCTACAGGATTGCAGACCCTATGACGAAAGGCTATGATTGAATTAATAATACTACCTGATAAGGGAAAAACATATCGAAATTATGAGCACACGCACACAAGATAAAGCCGCTCCCATCTCGGAAGTCCGGCGGACCTCAGAGCACGCCTCCACCCATCATTCACGCTTGCATGACCCAGAAGCATCTCAGGATCGAGTGACATGGTCGCTATTTATGAGAGCGGCCTTGCTTGTGGTGGGAATTTGGTCTGCCTCTGCCCTGGGTTTATATTTGTTCACGTCAGACTTCAGCAAGTCCGGCACATTCGGCGACTCTTTCGGAGTGCTGAATACGCTGTTTTCCGGTCTGGCCTTCGCTGGAATTATTGTTTCAATAAAAATGCAGAACGATGAAATGCGAGAACAGCGCAAAGAGCTGCAAAAGCAGAAGAAGAATGCTTTGCTATACCATAGGGAAAGAATGTTTCTTCTGCTGATGGATGAATTCAAAAAATCACGGGAACATCGGTACACTGTTGCCAATGTACGCCGCGTTATCCATGACTGTCTTGGTTATGATGTGACCAGCCCGGATCAAGATTCACCCGTGCCAGCGCTTATTGATGAGGTGGAAGGCGTACTTGCCGGCACCCGCTCCGAAACGCCCCTGCTGCAAACCCTGTCACGCCGAGTTTTTCGGCACGAGCTGTGTGAAGTTTTCATTAAAACTTTTCACCAGGCTGCGGAAAGCGTAAAAAAATTCGACTCCGCCAACAGGGGCGAGTACTACGACATCGTATGCAACAGCATGTCGGACCCTGAAGAAGCCTTGCTGTTCCTCTGCTTTGTCGCACGACACGGGGCGCAAACCCCGCAAAATCCCCAGGCAATGAAATTGTTCGACAGCTTTGACGAAATCAAGGGCAAGCTGCTCTAGCAGTAGCCGAAACGGGCTTTAAGCTGCAGCGCGTAATCTCTCTACGACTTGCCCACACGCTCGTGCTCACCAAAAATAAATAATTATTTCAGTCTTTGCGAAATAAAAAAATGAACCGCAGCCGCCGTAGAAGATTTTTTCTGCGGCACACTGAAGTCCATTTTCTGAATTTGTGCAACAAAACAGCGTGTTGCCAATAGCCCTGAAGTGGAAAGCCCCGGGGATGCCGGGGCAATCTGGGGATGTATTAAGCAGTTGTTGAGGCACTATGCAGGATGACGGCATCAATGTCAACATAGTACACCAGTTGAAAGCAGCAGCCATAACGAACGCTGTCACTGCCATGAGGGTAAAGAATCCACCCAGAACCCCGAAAAAAAAGGGGCTACAGATATTATCTGTAACCCCTTGATTTTTCTGGTCGGGATGGCGCGATTTGAACGCGCGGCCTCAGCGTCCCGAACGCTGCGCTCTAGCCAAGCTGAGCCACATCCCGTTGAGAAAGGGAACATAAGCGAGACGTTGGATTTTGGCAAGCCATTTTTTATTTGTAAAAAAATTATGGCTGACGTAACATAACATCCGTCCTTAGAAGGACAAATCCTTTGCGGAGCGAACGATCTTTATGACCCGTGTTCTAGTGGTGGACGATTCAACCTTCATGCGCAACGCTATTGTCTCTCTTTTGGAGCAGGACCCTGAAATCAAGGTTGTCGGTACTGCCAGGGATGGGCTGGAAGCTCTGCAAAAAGCGGAAGAGCTTGATGCGGACGTCATGACGCTTGATGTGGAAATGCCGCGCCTTGACGGCCTTGGGACGCTACAGCGCCTTATGAAAACTACGCCCATGCCTGTGCTCATGATCAGCTCGCTGACGGAAAGCGGCGCTGAAAGCACCCTCAAGGCTATGGAGTACGGGGCGCTGGACTTTATACCCAAGAACATGAGTAATGACCGTGATTCTTTCGGGGCGGAGCTGCGCCGCAAAGTAACGGCACTGGCCCGGCGTAAAGCCATCATCCGCCTCAAATACCGCCGCATCAACAATATTGCCATGCCGGCCTCCCCCCTGCCGCGGATGCAGCCTTCACAACCGGCGGACTATGTACAAACTCCCTGCCATGGCCCACGTGACCTCGTTGTTGTGGGGGTTTCCACAGGGGGGCCGCCAATGGTGCAGAAAATCCTGTCAGCCCTGCCCGCAGATCTGCCAGCCTGCATCCTTGTAGCGCAGCATATGCCCGCAGCCTTTACCGGCCCTTTTGCCAAAAGGCTCGACAGTGTTTGCAACATTAGCGTCTCCGAGGCAGTGGATGGAGATCGCATAAAAAGCGGGCATGCCTACGTATGCCCAGGCGGCAAGCATATAAGCGTGCGTATGCGCGGCCCACTGCCTGAAGTCGCCATCACCGACGAACCTCGTGACGCGCTGTACAAGCCCACCGTCAACCTGCTTATGGAAAGTGCCGGAAAAAACATGGGGCGTCGTACTCTGGGCGTCATGCTGACCGGCATGGGTTCGGACGGATGTGAAGGCGCAAAGGTTTTGAAAGAAAAAGGCGGCTGCCTCATTGCCCAAAATGAGGCTTCATGCGTGGTATATGGCATGCCCAAGGCTGTCATTGATGCCAAATTGGCCAATCAGATTCTTGATGCAGATGATATCGCCCAAGCCATCATGACAATTGTCAAGGGCTGACCAGTAGCGCAGCAGGAAGCACTATTATGGAAAATTCGCTCGATACGGCTCCGCAAATAATTGAAGCACTGCAATCAGATGACAGCGCCACTGTTCGCAATGCCGCGTTCAACGCGGGCGACATGGCCTTGCATGATGCTATCCCTTTGCTCTGCACGCTTGTCAAAAGCAGCAATATTGGCATTCAGGAAGCGGCAGAATACGCCCTGCGCAAAATCCGGGGTCCTCAGGTGGTGGCTGCCCTGCTGCCCTTGCTACGTAGCGATGAGGCCCCTGTGCGCAATGTAGCCATGGATATTTTGCGCGAAATCGGTGCCGACAGTATTGAAAGCATACAGCCATACCTTCAGGATGAAGATCCGGATCTGCGCATATTTATAGCTGATATTCTCGGGTACAGCCCGACGCATCAGGCGGTTTTGCTTCTCTCAAAGGCTCTGCTTAAAGATCCGGAAGTCAATGTGCGCTATCAGGCGGCCGTAAGTTTGGGCAACCTTGCTTTTCCTGAGGCAGTTCCCTCTCTGTGCCAGGCCATGCATGATGAAGAGTGGGTACAGTTCGCGGTGGTGGAAGCCCTGGCAAAAATCAAGGATTCTTCTGCCGCCAACGGCCTTGTAAAGCTGCTGCCACAGGCGTCGCCACTGGTATGCTCCGCCATCATAGATGCGCTGGGGGATATGGGGGATGTAAAAGCCATACCGCTTCTTTTCAGCTCTCTTGAAAATGTCCGCGTGCCTCTGCGGCATAAAATCGTCAAGGCCATTGTACAGATTCTGAGCGTACGTTCCCTGTCCCTACTGGCCGCCAAGTCACAGGAGCGCTTGCGAGTCTATCTGCTTGAGGCGCTCTCAGATAATGATGAAGACATTCTGCTGGCCGCCTTGCAAGGCTTGAGCGCCATTGGCAATGAAGACGCCACCGAGGCCATCATCAATCTGGCCGTGGGTCTTGATACGGAGCGGCAGCCCGAACTTTATGAGGCCGCCATTCATGCCATTGCCTCCCTTGGGTACAACAACATGCTCCGCGATGCCCTGCGTAGCGACGATGAAAAACGTATCGCCGTGGCAATGGAAGCCTGCCGACTTTTGAAGGATCACAGTCCGGTTGAAGAGCTTAAAACCATCTTCTGGCGGGTAAGCCCCGACCTGCGACGGGCTGCTGTGGCCGAACTTGCGCAGATGGGCGGCTGCGCGGATACCCCGTTCTTTCTCTCCATTATAGAACAGTCTGATGACCCGGAAGTTTTGAAGAGCGCGCTGGTGTTTTTCGGCAATCAGCATGGTTGCCCTGAAGTGGAAGACATCGTTTTTGCACAGCTTGACCACCGGTACGTCGATGTGCAGGAAATGGCTCTTGAGGCATGCATCAATCTGCACAGCCCCAAACTCAACAGCCAGTTTAAAAACAGGGCCCGAAGCGAAGACCCCATGCAGCGCATGATGGCCATTTACGCTCTTGGCCGCTATAGCGTTACTGAAAATCTTGATGAAATACTGCAGGCTCTTGAAGACCCTTCACCACGGGTACGACAGGTTGCCATCGAGGCCTTTCAAAATCTGGGGCCACAGGCTGAAGACTTTTTGCCCCACCTGTTGCCCCGTCTGATTGATGAAGACAAGGACGTGCGGATCGCCCTGGTAGACCTGCTTGGCCAGATAGGCACGCCATCAGTCATGCCGCACCTTATCTCTGCCCTTGCTGACGATAATGACTGGGTCAAAATCAGAGCCATTGAAGCCCTGGGCGTACACAAAATTGCCGATGCTGTTCCTTACCTGACCCAACTGTTTGAAACAGCTAATCCGATGGTTTCATTCAAAATTATTGAAGCCTTGGGCATGATAGGCGGCAATGTGGCCTTCAGTGTGCTTCTTGGCTTGATGAACAATGAAGACCAGGAAATACAGCACGCTGCGGCTGAAGCGGTGGCAGCCATCCAGGCCGAACAGGAGTAGCCATGTCACAGCCTCCGACCTTATTTCCCCACGGCGTGCAAAATAAAAACGCCAACGATACAGAAAATCGCGGCACGTCCACTTCCACGGCTCCTTCCGTGACGGGCAAACCCCCTACCCAGCCTGGGGCCTTTTCCCGTCCGGCTGATGAGCAGACGTCACGCCTGGGTGCAGGTCTGACGCAGCCGCCACAACCGACATCGGCTTTCAAACCCTCCGGATTTGACCAGCGCCCGACTGACCCCGCTGCCTCCACGGTACGGCCAGCGTTTGGCAGCAACACGGGGAGCAGCACCTTCAGTTCCGGGGGCACTACGCAAAGCCAGCCTTCTGCATTTGGCAGCGCCACCTCACCTTATGTTGGCCAGTCCGGTCTGGGGCAGCCCAATCTGGGGCAGTCCACCTGGACGTCTCCCTTGCGCCAGACAGCCCAAACGCCGCCAGGAACTTCCGTTTCCAGCCCCTTTGCGGCAAAAGACGCCGCCGCGCAAAGATCACCCGCCGGGGCGCAACAGACCTCACCTTTCGGCGCCACTGGTTCAAGCCTTTTTCCGTCTGCAGGCGCAGCGGGCAGCAGAACCGGCGCGTTTCAGTCTGGGGCCAATACGATGCCGCAGGCGGCAACGCCACCAAAGGCTCCTCTTTTCCGCAGCACGCAGCCTGAAACGGCGTTGCGCCAACCCCTCACCCCAGCTTCTGCCTTTCGAACGCCTACCCCTGCGGTTGTGAACACAAAGGCTGCATCACCCTTTCGCAAGGACTTGCAGATATCGGATGAGGAGTTTTTGCAGCTTCGCGATTTCATTTACCAGCAGTGCGGAATTTTTATTGCTGAAAACCGCAAATATCTGGTTGAAAACCGCCTTTCCAACCGCATCAAGGACTTGAACCTTAAAAGTTACAACGAGTATTACAATTTTCTTCGGTTTGATGCCAGCCGTAAGACTGAATTAAACAAGCTTTTTGAGGTTGTTACTACAAACGAGACCAGCTTTTACCGTAATCCGCCGCAGCTGGAAGTCTTTCAAAAAAATGTGCTGCCCGAGATACTGGATCAATGCCGTCAAAAAGGCCAAAAAAAATTACGTATCTGGTCGGCAGGTTGTTCCACAGGTGAAGAACCATATACCCTGGCTATCATTCTTCATGAGGTTCTCAGAAGTGAAATCCATAGCTGGGACATCAAAATCACGGCCAATGACCTTTCTGAGGCCGTGCTTGCTGCCGCCAGGCGTGGCATCTACAGCGAATATGCATTGCGCACCACGCCAAAATCCATCGTCGATACCTACTTTGTTAAAGAGGACAACATATACAAGATCAAGCCCGAACTGAAAAATATTATTTCTTTTGGGCAGATAAATCTTAGTGACAAAGAACAGCTACGACGTGTTGAAAAATCGCAGATCGTTTTTTGCCGTAATGTCATCATTTACTTTGACGATGAAATGAAGCGTAAGGTCATCAATGCATTCTATGACAACCTGGAGGTCAATGGCGCATTGCTCATAGGCCATTCAGAGTCGTTGCATAATATCAGCCGTGCGTTCCAGCTTGAGCATTTCAAAGGAACCATCGTCTACCGCAAGCTGGCTTAGGCACGATATGTGCGCCAAGATTCTGGCTGTTGCCAATCAGAAAGGAGGAGTGGGAAAAACCACAACAGCTGTGAGCCTGGGCTGTGCGCTGGTGCGGTCGGACAAAAAAGTCCTGTTGCTGGACCTTGATCCGCACGCCTGCGCGACCCTGCACGCCAGAATATATCCAGAGGACGTGCGCTACAGCCTGCATGACCTTTTTATGGCTGCAGAAGAAAACTGGCCCGCGCTGTGGCCGCTTCTGCTACGCTCCCAAGCCTTGCACGGCATGGATATGGCCCCTGGCAGCATTCGCCTGTCGGAACTTGAAGTTGATTTTAAAGACAGAAGCGCCAAAGGCAGCATACTGGGCAGAAGCCTCGAGGCTGTGCGCAAGGACTATGACTTTATTATTCTGGATTGCCCGCCCCATGTAGGCATACTTCTTGTTAACGCACTGGTGGCGGCTGATTTGCTGATAATTCCGATACAGACAGATTTTTTGGCGCTGCACGGTTTGAAGCTGCTGTTTGACACGCTGCATACACTGAACAAGGCTCTGGGCAGACCCATTTTATACCGGGCCCTGCCCACCATGTATGACAAGCGCGCCAAGGCCTGCACCAGGGTACTGGAGCTTTTGCAGCGAAAAATGGAGCACGCCATGTTCAACTCCATTATTGGCATTGACACACGTTTTCGTGAAGCCAGCGCGCAGGGATGCAGTATTTATGACATTGACCAGCATTCGCGAGGGGCGCGCTGCTATGAAGCTCTTGCACAGGAAGTGTTGCAGCTATGGTAAAAACTCCTGAAGAATATTTCTCTGGTCAGAGCTTTACGCCGCCGGGCATGGCAGGGGCATCGTCTGCACTCAGCGCTGCTGAGCAGGCTTTTGTGCAAAAGTATCTTGGCGTCGATGCACTGGCTGACCTGTCCATATATGCCCCCGCCGATGCACCAGGTGCAGCGCCGGGCACCGCCGTGGGCATTGTATCCGCCCCCGGTGTTGAGCAACATGACGATCGGGCTGAACGTACAGCGCACGCCGTAGTAAATTTAAAAGCGCAATTGACCACCCTGCCCACAGTGCAGATGGTATCGTTCTATGTGCGTGAACAGATTTTCCTTCTGCCGGTTTGCGTGATTGTTGAAGTTTTACGGCATATGCCGCTCACGCGACTGCCCATGGCTCCATCCTTTGTAGCTGGCGTCGTCAACCTTCGGGGGCGCGTCACCCCCCTGCTGCACCTTGATGCCCTGCTGACTCTTGATCAGCAACATCGTTACACACCCGAAAGTTTCATTGTGGTGTGCGGCAGTGAAGAAATGCAGCTTGGCCTTATCGTAGACAAGATTCATACTATGTATATGCTGGATCAGGCCAAGATAAACTGGAACGCCGAAGTCCAACTGGGAGCCAGCGCAGACCTGCTTTGCGGGCTTGCCGAAGTAAATGACCACTTGCACGGCATTGTTGACCCACAAATGATCGTGGAAAAGCTTCTTGAAGCTTAATACACTAGAATTACTATTAAATAGTGCTGTTGCAAAAAGTATAAATAACCTCTAAACATTTCGCATCTACATGATGTGTGGCAAGCTTTTGAATGCTCTTTCAGGGCTCAGTCCCTTATTATGGCGCGCATTCTTAGTGTGCGCGGCTGCTTTCAGCATAATCGGACAATCGAATTCGCAGGTTTTCCGATAAAGCGGCAGTCAACATCTGACGGACAGGAACGGATATTATGAAAAAACATATCATGGTCGTCGATGACTCAAAGACCATCCGCAATCTTGTGGCCTTTGTGCTTAAAGGAGAGGGCTTTAAGGTCAGTACCGCTGAAGACGGCCTTGACGCCATCGAAAAGCTGTACAGCCTGGACCCCGTTGATTTGATCGTTTCCGATGTCAATATGCCTCGCATGGATGGATTCACCTTCATTAAAACCATCCGCGCTCAGGACGCCTACAAGGACATCCCCATCATTGTTCTCTCAACGGAAGGACAGGAAAAAGATATACAGACCGGCATGAGCCTTGGGGCCAATCTTTATATGGTCAAGCCCGCCCAGCCCGAAAAAATGGTCCGTAATATAAAGATGCTCCTAGGTTAGCCGATAAGAAAGACAATATTACCCGTCAGGGTACAGCGCTTTCAGTCAAGCAGGGTATGGGGTATGAGCCAGGATTTTTTTGACCCGGAATTATTTGCCGATTTCATAGCAGAAGCCAAAGAGCATCTTGAGACCATCGAGCCCAATCTTTTGGAACTTGAAAAGGCCCCAGGAAACTTGGCCCTGCTCAATGATATTTTCCGCCCCATGCATTCCCTCAAGGGTGCGTCAGGCTTTCTTGGGCTGAACCGTATCAATCAGCTTGCCCACAAGGCTGAAAATATTCTTGACGAACTGCGCAAAGGCAGCATGGTCGTTACGTCGGAAATTATGGATGTCATTCTGGCCTCCACCGATGCCTTGCGCCAGATGATCGACAACCTTGAGGTCAACAACTCTGAAGGAGAGGTGGAAACCGGTCATATTATGGCGCAAATCGACGCCATTATGGCTGGCGACAGCCCCGCTCTGAACCAGCCTGTTGACGCCGCTCCCGTTGCCGCAGCCGTTTCCGCCTCTGCGGTCGCGGATGCGCAGGCGCAAGATGGCAGCGGCCACGCGCACCTTCCGACTGAAGCCAGCGCTGACGGGCATTCCGCATCGGAATTTCATGAGGGCGCCCAGGCCGCTCGCGCTTCCGAACCTGACAATGCCAACGGCATGTCCGGCAAGGAATGGGTGGGCACGTTGCCTGTGCACGAGCCTTATGCCCTCACAGCCTTCGGCGAGGGGCATCTTAAAGATTTCATCGACGAATCCATCGAGATCATTGAAAATCTCACAAATGGGCTTCTCGAACTTGAAGAAAATCCCACAGGTCAGAATGAACTGGTCAATGACCTTTTCCGCTTTTTCCACAATATGAAGGGCAACAGCGGCATTATTGGCTATAATGAGCTCAATGCGCTGACCCATGAAGCGGAAACCCTGCTTAACAATGTGCGGCAGGGCAAGATAACTCCGACCCATGACCTTATCGACCTGCTCCTGCTGGTTGTGGATGTAATGGAAGCCCTGGTTCGCAATATTGATATCCCTTCCGGCCAGGCTACCCCCTTTGAAACCGCCGCAGTGGTACGGCAGCTCCAGGCTGCCCTGGCAGGCGGCCCCATTGCATTGCCGGAAGAACTGCTGGCGGCGCAAGGACGCGCCCATATGCCTTCGGAAGAACCTCAGGATTCCGAAGCAGAGGCAGCGGCGCAAGCATCCCCTGTTGAGGTGGTTACCCCCACAATCATTCCGGTCGGTTCCGAAAGTGACGATACAGAAGCTTTCCGCGTTACCGTGCAGCAGCAGATTGAAATCATACACGCCGCGCTGGAAACGCTCAAAAAAAATGGCAGCCACAAAGACTCCATTGACGCACTGTTCCGCTGCCTTGTGGCAATAAAGAACGCCTGCGCCTTTGTGGGGCTTGCCGACATTAAAACGTATGCGGAACGCACCGCTGGCATCGTTGACCAGGGGCGTACCAGCGACATAGATTTTGGCCTTATGGTCGACCTGCTCAGCCAGGAAGTAAGCATTATTGAAGATATGATTCGCCAGGCGCTGGCTGAGGGCAAAGTTGCGGCGGATGCCTGCTCCCACGCTGAAAAGGCGGAGGATGAAAAAGACGAAGACGTCAGCCCGCCCCAATCGGTCGATGCCGACAATGCCCAGCCCAAAACTTCTGCAGCAGTCGCCAGCGGCGTCCCGGCCCAGGCATCTCAGCCCACTGCAAGTCAGGAAGGACAACGCCCTGCGGTAACACCTGCAGCGGCCTCAACGCCCATGCCCCCTGCCGCGCCAGGCAGAACTGTCGCTCCAGCCGCGCAGCCTGCCCCTGCGGCAGCCACCACGCCTCGTCCCGCTGCGGCCCAGGCCAAGGGTGCTGCGCCGGCTGCTGACAACCACAAAAGTTCCTCGACCATACGAGTGGATCACGAGCGTCTTGACCACCTCATGAACCTTATTGGCGAGCTGATTATCAATCGAAACCGGTACACACTTATTGCCCGTTCCCTTGAAGACAGCAGTGAAAAGGTGGATATCTCGCACGTGGCGCAAAGCCTTTCTGAAACCACCTATGCCATGGCGCGCATTTCTGACGATTTGCAGGACACCATCATGAAAGTGCGCATGGTTCCTGTTTCTTCTGTGTTTTCACGATTCCCCCGCCTTGTGCGCGACCTTTCGCGCAAAAGCGGAAAAGAAGTGGATCTGATCATGGAAGGCGAGGAAACAGAACTGGACAAGAGCGTGGTGGAAGTTATCGGCGATCCGCTGGTTCACCTTATTCGCAACTCTGTGGATCACGGCATTGAACCCGAAGATGTGCGCATAGCCGCAGGCAAGCCCGCCAAGGGCAAGGTGACGTTGCGTGCCTTTCACAAGGGCAATTCCGTTGCCATTGAAATTGAAGATGACGGCAAGGGCATAGACCCGGTCAAGATGCGCGAAATCGCCGTACGCAAGGGCCTTATTACTGCCGAAGAAGCCGCCCAGCTTGACGACCGTGAAGCAGTGGAGCTCATTTTCGCGCCGGGCTTCTCCTCCGCCGACCAGATCACCGACATTTCTGGCCGAGGCGTCGGAATGGACGTTGTGCGTACCAATATCAAGAACCTCAAGGGCAGCGTCAGCACCCACTCCGAGGTCGGCAAAGGAACGCGCTTCACCCTCAGCCTGCCGCTGACCCTGGCCATTATTGATGCTCTTATGGTTAATGTTTCAGGTCAGATGTACGCCATCCCCCTTGATGCGGTATCTGAAACAACAAAGATTGAGGCCCAGCGCCTAACTGATGTAAAGGGCCGTAAGGCCGTCACATTGCGCGGCGAGGTGCTTGGTATTGTTGAAATGGCGGAAATGCTTGGGCTGCCCCGCGCCAGTGACCCCCTCCCCGAGGTGCTTTCAGTTGTGGTCATTCATGATAATGACCGCCGCCTTGGCCTGGTTGTGGACAGGTTGCTGGAACGGCAGGAAATCGTTATCAAACCCCTTGGAGCCTATCTTGGGGACCTCAAGGGCATTTCCGGCGCGACCATTATGGGCGATGGTTCTGTTATCCTGATTCTGGATCCACATGAAATCTACCTGATGGCCACATCCAAGGCCTCATCCATGGCTCCTCCGGCAGGGGATAACAAACAGCCCGCTTCATCAGCCAGAGTTTGACAGGTATATGGTGCCAAGAATTTTTCCTGATAGTGTTGCCACATTGTCGTGCGCACCAGTTTTGAGAAAATTTCTTGCCTTTTAATGCTGCATCAGCTATAGCACTTCTTCGCGCGGTTACGCCCACTCATACGCTGAACATCTTCCGGCGCAGGGCCTCGTTTTTGCCGCATGTGAAGTGAACAACTTTTTTGCATATACGGAGGATAGTATGAGCAAGGAATGCATTTTCTGCGGCAAAAAGCCCCAGGTTGGTAATCTCGTCAGCCATTCCAACATCAAGACCAAGCGTCGCTTCAACCCCAACCTCCAGCGCGTTCGGCACCAGTTCGCCGATGGCAGCGTGCGGACCCTGACCGTCTGCACCCGTTGCATTCGTTCTGGCGTGGTGTCCAAGCCCCTGGTTCGCAAGCAGGGTTAGCACCGTTTTTCGCATTTGAGGCCCCGTCAGCTTTCTGTCGGGGCCTTTTTTGCTATATGTCGCCAACTTTTTCGCGCGCTTCAAAGCCCACCAGCGGGCGCTGGCTACTTCGCAGAAGGCCTAACAGTTTGCCTCGGTTCTGGCGAAATATCAGCCAGGCCAGTGGAGCGGATAATTACGTGCGCTTTCGCGACTGGCTGCTGGTGCTCAATGCCCGCGCCATTCCCCACAAAACAGTCTCACTGTCAGGCAGGGAACAGATTTATGTTCCTCCCCTGTTCGAAGGCATTGCCCTGGCAGAGCTTGGCGAGTTTTCTGCCGAAAGCAGCAGACCAACACCAGCCCCCAGACCTTTGCGCATGCACAGGCACTATGCCTTTGCTGCGCTTTTTCTTTTGCTACTGCTTGTATGGCATGGCTGGCGTGTGGATTGGTGGCCAGCACCCCGCTTTTTGCCTCCGCCCGAAACATGGTCAGAGGCCGGCATGCTTGATAATGTTCTGGTCCGCATCTACGGGCAATGGTACCGATTGGCCACCGCACTGACCCTGCATGCAGGCCTGACGCACCTGTGCGGCAACCTGGCCTTTGGCTCCATCTTCCTTCCCCTGCTTGCCCGGCTCACCGGGGTGGGTCGCGCCCTATGGCTCACTGTGGCTGGCGGCATCCTGGGCAACGGGCTTACAGTGCTTTTTCGCCCGCGGCTCGTCACAAGCATGGGTTTTTCCACCGCCCTCTTTGCTGCAGTGGGGGCATTGGCCGGATTTATGGCCCTGCAAAACAGCCAACGCGGCAAGGCCATCCTGCCGGTCGCGGCGGGAATCGCCATCTTGGCCATGCTCGGCACTGAAGGTGAACGCACTGACTATGCAGCGCATATTGCGGGGCTCTGCAGCGGCATGGCTTTGGGCGCGTGGGAAGCATGGCGCTTGGGCAAAAACTGGCCCGCCCTTCCTCAGCTGCTGGCTGGAGCCCTTGCCGTAGCGGTACCAGTCCTTGCATGGTACTGGGCTTTTGCCGTGCTTCAGGGCTGATCCGTTGGAACAGGTTGCCGCGTTCAGAACAAAACTCGGATCAAAGCGCGACACAACGCGAACAGAGCGGAAATCACCGATCCTTGAAGCCTTCCCGTACGCCCGACCACCTGCATGTGCGAGCATGGTTCTGCGCACACGCGATGCTGATACTGTCTTTAAAAATCCGTCGTGAGCAAAAGCGGCGCAAGTTCCGCAAAAGAACATACCCGCCTGCCGCATGCTGAAGCCTCAAAATCAACACCACCCGCATAGCGGGTGGTTCTCTGTTTCGCGCGCTGGCGCGCTCAACTGGCTAAAGCCATAAACGTGATGCGGCCAGCTTTTTCCATTTGGAAAAGCTGGCCGCAAACTCATGGCCTCAGGGTCGTTTTACCTGCCGGTTTGGGGGGCAGGCCATAGGCCCGGTACTATTATTTACAATCCGTGGCCTTGCACAGGTCAATTGGCGCTGCCTAGGCTTCGTCGCTCAACCTGCGAAAGCTTTTTTTACCCGCACCACAAACCGGGCAATGCCAATCCTCCGGCAGATCTTCAAACTTGGTTCCTGCCGGAATCTTGTGGCGCTTGTCACCACGATCGGGGTCATACACGTACCCACAGTTCACCATCTGGCAACGCCACATATCATGGGGATCAGCCATGGTGCCTCCCTTGTAAGCAATTATTAAGCAGCCGGTGTCCCGGTGACAAACCCCTTGCTGGAGGTTCCGGTCGTCGAGGGCGTGCCGGCAATCTTGGCAAGATAGGTGTCGCCCAACTTGGCTAAGTGGTTGCCAATATTTTCGTAATACGTCAGGTGGGCCTGTTCTTCCTCAATGATGCGTTCAAACAGACGCGCCGAGACGATGTCGCCCTGCTCCTTACAGACAGTAAGGAACTGGCTATACGCCTCAATGGTGGCATCTTCCTGATTCACGTCAGTTGCATAGATTCCGGGCACATCCTGTCCGATAACGACTTTGCCCTCTTTTTGGGTTGTGGGCTCGCCACCCAGCTCTTTGATGCGCTCGGCAAAGTTTTCAGCGTGGCGCATTTCATCAATGGCGATAAGTTTCATATTTGCAGCCAGCTCACCATAGTCCATGTCGTCCAGGCTATAATGCTGGTTCATGTATTGGTGAATGGCGTGCAGCTCCATAGCGCGAGCTTTGTTAAGAACCTCAATCACCTTGGCCTTACGGTTTTCTCTATTTTCTGCCATTCCGAAACTCCTTGGTGTTAAGCAGGTATGGGTCATTTATAAACCGATTTGAATAAACGCACAAGCCGGAGGGACCATGGGATGCGCAACAAAGCAAGGGGGGGAAGAAGATGAGAATTGCCTGTTACGGTATATGTTCTGTGATCCCTTGTGGCAGTATATAAAATTTGCCCGCCTTGAGGCAAATCCTCAAGGCGGGCAAATTTTATTCACCTGAAAGGCGAAAAAACAGCGAAGGTTGCCTAATGGCTAGTGCTGCGTATGCGGCCAGCGCATTCTTTGCAAATTCCATCATATTCGATTCGCGAACTAAGAATGGTCGAAAAGCCTTCAACACTCATACCCGCAACCGTAGGCGCCTCGCGTGGGTCCATTACATCGCCGATGCGGCCGCACTGGATACAACGCACATGCTGATGCCGAGAAATATCGCCATCAAAACGTTTTGTGGAACCAGCTGCCTCAAGGCGACGGATCTCACCACTATCCGCCAAAAAGTCCAGATTGCGGTAAACAGTTCCCAAACTGATCCGGGGCAAGCGTTCGCGCACGATGCTATAGAGCTCGTCCGCAGTTGGGTGCGTTTTGGTTTTACGCAGCTCTTCCAAAATCACCGCGCGCTGCCGGGTCATTCTTGTTTGAATTTGAGCCATATCAGTCTCCATTTGATAGTAAAAATTACTGTTACTGCAGGATGCTGTCAAGCCCATTTCGACCAGAAAGCGATTTTTTTTACGCTGCCTGGTCCAATAAGCAGAATGGCCGGATCATGGCTGCACTGAACCGCGATCAAAGATCCTGGTTCACGGCCACGCTGCTACGCGGTTGTCTTGAGCGAAAAAGCCTGGGCCGCACACCATGTGACCGTGTCCCGTCGGAGCCGTGCATTGCACAAAACACGCTTTATGTGATTGTCAGCATTTAAAAAGGGAGATAATTCACAACCCTATTCAAATATTGTACACACGAACGCCCACACAACGGCCTGATGTTTTTGCCCTATCGTAATCCTGCAGTGGTATTGTTTAAGCTTGGACACAGAACCCTTAACAAAGACGCGATGTTGCCGCACAGCGCCCTGTTCCCCCATCAACATTCCCTGCCTCGAACCGAAACATCACCAATGAACTAACCAGGGACGTCTTGATGCACGCCCGCAGTCTGCCCTGACGCTGCCACAAGGGTCAGCATTGCTTCGGCTGGAAGCTTTCCAGGTTTTCCTTCATCTCCGTTGCGGCGCTGGACAAAAGGGCCCTGTTCAAAAGACTTACGGATGTCTTGCAGCGGCATAGGCCGATACGGCTCTACGCTTCTCCCGCCTGGTATTCTGGCAAAATACACCGGTTGCCCCCGGTCGTTTTGCCAACAAGACACTCCGCAGCTCACGAAAAAAGGGCTACCGGCCTGTCGTCTCAAACGCCACATCAATCACTTGACTATGGTTCATTTTGGGCATTCACCTAAAATTACTCCTAGCCAAGTGATAACCAACGCAACAATGCTCTGTAAGACGTTGCTTTTACCGTGATGGCGCGTCGAATACGAGCCACAAAATCCGGCATTGCTGCTTCGTCCTGCACTTCCACTGCTGTTTGTGAATCAAAGGAGTATGGTAAGTTATAAAACTTCCATCATGAGGTCAAGCAGGAAGCGCCAGACAAACTGCAGTATTTGCAATTTTCAGGGCAATAATGTGTATTATTTGGAATTTTATTTTTGATCATATGCGCATAACTGTGCCAAATGCTGCAAAACACATCCTACTACAGCGGTACACTTGAATGCGTATGCCCATATTTCTGCAGCAGGGTCTGTCCGGCAAAGGCCGCGCCCCAAAGGCCACTATCTGTATCTGTAACAAGATACACAGGAATGTGCTGTAAAAGTGCTAGTGTGGCATCAGAAGAAGCGTAGAGGCTTTCTCGAAATGTTGGGCTGGTGACACAAAGGGGATTGGCGGCGGCTACCCCGCCTGCTATCCACAAGCCGCCCCTGCAAAGAGTAGAGAGCATCCAGCCCCTGCAAAAACGACCTAAAAAGCGGGCATACCACCGCAGGGTCGGCGTATCGCGCGAGAGTGCGCGCTCGCCGACCTGCCGTGGTTGCAAAAGTTGTCCGGTAAGGTAGCAGTGCAGGATGGAAAGACCATCACCACAAAGAACATTTTCAGCGCTGACAAAAGGCTGTCCCAGCTCTCGGCACAAAAAGCGCCTGAATTCCTGTTCCTCCTCCTCCAAAAAAGCAAAGGCAACATGTCCGGCCTCGCTAGGAACTGGCAGCCACTCACCTGTTCCGATGGGCAGGAGGCTGGCTGCGCCAAGTCCTGTTCCCGCGCCGACAATGGAGCGGGGCTCCGTACGGGCCCGCGCATCTGCGCCATTGCCCACAGTGGCTTTCGAAGAGGACTCCACAGCGGCGCCCCTCTCTTTGGCTGGGCCCGCCACATGTAACGCAGCAATTCCCGGTGGAGTCAGCGTGGCATAAGCTTGAAGGGTAAAGTCATTAAGAAGCAGGCATCGCCCGGATGGGCACGCTGGCACGTCCGCAATATTTACGTGCAGTCTGCCGTTGGTAAGGCGTCCCTGCTGTCTGTCCACAGGTCCGGCCAGTCCCACCACAACTGCGTCGGCGCTTTCAACAGGCTGCGACAGCGTTTCTTCCAATGCGGCAAACAACGATTGTCCATTGGTCAATGTCTTGGAGCCAATAACTGCTGTAACTTCCAGAGAAAGCCTGTCATTCTCGAGGCTGAAACTGGCGAACCGACAATTTGTGCCACCAACGTCAGCTACGAGTATCCTTTGCATGGCTGGTTTCTCTCACCGCAAAGGGGCGTTTTTGCCTGATGCGTCAATTTTACGCACAATGCTGGTAGTGCTGCATCCCTGCACCAGATCAGCCAGATAGACCCGTCCGCCGGAGGCAAGAACAACATCCGCACCCACAACGGTATCCACCGTGTAGTCGCTGCCTTTGACCAGCACATCAGGGCGTAAGGCCGTAATGAGGTTCAGGGGCGTGTCTTCGTCAAAAAGCACCACAGCGTCTACGCCGCTTAAGGCCGCCAGCAGCATGGCGCGGCTTTGTTCGTTTTGAACCGGGCGGCTGGAGCCCTTGAGTCGACGCACTGAGGCGTCAGAGTTCAGGCCCACCACAAGTCGGGTGCCCTGAGAGGCGCTTTGGCGAATGAGAGAAATATGACCTGGATGCAATAAATCAAAGCAACCATTTGTGAAGACAATACTTTCGTTCTTACGACGCCAGTCTTCCACTTTTTCAAGCAGATCCGGCAAGGTGTAGAATTTCGGGTTGTCGGCCCCCTGCCGCAGCGCCTGGCGCAACTCGCTGAGGCTTACGGGAGCTGTGCCCATTTTGCCCACGGCCACACCGGCAGCGGCATTGGCCACATCCATACTTTCTTCCCAAGTCAGGCCGCTGCCTATGCAGACCGCCAAGGTAGCGATGACGGTGTCCCCCGCTCCCGAAACATCCGCCACCTCACGCACCACAGACGGAATGTAGCGCGGCGGCATATCTGGCGCAAACAAGGCCATTCCTTTGGACCCGCGGGTTACGAGCAGCCTTTCTATTGCGTAGTCGCCGCGCACTCGAGCCGCAAGCTTTTCGCGCGTTTCACGGTCAAGGGGCATGTTGGCGTCCCTGCCGCAAATAATATCAAACTCTGCCCTGTTCGGCGTGACACAGTGCGCGCCCGCATAGCGCTCCCACCGTAAGCCTTTGGGGTCAACCAGCACCTTGATTCCAAGGCGGCGCGCCTCTTCTATGACAAGGCGACATAAATTACGACCCTGTTCAGTATCCAGCAACGCCCCTTTGCCATAATCGGAAATAACGACAGCCTGGCATGCAGGCAACAAGTCCTGCGCAGCCTGCCACAAGGCTTCAAGCTCTTGCGTCGAGGGACACCGGCACTGTTCTTCGTCCAGGCGCAGTAATTGCTGGCCCTGAGCGAGCACTCTGGTTTTGCAGGTAGTGGCGCGCGTTACCGATGGCACAAGGCGATGTGTAATGCCTGCCTGTTCAAGGCTTTGGCAAAGGTCTTCGGCATCGGCATCGGCCCCGGTAAGCCCGACCAGGGCGGCCTGCGCTCCAAGGTGCACCAGGTTCCGCGCTACGTTGGCCGCCCCGCCAGGAGCGCACCAACGTTTGTTCACGCCAAGCACTGGCACTGGAGCTTCGGGAGAAATGCGCCCCACCTTGCCGGTTATATAGCGGTCAAGCATGACATCGCCCACAACCAGTACACGTACCTTGTCAAAATTCATGGCAATTCCGTTTCAAGACGTGAACGCGCCAATGCAGCCTCACGGTTTATGACATGCTTCTTTGAAAAAAGCGCTCATCTTGTCCTCGACGCCTTCTTCATCAAGAAAGTCGGGCAGAGAACGTCGCGCGGCTTCGCCCAGGCGATGGCGTTCATGAGGGGCCGCAGCCAGTTCTTCTAGAACGGAGGCCAGGCTGGTCACGTCATTTTGCGGCACCACACGTCCATTGCGCCCCTCAGTCACGGCTTCGGTCTGACCAGGAAGATCGCTCACAACAACGGCCACCCCGAAAGCAAGGGCCTCAACCAGCGCCGATGGCAGACCGTCCATATCGCCTTGCCGTGTCCGGCGGCCTGGGGCCACAAAAATATCCGCCTTATTGTAGAGTTCCGGCATATTTTCATGAGGCACCTGGCCCATAAACTGCACATTGCCGCGCAAACCCAAACGCAGGGCCAACCAGCGCAAGCGTAAACGCTCAGGCCCGCGTCCCACTATAGTGAGCTTGAACTCTCTGCCTCTGTTTTTCAGGGCAGCGCAGGCGTGCAGGAGAGTATCGTATCCTTTGCGGCGACAAATGGAGCCCACAGCCAGGATATTCAGATCGCTCTCTACCTTTCCGCCAGAAGTCCCCTGCCCTCCATCGTCTTCGGAAAGGGCGGGTGTCAGCGTCAGGGGATCCCGCAAAACCACAAACTTGTTCTCAGGCGTTTCTGGCAGCAGTTCACACATGGTCTTGCGTGTTGCTTCGGTGTCGCAGCGCACAAAAACCGCATCCTTAACCTTGGCTGCCCAATTCAGACCAGGGCTGGCCAAGTCGTGCGATTTTACGGCAAAAGCATAAGGCACTTCCAGCAGCCGTGAGGCAACCCAGGCCGCCGTGGCTGGCCCATGCGCGCCAGCGGCATAAAATATTTCAATATTTTCTTCCAGCCCCCATCGTGCCAGCAACGCGCCGGAACCAAAAGAGCGCAGATGGTCCCACAGCCAGTGTCCCCAGCGTCCACGACCGGGCAGAGAGCGCCAAAGGATCCACATGCTTGCCGAAGAACCGCGCATATGGCGGAACATAGTCATGTATGCGCCGAGGATGCGCCATGCGCCGATACGGCGTACAGCAAGAGGCAAAGCGTACCCTTCGGGGCTGCCTAACAGGCCGTTTTCACGGATGGCAAAAATTCGGGTAAGCAGGCCAGCGGCGTGCATGTTATGTGCTTCATACATGAGGCTCTGGCCAGACGCCTCAGGAAACCGCTCCGCAACCAGAGCTCCGCGCACAACGGGCTTGGGGCCAGCAAGAAGGTTATACGCTTCCTGAACGGCAATTTGCGGGATTTCACGCTTGCGGCAATGTAAAATACCGTCTTCAAGGGTATACACGCTGTCGCAAAACTCAGCCATCTTGGGATCATGCGTCACAACAACCATCGCCACGCCGCCGGTATGGCAGAGTGTACGAAAATTATCCATAATAAGGCGGCTGGTTTTGGCATCCAGAGCGCCAGTAGGTTCGTCGGCAAGAAGAATGCGGGGATTGTTGACCATGGCACGCGCGATGGCCACACGCTGCTGCTCGCCACCCGAAAGTCTGTTGCTGCGATAGTGCACCCGCGTCGAGAGGCGCACCAGCTCAAGCGCCCGGATAACCCTTTCCCAACGTTCCTGAGGGGGCAGCTTTTCGTAGATGAGTGGAAATTCCACGTTTTCAAAAACAGTGGAGTGGTCAAAAAGGTTGCTGGACTGCATGACAAAGCCCATGGTCCCGCGCCTGAAGGCAGCGGTCTGTTCTCTGTCAAGGTGCAGTACATCCTTGCCGAGGATTTCCAGCGAGCCGGAATCCGGCTCGTGCAACATGCCGAGCACGTGCAGCATGGTGGACTTACCGCAACCGGATGGCCCCATGATGGCGACCATTTCACCCGGCTCCACCTCAATATTTACGCCACGCAACACTGGCGCAAAACCAGCGTAGCATTTGTACAGATCTTTGGCGACGATCACAGGAGCCATGAATCACCCTGTCCATAAGCAGCCGGTTCCGCCATCTCGATGGACAAAACAGACCGCCATAATTTTTTACTCAAAACGCAGAGCCGTAACGACATCCATCCGGCTTGCCTGAACAGCCGGATACAGGCCGCCAGCCACACCGATAACGGCGGAAAAAACAATACTGCCCAGACTGCTGGCCAGCAGCAGCGGATAGGAAATGCCTGTGCCCAAAGACAATGCCCCCACTTGAACAAGCGCAATGCCCACGGCAATGCCCAACACGCCGCCTGCCACAGATTTACACAGGGCTTCTGCCAAAAATTGGGCCAGAATATCCGTGTCCGAACCGCCCATGGCCTTCTTGAGGCCCACTTCACGTGTACGCGCACGCACAGCGGCAAATGTGCCGTACCAGATGCCAAACCCGCCGAGCATCAGCGATGCGGCAATACCGAGCCAGAGAAGCACCTCAACCCACAGGAAAGTGTCCTGAATACGGGCCAGCTGGTCCTCCTGGGTGTGCACGACAAGATAGGGAGCAGCCTGATGATCCCTGACAACAGTAGGGATTTCTTTTACCAAAGGGGGGACATCCTGCCAGCCGATGGCGCGGACAAAAAGCCGCGTCACCTTGTCGCCTGCCCAGTTTCGATCAATCATGGTCGTATAGGGCAAAAAGCCCCCTTGCGACCAACTGCCAAGCATCACGCCGCTGACCACACCCACCACTTCAAAAACATCCTGCTGGAGAAACAGCAGTTTCCCCAGAGCATTTGCTGGATCTCCATAAAGGTCCTGGGCGGCTTCACGGCCAAGCATGCATACGCGTTTATGGGCAACCACATCTTCAGTGTCCATAAAACGCCCGGCAACCAGCGACAAAGAAAAGACATCAGAAAAATATTGGTCAATGCCAATAAAGTACATATTGAGCGCGCGCTCACCCTCTCCGCGCAGGGCAAAACCTTTGCCTTCCCGAATATTCTGGCTGACCATGCCCACACCGGGCAGATGGCGCAGGGCTTCAACGGAGTCGGGGTAAAAGCCCCGCATGGGCTGGCCAGGGTACTGGGCGTCATCCATATATACGCGGATAACGTTTACCCCCCCCATCAATACCATATCCTGGCCGACTTTATAGCGAATCTCTCGCCCAAGCACCGCCAGGACAATAAAAGCCGTGATGCCCAGGGCGATAGACAATATCACCCCGAAGCCGCGCTGGCGTACAACCTGGCGCAGGCTGACGCGAAAAAGGTCGGACATGGCAATCATGACAAAACCACTGTAAAAATATCATTGAACAAACTGTAACGCGCGTGGTGTAAACAAAGCGTAATCAGTCGCCGCATACGTAACGTATCAATCTTTCTCCCAACAATATGGCGGGAGAATTTCCTTTTTTGCTCAAAATGGGCAAAATAGTATATATGTCAGAATGACCATATGTCAAAGGCTATCCGTCCCCGAAGGCTGCTGGCCTGACTGTTGGCGACCCGCACAGGTCGACTTTTCGCAAAAGGCTTTGCCAGCCTCATTCAAAACGCCGCTCTATCCGCAGCACCTTGCCGCAGTGCCCAACCACATAACGCTGCCCATGCCAAACAATGCTTCTGGCAGGCAGACTGCGAACATAGACCAGTGTGAACATTGCCACGGCGTCCAAAAAACTCAGACACCACCGCGCCAGTGAAATGGAGCGCCTCAAGAGGTTTCGCCACAAATGCAGAATCTTGGCCATCAGTGCCACCCACAGCAGCACCAAAATCACGGTCAGACCGTTGACCGAGGCAAAAAGCCATCCCAGCAGCATAAAGGCTGCCAGCAACGGTGGCAGAACCATGGCGATACACATGAAACCCAGCAGGCCCCACTGCAACGGCATGCAAAATTTGAGAAAAAGAACCTGCCGCTCCATCCAGGCGCGCCAGACATGGCGTTCGTGTTTTGTGGCCTCCGTATGCAGGAGCGCCCCGGGGCATAACCGCACCGGCACCCGCAAGTTTTGCAGACGGGCGGAAAGGGAGCAGTCATCAACAACGTTGCTTGCCCACAATTCTTCAACGGCGAATCGGCTGAAGGCTTCGCGCGTCATTGCCATGGCCCCGCCCCAGAGCTGGGTGAAGGACGATACAGCCTGCAACAGCCGCATAAGCAAAACACACAAGGCATAGGCAAGCGTTACCGGCTGGTGATCACGCGGGTCCACGACATGGTAGCCAGTGGAAAACTCTGCCTCCCCAGTGGCAATGGGGCCCACAAGGTGACGCAAAAAATCTGGCCTTGCCGTGTGCGTGCTGTCGCAAAAGACAAAGACTTCTACTTCGTCCTTAATTGCTACCACGCCGCGAAGACTGTTATGATTCTTTTGCCCGCAATGTTGCGCTGCCCCAGCGACCACATGCCGCACATGGGGATAGTCTTTCTGTATACTGCGCACGAGATCCGCTGCGGGTTCTTCATTCTTCGCCGTGACGAGGACGGGAATATATTCTGGATAGTTCTGGATAAGCAAGCTTCGCACTGCCGCTGACATGCGCCTGTCCGTTCCGGCCATGGGCACAATCATCCCTACGGAAGGCCACCGGTCTTCCGGCAGGGCTCGGTTGGCTGCCGCGTCAAGCCGTGCACGACGCGGCAGCGATTGCCCCGTCTTTGCCAGAATATAAAGCAACAAACATTTGAAGCCTGCCAGAACAAACCAAAGCCAAAACATAGCTACTCCTTCACTACAGCACAGGACCCGGAGCCTTGCGGATCAAACCTTTTTTGCCTTTATTGCAGTTTCCGCACTATTCCGGCAAGGGGGCACAATTTTCTGGTGCCAGGGGAACGTCAAGAATGCGCTTGCCTTCAAGCTGCACCTTCATGCCATTTTTCAACGTGATTGTGCCTTCAACCTTATCATTGGAAACAAGACGCCCTTTAAAGGTATGACCTGAGGAATGCCGCGCTCGGACTTCATTGTTCTGGACGCTGCCGACAATGTGGTACACGTCTACATGGCCGTTGTACAGACGCAAGTACAGGACACCACGCACATTTCCGTCGGCCGAAAAGCATACGCCAACCCTGTAGGTTGAAGAATAGAGGGATCCCGTCCAAAGCTCCCTCACCTCTACAGGCCCGCCCGAGGGCTCCGCGCTCACGGCATCTTCCCTGGCAGCGTCAGCGTGAGGCCTGTTTCCGCCACCAGTAGTATCCGCTGTTGCGTCTGTGGCGACTGTGGATGCATTCTCCTGCGCCAGGGCATCATAAAAGCCTCCCTGGCAGAAAATCATCAGGCTCGCCAACAACAGGCAGCCAACCCGCAAGCAGCCCCTGTGCCGCAAAACAGTCTCAGCCCAAGCAGTAAGCGCACAACTGTCTAAAATATTTTTTATTTTTTTGGCAAGACCTGCCAGCCCTACACCATGAGTGGGCTTTGGTCCACTTGACACTTCATGTTCTACTTTAAGTTTATTCATACAGTTCATATATGACTCTCTTATGCACAAAATCAAATCAACAGACCAAGATGGCTAAATATTTTTTCATGCGCCGTGACCATAGCCGCAAAGGAAAAATCCCTTTCAACCCTATGTCTTCCAACGGTTCCCATCGAATCACACAAGGCGCTGTCTTCAAGAAGGCGGCAGCAGTGGCGCGCCAAAGTGTCGGCATCTCCCGCAGGCGAAAGTAACCCGCTATGTTCATGCTCAACCAGACGCGGAATCCCACCCACAGAAGTGGCGCATACAGGCAGCCCGCTGGACATGGCTTCAAGAATAACATTCGGCTGCCCTTCACGCGCCGAGGACAAGGCAAAAATGCGCGCGGCAGCATAATGGGGGCGCATGTCCAGGCCGCCGGGAATGAAATCCACCCTGCCGCCCGCAGGGTTTTCCGCGGCCCAACGTTTAAGGACGTCTTCTTCCGGCCCGTCGCCTACAAGACGCAAACGGGCAGAGGGACAGCGTTGCAATACAAGTTCAAAGGCGCGTAGCAGCGTCAGATGATCCTTGTCGCCCGCCAGACGGGCGACGCAAAGTATGAGCGGTTCCCGTTGTGAAGGCGCAGGTTCTGTGGGAGCAAAGCAATCTGTATCCACGCCGTTGGGTATATAGCTGAGTTGAGCAGAAGGAACACCAACACTCTGTAGCACCTGAGACAGGGCCTCAGAGTTGCATATCATATGGTCAGCCAAACGCCAAAAATACCTTTCATGCTGGCGTACTGGGGCTCCCCCGCCACGGCAGGTGCCAACTATCAATGGACGTCTGGTTCCAGCCAAAAGGCGCAGCGTGCGCCCCCATATCCGGCCCCAGATATTGGGCAGGGCCGTGCAGGGCACGATGATGTCCGGAGCCAGCCTCCTCAGGTTGGAAGCCAACTGCACAAAAAAGAAAAAAGGCACTCGGCGCCCCATGCCTATATGATGCAGCTCAATTCCTGCTTCATGGGCGGAAGCGTCGAGATCTGTCGGCCCTGTAAGGGTAAGCATGACCGGAGTGAATCTTTTTCTGTCGAGGCGGCGGGCCAATTCCAGAGTTTGACGTTGCGTTCCGCCGAAGCAGAGGTCTTCCATCAAAAAAAGAACGCGCAGAGGTGTGGGCATGATTCTCCTTAATGGCGCGAAAAGCCTTGACTGAACCTTTCGGCGCTAAGCATTCACCCCGACCAGGTCTACCAGCTCCGGGCGAACGATTTTGCCCATTTTTATGTATTCCAGAGCTATTTGCAAGCGACGCCCTACCAGGCTCGCGCCAGCTTTTCTCCATTATTGCAACTCTATTACATTGCCATGCCAGAAGGTTGAGTTTACAATGCCGCAATGACTAAGCCATCAGCTGCTCAGCAGAACGCCAGCCAACCTCTTTACGTCATAGTCAGCCTTGATGTGGAAGAAGAAGGGCTTTTTTCAGGGCGGTATGCGTCTTCGGGATGCGGGGTGCGCAATGTGGGCCTGCTCCCACGCCTTGCCCCCCTTACCAACGACCTGGGCTTCCCCTTGACGCTTTTTTGCGCCCACACCGTTTTCAATAGTAATGAAGCTCGCCCCCACCTGGCCTGGATGCGTGACAAGTGCCAGGCTGAAATTGCCGCTCACCTCCATCATTGGAGCACCCCTCCTCTCCTCTCGTGCGAGGAAACTTCCGATTGCGCGGAAGGGCCTCCGATCCGTACGGATTTACTGCCGCGCGAATTGCTGCGGCAACGCCTGAGAACCCTGCTGGACGCCGGACAGGATTTCCAAGGTGCGCCCCTGACCAGTTTTCGCATGGGACGATGGGACCTGAAGTCCAGTGTCCGCCCGTTGCTGGCGGAGGAAGGCATTACTTTCGACAGTTCTGTCTGCCCGTTACGGTTTTTTCGTGGTGGGCCAGACCATTTTCTTGCGCCGACTGACCCGTACTGGGTCGATGATGCTCCCGGCCTTCTGGAGTCTCCAGTTACGCAGTTGCCGCTGCATCCGCTTCTGGCGCGCCTATGGTACGGTGTAACCCGCAAGCACCCTACGGTGGATTCTTTTCATTTCTGGGGAGCGCTAAGCCCCAACCCGGTATGGCACAGTCAGTCCGTCATGCGTGCTGCGACCAAAATGTTATTACGCCGCAGGGGACGGGTCCTTAGTCTTTTCTGGCACTCTTCCGAAATGTTGCCAGGCGGTTCACCCAATATACCGGATAAAGCCGCCGCCGACGCCTTGTACCAAAAAATCTATGACTATCTGCACTGGCTGCGTGACAATCATGACGTCATAGGCGTTACTGCGGCGCAACTCCGTGCGCTTGCGCCTTCACTGCACTTTGGAACACGCCCAACGGGAGATGGTGACTGGTAATGCCCCGAGTAATCATGGTCCTGCTGGACGGACTCGCCGCTGCCACTGCCCGGCAATGCCTTTCCTATCCACAAGCCCTTGAGGAGGCCGGCGAGGCTCAATACGCCGAACTCATGTGCTTTCTTCCCCCGCTTTCCCGGCCTGCCTACACAACGCTGCTCTGCGGGTTGCCTCCTGCGCAAACCGGTATTTTTCATAATGGCGATTCACGGCCCTGTCCCGCACCTACCATTTTTTTCAGGGCGCAAAATGCCGGGCTTGTAACCGCCGCTGCCGCTTACTACTGGATGAGCGAGTTGTGCAACACCTCTCCCTTTGATCCGGCGCGACATCGTTTGACCAACACTCCAGGCATGCCTATCGAACATGGCCTGTTTTACAGTAATGACGCCTACCCTGACGACGAACTTTTTCATGATGCTGCCGCGCTTTGCCAATGCTTTGCCCCTGATCTTTTACTGGTGCATTCTATGGGTATTGACCATGCAGGGCACTGCTTCGGGGTCGATAGTCGTGAATATCGCGATGCGGCCCGCCACGCTGACGGCCTGCTAGCCAGGTGGCTCCCACTGTGGTTGGGCCACGGGTATTCCGTTCTGATAACCAGTGACCATGGCATGGATGAAGACCACGGGCACAATGATAATACAGAAGCGACCCGGCGCGTTCCGCTGTGGCTGTTGGGTCCAGCCTGGAAAAACCAGACCATGCCTTCCCGACAGACCGGGATAGCCGATCTTGTTCTGCGAGTGTTGGGGCTGGCAGTGGACGGGCAATCAACGTAAGGAGCGGATAATGCAGAAAGACAGCATGGCCGGAAGCCCAATGTTGCAGGTGAATCCACAAAGCAGTGGCTATGTGTGGATTCTGTTTGCGGCGTTTTTCTGGTCTTTGCTGGGCGTCGCATCCAAATTTTGCATTGCTGGCGGTTTGTTGCCTCTTGAAACAGCTTTCTGGCGGGCGGCTATCGGGTGCATCTGCTTCATAATCCACGCGGCAATAACTGGCTCATGGCGTGTCAGCGTCCGTGATGCGATTATTTTTATGCTTTTTGGCTTATGGGGTACGGCAGTCTTTTTCGCCGCCATGCAGATATCCATCAAGCTTAGTGGAGGAGGCACCGCTGTAGTACTCTTATACACGGCCCCTGTATGGGTTGCCTTTTTTTCCCGAATTCTTTTCAAAGAGCGTATCACAAAACGTAAAGTACTGGCCATTGGCATAGCTCTGTGCGGCACAGCGCTGGTTTGCTTCACTGGGGGGAGCATTCCCGGTGAGGCATCCATTATGGGGATACTCTTCGGGCTGCTGGCTGGCTTCTGCTATGCAACACACTACCCTTTTTATCGTTGGTGGCAGGCGCGCTATTCAACTGCCGCTATCTACGCGTACATGCTTCTTGGCGGCTGCATTGCCCTGGGCCTTTTTGAACCCATTCATATAAACCACAGCCTTGATATCTGGGCATGGCTCATAGTTCTTGGTTTTTTAACCTGCTACTTGGCATATTTTTGCTATGGTATGGGGCTAAAGCGCATCAGCCTCGTCCGTGCTGCAGTTACTTGCCATTTGGAACCAGTACTCGGTACTCTGTGGGTCTGGTTGTTTTGGGATGAAAACTTTACGCCCCTAGGCTGGTTAGGCTGCGCGCTCGTGCTTGGAGCCGTGCTTTTACTGACAACGGACAAGAGCAAAGAGTAACACCATCACGGGTTACAACCATAACCCTTATCTGACCCTTTATCTGGTCCTTCTAAAATCTGCACTACTGCTTTTCTTCTTTATTACAGCCTTTCTTCTTTATTGCCGCATGATTAGCCCCTCCCTTGCAGAGCGACATGCTTGTGGTATGCCGCTCGCACGATCCTCGCCTGCGCCTAACATTTTGATTCAGGTTCAATAAAGCCAAAATACGTTGAGCTTCTGTGAAGGAAGGAAAGCCATTCAAGGCCACGCGAAACCTGCCGAGGATGCAACGTTGTTTTAAGGTCGGATGTACACCGTTTAGAAGAGAGTTTGCACCCACCCCATGAATGGTGTTGCGCGGCGAGAAGGGAGAGCGCTGAGCGAAGCGAGGAAGCTCCCGCAGCAGAGGCCGCGCAGCCCTCGCAGCCGTAACGCTTTGGAAAGCCTCAGGGGGTCGTCCGGGGGGGGGTGCAGAGGGGACCTCGGAGGGGCTGTATACTACCCCCATTAACAAGGCAGCCCTGTTAAGGTAGTTTTCTTCAAGCTCTGGCGGAAACATGAAACGCCCTATCTGGGACAGCAAAAGTAAAGCCCGCATCGTGCTTGAAGGCTTGCAGGGGCGCTCTGTGGCAAGCCTTTGCAGTGAATATCAAATCACTCAGAGCATGTACTACCGCTGGCGAGATACGTTTTTGGCCAATGCCGCCCAGGCATTCGAAACCAGCACGACAAGCCGCCG
>NZ_MJUZ01000025.1 GCF_002237645.1 Desulfovibrio sp. MES5
AGGGACCCTTTTGCAAAAGGGTCCCTCCCCCACACCCCCTCCCCCTAAAACTCTTATTGTGGGTCGGAGTATTTTAACTTTGAAAAAGTGTAATGCTCTAACGCTGCACGAAGTGCAGCGCGCAACAACGTGGCGTGGATTCGGCCAAAATCGCATTTTTCGGCTGAATGAAAACTGCCCTAGTATGTTAAGGCTGCGCGCAACAGCCCATCGAGTATGCGAAAACGCCGTAACGTGCGTGGCTTCAGCTAAGGCGCAAAGTAAAAACCCCCTGACGGGGGTTTTTACTTTGTACGCGGGGATATTGAAGGAAGTGGCGGTGGTCGCAGGGCAATCAGGATTTCAAAGGCGCACCGCAATGCTGTGGATGTTTCTCATAAGCGTATGCCCATAATGCCACATGCAAGCATCACGAGATCAAACCATATAAACATGGAAATTGGCTGTAAGAACAGGCACATGACAAAAGTGGTCAGGGGTATTTTAATAAGAATTGAAGGGCTGACCCTATGGCGAAAGCGTAAAAAATACAGCCCTGCTGACAGCAATGCAACTACCCCTGTCCACAGTGCGGCTTCTACTATTCTGTATACCCCAATTTCGTCAAAGGAGTCCTGGTGCAAGACGCTCGTCAGTTGCGTTAGTTCAACATTAGTGAAGAAGAAAGTAGCGCCAACACCTACAAAAACCTGCGCATACATCCAGAAGCTACGCTCGAACCGAAATATTTTCAGACAAGCAACCGTGCCCGCAAAACTCGTGATAGCAACAGCAATATTGGTGACAACATCAGTCGTATCGGTGAGTTCCAAAGATAATCGTACGTCCTGCACAGCCCATAGCGTAAGCAGCAATAATGGCCACTGCCGCACCCATAAGTCTACTATGAATCTGGTTGTAGTATTTACCACATACTCAATACGTTCAACGATCATGCGTGTATCCTTTTGAGCAAGTATGTCTCATCGCGGGTTCGTATTGCCGGTGATTCCCAAAAGGCTGGAGTCAATTACTGACACGAATGATATTTTTCACTCGGGTATACCAAGAATGCCATATGTATACATCATCAAAATAGCCCATATAAGCATGAACACCGGTTGTAAGAATACGTACATGCAAAAGACGGTCAGAGGTATTTTAATAAGAATTGTGGGACTGATCCTATGCCGAAAGCGCAAAAAGTAAATTCCTGAAGACAATAGTGCAATTATCCCTGTCCACTGAACAGCTTCTGCTATTCGCCACACGACATATTCATCCAATCCTTCCAGGTGAAGCCTGTGCTGCAATGCTGCAACCTCTTCACCGCCCATATGTATACATAAAAAACCAATAAAAGAAGTTAGATATATCCAGAAACAGCGTTCCAGCCGAAATACTTTCAGACAAGCGACTGTGCCCGCAAAACTCGTGACAGCAACAGCAACATTGGTGACGACAACAACCGTGCTGGTGAGGTTCACAGCTATCCATAAATTCAGTGCAGCCCATAGTGTGAGTAGCAATAACGGCCACTGCCGCACCCATAAATCTACTACGAACCTGGTCGTGGTATTTACCACATACTCAATACGTTCAACGATCATGCGTGTATCCTTTTGAGCAAGTATGTCTCATCGCGGGTTCGTATTGCCGGTGATCCCCAAAAGGCTGGAGTCAATTACTGACACGAAGGATACTTTTCACTCGTGTATGCCGAGAAGGCCTTGAATGGTCAGTACCATGTATACCCAGAGAAATATAAAAAATGGTTGAAGAAACAGTTAGATAAAGAAAATTGTCAGAGGTATTTTAATAAGAACTAAGGGGCTGACCCGATGCCGGAACCGCAAAAAATAAAGCCCGACTGACAGTGCTATAATGACTCCCGTCCATTGCACTGCTTCTGTAAGTCGCCATATAATATTGTAGTCTAACGCTTCCAGATGCAGAGATTTCTGTATTTCGTGCATATTGACTGGATCAAAGGCTACAAAGGGAAGGCCCATAAATGCCAGTCCGTATATCCAGAAGCAGCGTTCAAGGTGAAACGCCTTCAGGCAAGCAACTGTACCCACAAAACTCGCGGCGAAAACAAGCCTGCTTATGATGTCATCCGCGCCCAGGAAATCCAGAACAGCGCACAGGATGAGCAGCAATAACGGCCAGTGCCGCACCCATAAATCTACTACGAACCTGGTTGTGGTATTTACCACATACTCAATACGTTCAACGATCATGTGCGCACCCTTTTGAGCAAGTATGTCTCGTTGTGGGTTCGTTTTGTAGATGATTCCCAAAAGGCTGGAGTCAATTACTGACACGAATGATACTTTTCACTCGGGCATGCCTAGAATGCCCTGTATGGTCAGCGCCATGCCTCCCCAGAGAAGCATGAAAAACGGTTGCAAGAAAGCGTACATACAAAAGACGGTCAGAGGTATTTTAATAATAGCTACGGGATTGACCCTATGCCGGAACCGCAAAAAATAAAGCCCGGCTGACAGTGCTATAATAACTCCTGTCCATTGCACTGCTTCTGTAAGTCGCCATATAGCACTGTAGTCTAACGCTTCAAGATGCAGAAATTTTTGTATTTCGTGCATATCTACTGGATCAAAGGCTACAAAGGGAAGGCCCATAAACGCCAGCACGTATACCCAGAAGCAACGTTCAAGGTGAAATGCCTTCAGACAAGCAACTGTACCCACAAAACTCGCGGCGAAAACAAGCCTGCTTATGCTGTCATTCGTGTCCAGGAAATCCAGGACAGCGCACAGGATGAGCAGCAATAACGGCCAGTGCCGCACCCAGAAGTCTACTACGAACCTGGTTGTGGTATTTACCACAGACTCAATACGCTCAACGATCATGCGCGCATCCTCTTGAGCAGACTTATGTTCGCCGTAATTTTCGCAATACCGGCTCCATAATGGACGGGGCCAGCCACAGGCACAAGGGCAAAAAAAGCAGCAAAAAGGCGCAGCCGCCCAGGGCAAGAGCCAGCAGGGCCGCCCACAGGGCATGCAGGCCAAGATCAGCCGCGCGGCTGAGGGTATAGGCGCTCAGCCACCACGCGGCGGCAGCGCCGGGCAGGGAGCAGCCTGTGGCGCGTAACGCAAGACCGCACAGGCCGGCAAACGCGCCTTGACCCTGCCGTCTGGCCCACAGCGCCATGAGCCACAGCACGTAAAGACTCACGCTCAGGCCGGAAAGGGCGGCAATGGCCCATGCCCCGTGCGGCACAGCCCAATAATAGTAAATGGGCAGGCAAACTACTGTCATGATTGTGCCGGTGACAGCCGGGGTTATGGTGTCGCCGTGAGCGTAATAGGCCCGTACCAGCACCATGTAGATGATCCAGAACGGCGTGGCGGCCAGCATGATTTGCGTGAGCGGGGTGGCGGCAAGGGTTTCGGCGGGGCCAAAGCGCCCGCCCTGAAAAATGACGCCCAAAATAGGCCCGGCGCAGGCCGTCATGGCCAGAGCGCAGGGGATGATAAGCCCCAGACTGGCCCGCAAGGCCGTGCGCAGGGTGCGGTCAAAGCCCTCCCTGTCGCCATCAGTAAGCAGCTTGACCAGAAAGGGATACGACGCCACGGCGGCGGCCTGCCCCATAAGGCCCACAGGCACCTGCGTGATGCGCCGCGCGTAGTTGAGCAGGCTTACGGCTCCGTCGCCCACCAGCGAGCCGAAAACGCGCAAAAACTGTTCGTCCAGCATCATGATGGTCTGTCCCAGCATGAGGGGCAGGGCGGTGACAAGAAATTTGCCCATGAGGGGATGTCGCCACACGGCCCGCAGGCGCATACCGTCCTGCAGGGCAACCATGAGGGGCAGAATGAAGGTGCCGACGGCGGCCCCGAAGGTCACGCCGGCGCAGTAGCCCGTCATGCCTTCAAGGTGTTTGAGTATGGAGGCGGGCAGTGCGTTCTGCACCAGGGGCAGCCCGGCCAGCCAGGGCAGGGTCAGGCCGCCAAGGATGATGCCGCCGTTGTAGATGATGGGAGCCAGCGCGGGCACGCGGAACTGCCGCCGCATAAAAAGCAGGGCCGTTATGCAGGCCCCGCAGAGAAAGAAAACCTGCGCGGGCAGCACGATACGCATGAAAAAGGCCAGCCGCAGCCACTGCTCCGGCGTAAAGCCGGGGGCTATCAGACGGGCCAGGGGTTCGGCGGCCAGCATGCCCGCAATGGTAAGGGCCAGGGAGGCTGTGCCCATCCAGCAGAACACGCAGGAAAAAAATTTCCAGGCGTCTTCCTCATCCTCCTGAAAGCGGCGCGACAGCAGGGGGATGATGGTGATGGACATAAAGCCGCCAGCCAGCATGTAATTGATGATGTCCGGCACCACAAAGGCGGCGAAGTACATGTCCGCCTCGCCCCCGGCCCCGAACTGCCACGAGATGACCTTGTCGCGCACAAGGCCCATGAGGCGCGAAATAATGGTGCTGGCGGCCAGAATAAGGGCCGCCGCACCCATATGCTGTCTGGAGGACAGAAGGCCCATCAGCCGCGTTTTCCTGCAGTCTTTTTGCCGGGCCTGCCGGATTTTGCGGGCGCGGCCGTACCGCCCTTGCCGCTCTTGCCGCCTTGGCCGTTGCCTTTACGGGCCGACGGTTTGCCGGGCTGGGCGGGTTTGCCCGCGCCGTTCTTTTTGCCGTTTCTGGAGGGCTTGCCCGGCGTTCCGTTTTTTGAGCGGCCATCGCCGTCGCCGGGCGAAACCAGCTTCCAGCCGGAGGATGAACCCTTGCGGCCCCCGGCAGCGCGGCCTGCTGCTGCACCCTTGCCGCGCACGCCTTTGCCACGTGCGTTTCGCGCGCCCCGGCTGCCCATGCCCTTGGGCAGTTCCAGCGGCATAAGGCGGATTTCAAGGCGGCCCAGATTCACTTCGGCCAGGGCCGCGTCCAGCTTCTGGCCCATGTGCCAGATGATGCCGGAATGCTGGCCCACAAGGCTCATTGTGCGGGCGTCAAAGTCGTACCAGTCGTCGCCCAGGTCTTCCACGCGAATCATGCCTTCCACAGGCATTTCGGTCAGTTCCACAAAGACGCCAAAGTCCGTTACGCCCGCCACAATGCCGCTGAAATGCTCGCCCACGCGGGGCAGCAGGGCAAGGCAGCCAAGGCGGCGGTCCATCTCGCGTTCGCAGGCCATGGCCGCCCGTTCGCGTCTGTTCAGTTGGTCGGCGATGCGCAAAAGCTTCTGACCGGCGGGCACAGGCCCGGCATCCAGCCCCAGCGACGTTTTGAGCGCCCTGTGGGTCAGCAGGTCGGCATAGCGGCGGATGGGCGAGGTAAAGTGGCAGTAGGCCACGGATGCCAGTCCGAAGTGCCCCTCGTTAACGGGCATGTAGCGCGCCTGGGGCATGGCCCGCAGGCAGAGGCGGTTGACCAGGAATTCCTGCGGCGTGCCTTGAACAGCGGCCAGTACGCCCTGCATGGAGGCCGCCGTGGGCCGGGGCGGCAGGTTTTCAAAACCTGTGGCTTCCAGCGTGTCAAAAAGGCTTTCAAGCCTTTCGGGGTCCGGTTCGGGGTGTATGCGGTAGAGAAAGGGAATGTCCGCATCACGCAGGTGGCGGGCCACGGCCTCGTTGGCCGCGATCATGAATTCTTCAATGAGGCGGTGGGCATCGTGCCGCAGGCGGTGCCCAAGCCAGGCCACGCGGCCAAGGTCGTCCAGGCGGCATTCCGCTTCGGGCAGATCAAAGTCCAGCGTGCCGCGCTCACGGCGCACGTCACGCAATACGGCGTAAAGCGCGAAGGCCTTGTCCAGCATGGCCAGCACTTCTTCGCCGCGTTCCTGCGCCTTGAGGTCAGCAAGGGCGGCGGCGTCCTTGTCCAGCAGGCAGGCCTTGACCTGATCATAGGTCAGGCGCGCCGCCGAGCGCATGACAGCCTGCGAAAAACGCGGCTTGCCTGGCTGGCCCTTGGCGGTAAAGGGAATTTCTGCCAGCATGGCCAGCCTGTTCACGTTGGGGCGCAGGCTGCACAGGCCGTTGGACAGAATCTCGGGCAGCATGGGTTCCACGGAACGGGGGAAATACCAGGAATTGCCGCGCGAAAGGGCTTCGGCGTCAAGCGCGCCGGGGCAGCCGCGCCCGCGCGGGCGCACATAATGGCTCACGTCGGCAATGGCGACGCGCAGAATCCAGCCCTTGCCTCCGGGCTGCTCCCCCACGTGGATGGCGTCGTCAAAGTCTCTTGCGTCAGCGCCGTCAATGGTCACCAGCGCGAGATGGCGCACGTCCTGTCGGCCCTTGAAGTCGGTTTCTTCCGGCTCGCCGGGCAGGGCCTGGGCCTCGGCCAGGACTCCAGCGGGAAAGTCGCGGGGCACTTCGTGATTGAGCTTGACCAGCTCCTCCTGCACGGCCACGTCGTCTTCGCGCCCGTAGTCGCCCAAAAGGCGGGCGCTCCAGAGATCAGAGGCCAGGGCTTTGATGGGGGCCAGCAGCACAAGCGTTCCCTGAGCCGGGGCTGGCGTGCCTTCGGGCAGCTCCACATTGAAGTCGGCGGGCAGGCGGCTGTCTGCCGGGCGGCAGAAGATGCTGTTGCCGTGACGACTGACCACGTGCGCGGGCACTTCTTTGAGGCCGCGTTCAAGCACTTCAATGACGCGCCCTTCAGCCGAAGGCCCGCGCGGCGCGCCGGGCGCAAGGGCCACGCGCACCATATCCTTGTGCCATGCGCCGCCGTTCTGGGCAGCGGGGATGTAAATGTCCTTGTCTCCGGCAAACTGCCAGCGCGCGTCGCCCAGGTCGTCATCATCGGCAGGGCGCATGGGCGTTACAAAGCCCGCGCCTTCGCGCAGGGCGCTGAAGCGCCCGGTAATGGTTTTCAGGCTTTCGGGGCGTATCCACAACCCCCCGCGCAGCCGCAGCGTACGGCCCTGCTGTTCAAGGTCTTCAAGTGCGGCTTCCAGTTCTTTTCTGTCGCGACGGGCAAGCCCCAGAATGCGTAAAAGGCCGTCCAGGCGCATGGGGCGGTTCTGGGCGGCAAGCGTTTGCAGCAGCTCTTCATGAGAAGGAACGCTGCCAGTAGTCGCGGAAGCACCAGTGCCGCCGCGAAGATTTTTTTGTTTTTTCATAAAGTTCATTCACTCTGCAAGGCACGAAAAAGGGGCAAAAGGCCAGACCTTTCGCCCCTCACTGCGTGCTTGCTCTCAGGCTGTGCCCAAGGCGCGGCTATCAGTTGCGGTTGCCGCCGAAAAGGCGCAGCAGCATGAGGAAAAGATTGATAAAGTCCAGATACAGGGTCAGCGCGCCAAGGATGGCGCCACGGCGCACGGCCGTAGCATCGTCCAGAGGGGCGCTTTCACCGAACCGGCGCAGCTTTTGCGTGTCATAGGCGGTGAGGCCCGTAAAAATAAGTACGCCAAGGCAGCTCACCACAAAGTCCATCATGGCGCTCTTCAGGAAGATATTGACGACCATGGCGATGACAATGCCGATGAGGCCCATGAACAGGAAGCTGCCCATGGCGGTCAGATCGCGTTTGGTCACTGTGCCGTAGACGGTCATGGCCAGGAAGGTGCCTGTGGTGACCAGAAAGGCGTTGGTGATGGACGCGATGGGGTAGATCACAAAAATGGACGACAGCGTAGCCCCTGTCAGCGCCGAATACAGCAGAAACAGGCCAGTGGCCGTGCTGCCGGACATTTTGTGCACAGCGGCTGAAATGGCGATGACCAGGCCGAACTGGGCCACGATAAGGGCGATCATGATCAGCGAATTGCCAAAAATGACCTGCTGCACGGCGGGCGTGCTTGCAACAAACCAGGCCACAAGGGTGGTGACGCCAAGGCCCACGGTCATCCACTGGTAGACCTGACGCATGTAAATGGAAGCAACGCTACTGACGCCGCTTTGCGCGACACTGCGAGAATTCGACATTATATCCTCCGAAAAACTGTTGAAGCCTGACCGGCCCCGGCATTCCTACACGGACTGCCGCACGGCACTGCCGCAAGGATGGTGTCCTTATGCATGCCGGACAAGCCGTATCTCCTGTCTTCTTTCATATACTATATGACACAAGCCCGGTTTAGCAAGTCCCGCCCCGCGCAAAACGCCAGTAATCCGGGATGCGGGCTCTTCACATTGTCCCAATGTCAGCGCAGGATGCCGCACGGGACGGGATGTGACATTTGTGTGTCATATGTCGGCAAAACGGCGTGCAACCGTTATCTGACAGCAACTTGATGGGCGCGGGCTGCCGTGGTAGCGTTGCGGAGCGGTCGGGCGGACGTCCGGCCTTCATCATACCGCAGCAACGTAAGGAGTTACATATGAAATTTTTTCGTTCCGGCGTCATGTTTCGCGCCCTGGCTTTGTCTCTCTGCCTGATGGCGGCCCCGCTCATGGCCGTGGGGCTTGGGCTTTCTTCCGCCCATGCCGCCACTCCCGATCCGGCTGTGAAGCTTGAGACCAACTATGGCGACATCATCGTGCGCCTGGACGCCCGCAAAGCTCCCATCAGCACCGCCAACTTTGTGCAGTACGTCAAATCGGGCTTTTATGACGGCACCATTTTTCATCGGGTCATCAAGAATTTTATGGTCCAGGGCGGCGGTTTCACCTCTGACCTGAAGCAGAAGGAAACCCGCGCCGCCATCCGCAACGAAGCGGATAACGGCCTCAAGAACAAAAAGTACACCATTGCCATGGCCCGCACCGGCGAACCGCACTCGGCAACCGCCCAGTTCTTCATCAATACCAAGGACAACGATTTTCTGGACTTCAAGAGCCAGACTCCTCAGGGCTGGGGCTATGCGGTCTTTGGCAAGGTGGTCAAGGGCCAGGAAGTGGTGGACAAAATTGCCGCCGTCACCACTGGCAAAAAGGGCTACTATGATGACGTGCCGATGGAAAACGTCATCATCAAGAAGGCCGTGATCGTTGAGTAGTGCTGCTGCGCAGTGATGGTTCGCGCTTTGGCGCATATGTTAAAGGGCCGCAAGGCCCTTTTTTTGTGCCTTGCAGGTACGTGAGCTTTTTATTTTAGGCGGTTGCGGGGGCGGGCGAGAATTCTTCGCGTAAGCGTTTCAAAGCAAAAAAAGCAGGGCTTGTCCTTTGAGTGGGAGTTTCTGTGTCCTGCGGGCTGGCGCTCTGAAGAAAGCAAAGTAAGGCTTGTTCGTTGAGAGGCGGGTTCTGTGCCCTGCGGGCACGGGGGCTTTTCATTTATTTAGTTTGGGCCGCCTGCGCGGCGGGCGGCAGATGGGGGCCTGTTAGGGGCTGCCGCCCCTCCGAGGCCCCCTCTGCACTCCCCCCGGACGACCCCGCTGGGCTTGTCGTATATTTCCACTCCCACGGACTAGCCTTCAATGACCTTCCATATCCCACCATTCCACGAGGGCCGAGAAGGGGGCGCAGCCCCATAACCGGCCCCGCCTTGCCGCCCGCCGCGCAGGCGGCCCAAATGAAAGAAAGTGAAAACCCACGTGCCCGCAGGGCACAATAGCTTACTCGCAAAGGACAGGCCCGATCTTCCTCCACCGGAAGTATCTGCCGCCCGCCGCGCAGGGGGCCAAAACAAACAAAAAAAAGCCCCCGTGCCCGCAGGGCACAGAAGCTCACTCTCAAAGGACAAGCCCTGCTTTCTTGTCTTCAGGTCTCCCGCCGCGCATATCCACCCATCTGCCGCTCGCCGCGCAGGCATCCCAAATCGAAGAAACAGCTATTTCCCCGCTAGGGCAGCAAACCTCCGCATGGTCAAATGACAGATGGCCACGGCCAGAGCATCGGAGGTATCCAGCGCCCAGTCGGCGTTTTTGACGTTGAGCAGGCGCTGCACCATAAAGGACACCTGTTCTTTTTCGGCGCGGCCCGTGCCCACAAGGGATTTTTTTACGAGCGTTGGTTCATAGTCGCGTATGACAAGACCGTGGGCGGCGCAGGCGGCCACGGCCACGCCCCTTGCCTGCCCAAGTTTGAGGGCGCTGGCCGCGTTCTTGGCGGTAAAAACCTGCTCAATGGCGGCTTCGTCGGGTTTGAGGCGGGCCACAATGGCTAAAAGCTCATGATAGATGCGCGCCAGACGGTCAGAAAATTCCTTGCCCGCCGAGGCTGTGCGCACCACGCCGCAGTCCACCAGCTGTAACACGCCAGAAGTCTCGCGCACCACGCCCCAGCCCGTGCGTTGCGAACCGGGGTCGATGCCCAGAACCGTGACGGTTCCTTTGGTGTTGCACATTGGCATATTACAGCAAAAACGAGGTGATGACGTAGTCCGCCGCCAAAATCAGCACGCAGGATATGACCACGGCCGAGGTTGTGGCGTTGCCCACGGCTTCGGGGCCCACGCTGTCGCGGCGCATGTTGGTGTAGTAGCCCTGGCGGCAGCAGATGGTGGAGACCAGCAGCCCGAACACAATGGCTTTGATGAACCCGCCGGACACGTCCGTCATGGTTACGGAACTGGAGATGCGGTAAAAGTAGGCGCCCTGGTTGATGCCAAGCATGAGCACGCCCGTGAGATAGCCGCCAATGATGCCGATGACGTCAAAAACCGCCGTAAGCAGGGGAAAGCTGATGAGCGAAGCCACAAGGCGCGGGCTGACAAGGTAGCCCATTGAGTTGATGTCCATCACGTCCAGAGCGTCGATCTGGTCAGTGATGCGCATGACGCCTATTTCCGCCGTCATTGAGGATCCCGCGCGGCCTGTGAGCATGATGGCCGTAAGCACCGGGCCAAGCTCGCGTATGAGCGTCAGCGACACGGCGGAACCGAGCATTCCCACGGACCCGAACTGCACCAGGGTATAATAGCCTTGCAATCCCAGCACCATGCCGCAAAAAATGCCGATGAGCATGATGAGAAAAAAGGATTTGGAGCCGATGATATACAACTGCTGCAAGGTGCGCCGGAATATCTTTCTGCTGCCAAATATCTGGGCGAGCCCCTCGAACATGAAGATGGCCGTGCCGCCCAAAGCGTCCAGGCCGCGCAGGCAAGGACGGCCAATAAGGCGTAAAAAGCCTGTGATGGTAAGGGATTGTGTCATGCGGACTCCTTAGAGCAGCTTACGAATGAAATGAGTTGACTGCTCTGCAAGGATTTTTCTGAAAATCCTTGCCACGAAATGCGAGCAGGCGGGCTTTTGCCTGCCGTGTGCGGGCATTTCAAGTGTTAAGGAAACGCTGATTTATTTCGTTTGGCGGCGTTGCTTCACTTTTTTTGAAACAGTCGAGGACGGAAGAGTCCACTCCTGCTTCAAAAAAAGATCGCGCCTTGCCAAACGAAAGAACTGCGCGTTTCCAAGAGGCTCTTTAATCAGTGCTTCCTTAAATGCTCTGGGGCGGATTGCCGGTGCGAACATGCGTTCACAGCGTCAGGGCATCTAACCTATTAGAGCATTTTCGCATTGAGAATATCTATTCTCGCGGTAGCCGTTGCCCGCTCCTGCGGGCCTGCGGATAGCGACAGCGGTTACACAGAGCAAAATGTATAGTTACTCATGCTGTCTTTAGCCGTAGCTTCCTGCGTCGCAACGCCTGAAGCAATGCTTCCAAGACGCCCGCTCCGGCGTTTAACCGCGCAGATAAACTGCGCTTACGCCTCCACGGCGGGCGTCTGCTCCCGCATCCGTCAGAGCAATTTCAAAGAGAAACTGCTCTAAAGGTTGCAATACTCAGCGGCTGGCGCCGCGGCTTTTGCCGGGCACGGCCTTTTTGGACGTCTGTATGGGCGCGCCGAGCTTCAAGCGGCCAAGCTCTTCGCGCAGATTGTTTGCGTCAAGCTCGGTGCCGCGCAGGTTGACCATGACCAGCTGAACCTTGCCGCTTTTTTGCAGGCGTGTGCGTATGCCGCGCTCTTCAAGCTTTTTGCGCAGCTTGTCGGCGTCGTCCGTGCTTTTGAAGGCTGCCACCTGAAAAACAAAGTCGTACTGCGGCGCTTGCGGGGCCGCCGCTTTCTGGGCCTGAGCCGATGCCTGGGCTTGCGTCGCAGGAGTTTTTGCAGCCTGTGCGCCTGGTTGCGCGCCAGCTTGCGCTCCCCCCTGAGGCTGTTTGCCGCCATGCCAGGCGGCAAGACTGTTGGCGCTGGGCCGATCAAAGGGATATGCCGAGGGGTTGGCCGGGCTGCCAGCCTCGGCGGCTGGAGGAACTGCGGCTGCAGCCGGAGCCGCCGCCTGCGGCCCTGCCGCAGCGCCGTCAGGGGCGGGCGCTTCCTGCCCTTTGGGGGTCGAGGCGTCGGGTTCCGTCCCGGCGGCGGTCGCCGCTACCGGCGTATTCGGAGCATCCGCGCCGCCTTGCGCCGTTTGCTGGGCCTGTTTGTCCAGTTGCAGGCCAGTCATCTGTTCAACGCGCTGCTCCGGGTTCTGCCCCCTTCCCACCATAAAGCCCATAAAGAAAGACCAGCCCACGGCGGCCATGAGTATAAGCCCCAGCAGAGTGGCCATAGGCGCCGAGAGGCGTAGGGTGAGCCGTTTTTTATCGCTTGCGGCGGGGCTCGCGGCGGTTTTTTGTCTGGGTTTGCGTAACGGTGGGGGCATTCCTGATCCTTGTGTGCGTTCTTACTGGCGTATGCGCCGGACGGGCAGGGTGAACCGCGCCCGTCCGGCGTCACAAACAAATCCTGCGGTGCTACATGCTTTCCGGCGCACTGACGCCGAGCACGTCCAGGCCGTTGCGCACGACCTGTCCAACGGCCCGCAGCAGGGCCAGACGGGCCAGGGTGCGCGGGGCGTCGTCGGCCAGCAGCACCTGATGCTTGGCGTAGTAGCTGTGCAGCAGCCCGGCCAGATCCGTCAGATAGTGGCTCACATGGTGCACGCCGAGGGACTGCGCTGCTGACTGCAGCATGTCTTCAAACCCGGCAACCTTGCGCAGCAGGGCCATGTCTTCGGGCGTATCCAGCGGAGCCAGCAGGGCGGCGTCCGTTTTTTCAGGCAGCTCGAAGCCGCGTTCGGCGGCCCGGCGCAGCACAGCGCAGATGCGCGCATAGGCGTACTGCACGTAGTAGACAGGGTTGTCCATACTGCGCTGTTTGGCAAGCTCCAGGTCAAAGTCCAGCGGGCTGTCGCTCTTGCGCGATAAAAACATGAAGCGCGCCGCGTCCGTGCCCACTTCCTTAATAACGTCGGACAGGGTTTCAAAGGTTCCCGCCCTGGTGGACATGCTCACGGGCTGACCCTCGCGCAGCAGGTTCACAAGCTGGATGAGAACCACGTCAAAACTGCTCTGATCCTTGCCCATGGCGGTGATGGCCGCGCGCATGCGGGGGATGTAGCCGTGGTGGTCAGCTCCCCAGATGTCGATAAGCCAGTCAAACCCGCGCTCGAACTTGTCGTGATGATAGGCAATGTCGGAGGCAAAGTAGGTCAGCGTGCCGTCAGATTTTTTGAGCACGCGGTCCTTGTCGTCGCCGAGCTGCTCGGTGGCAAACCAGAAGGCATTGTCCTTGTCATAGGTATAGCCCGATTTGCCCAGCGCCGCAAAGGCCGCATCCACTGCGCCGTCTTCCACAAGGGTTTTTTCCGAAAACCAGCGCAAATGCTCCACGCGGAAGTCGCGCAAATCGTCCTTGATGCCGTTGAGGATGTCGTTCATGGCCTTGTCGTAGCACATGTCCTCGCCCTCGGCTGCGGGCATGTCGGGCAGGCCGGGGTTGGCTTCAAGCATTTCACGAGCGATATCAATGATATAGTCGCCCTTGTAATAGTCTTCGGGCCATTCCACCGTGCGCCCGGCCAGTTCCAGCACGCGCAGCCATACGGAAAGGCCCAGCAGGCGCATCTGGCGACCGGCGTCATTGATGTAGTATTCCGTATGAACGTGGTGTCCGGCCTTGCGCAGCAGGCGGGCCAGGCTGTCGCCAACGGCAGCCCCGCGCCCGTGGCCCACATGCAGCGGGCCGGTGGGGTTGGCCGAAACATATTCCAGAAGCACTCTGCGGCCGGGTTCCTTGCTTTCGCCGTAGCTCTGGCCCGCTCTTTCAATATCGGCGACGGTCTCACGCCAGAAGGCCTGGCTGAAGGTCACATTGCAAAAACCCGGTCCGGCGACTTCGACCTTTTCCACGTCGGGGCAGCGCTCCTGAAGCTTCTGGACGAATTTTTGCCCAAGCTCGCGGGGATTGGTTTTTGCTTCCTTTGCCAGCAGCATGGCCGAATTGACGGAAAGATCGCCGTGGCGGGGGTCGCGGGGCGGCTCAATAACCGTTTTGGCGGGCCAGGCAAGGCCCTCTTCTTCAATAATGGCCGCCAGGGCCGTGCGCAGGGTTTCAATGGCGCGCATAGTGCTTTCGCATCCTTTACGTATACAGGTTCTTCTGGTGCAGTTCGTCACTGCGGCGGGGCAGTCGGCCCGCGTCCGTCAGTCGGCTCCGGCGGCGGGGCCGGAGTGTTTTTATCTTGTGGGCCGCATACTCTGGCAAATGTATTTTCGCAAGGGTTCAGGCGTTCCCGCCTGGGCGAGCAACCGCGCGGATGCCCGCGCTTATGCCGTTGCCCAGTGTTATGTCTTTGCCCGGCGCGCGCCGTCACGCAGCGCTTGCGCGTTCACGGCGGTCGCCTGCTTTCGCAGCCGCCAGCGGAGCTTCAGACGGAAAGCGTTCTAGCCTGCCAGGGCCGCAGCGCTTTCGGCGTTATTGACAAGCTCCACGGTCAGTTGATCCGCCTGGGCGCGGTCGGCCAGGCAGGGAGCGACCATCTTGCCAAGCACGGCCTTGGGGCCCAGTTCCAGCCAGCGGCGAGCGCCGTCATCGTACTGATTGCGCATGGTGTCAATCCACTGCACGGATGAGGTCATCTGGGCCAGCAGGCTTTCAAGCGCGCTTTCGCCCTCGTGGACGGCCTTGCCGTGGGCATTGCAGTAGATGGGGAACTTGGGCCTGCTCCAGGTGGCCTTGCGCAACCGCGGGGCGATCTCCTTGCTGGCGTCTGCCATCATAGGGCTGTGAAAGGCCCCGCTGACCTTGAGTTCAATGCCACGGCCCTTGGCTTCCTTGGCCTTCTGGCAGGCCAGGACCACGGCGGCCTTGGTGCCGCTGACCACAAGCTGTCCCGGCGTGTTGTAGTTGGCCACAAGGATCATCTCGCCGCATTCGGCGGCGGTGTCGGCCACAATTTTTTCCACCTGGGCAAGATCCAGTTTGAGCAGGGCGGCCATGGCCCCCTTGCCTTCAGGGTCAGCTTCGGCCATAAGGCGGCCGCGCAGGCTGGTCAGTTCCAGCACGCTTTGGGGCGAGAGCACCCCTGCGGCGGCCAGGGCGCTGAATTCGCCAAGGCTGTGTCCTGCGGCGGCCAGAGGCTTCACACGGCCAGCCACGGCGCTCCAGAGGTTCAGGTTCACCACGGTAAGGGCCGGTTGCAGGGCGCGCGTGTCATTCATGGCGGCGTCGTCGCCGTCCCAGTAAATTTCGCGCAGGGGCAGACCGCTGGCCCGCTCGGCCAGTTTCCAGAGGTTCATGGCATCGGCTGAGGCTTCAGCCAGATCGCGGCCCATGCCCGCTTCCTGTGATCCCTGACCGGGAAAAAGCAGAACGGCTTGTGTCATCGGAACGTATCCTCCAAGGGCGCGGCAGGCAGGCCGCATATGGTCAAAATTGGCGCGGCGTGACCGCAAGCCCTCTTTTTTACGTTATCGGCGCGGGGCTTGCAAGTCCCGGTCGGCGGGGCTATGAGTATGCACCGGCATGATCGTGAAATGCCGGACGGCAAACAGTACAGGAGCAGCGCAAGACCATGCAGCGACAAGCGGTAGACAGGAAGGAACTGGCCCGGCTGGCGGCGGCCACAGGCGCGGACGTGGCGCAGGAGGCCCTGGAGCCCCTGGGCGTATACCTTGAGATGCTCTGTCAGTGGAACAAGGCCATGAATCTTGTGGGCCCGCATTCCTGGCAGGATATGCTCACCCGTCTTGTGGCGGACAGTTTTCATCTTGCGTCCTTTCTGGAAAGTCTGCCCGTGCCCGCCGCTCCGCTGACGTGGGATCTTGGCGCTGGCGCGGGGCTGCCGGGCATACCCCTGCGCATGTTGTGGACCAGGGGCGCGTATTATATGGTTGAAGTGCGGGAAAAACGGGCGCTTTTTCTCTCCAGCGTGCTTTCGCATACCCAGTTGCCCAACACGCATGTTTTTCGCGGTCCGGTAGAGCATTTTTTTCACGGCCAGTATTATCAGGCGGATTGCATCGTAAGCAGGGCCTTCATGCCCTGGCGGCAACTTCTGGATCTGGCTTTGCCCAGGTTGCAGCGTGAAGGACACCTTGTGATCCTGGCGCTGGAACCCGCGCCGGAAGTTCTGCCAGCCCCCTGGCGTCTGGCCGGGCAGCGCAGTTACGAGGTGGCGGGCAGCGGGCGCTGGTTCTGGGCGCTCACCCCCGATATGCCGGAAAGCGACCGTAAAACATTCAGCGCCGGTCAGCATAATGAAGACGGAGCATAGCATGCCCCAGCAGAGCCCTGCCCCTGAACACAGTCATTCGGCGGAACTTTCGCCAGAAAGCGCGGCGCACGGCCTTTCCGCCAGCGCCGGGCATATGCCGGAGTCCCCTGAAAATCCGCGCGCCGCTGACGGGATCCTGGGCAACGCCAACGGGCCTGCGGGGCGAGAAGCGCGCATAAATCCGCACGCTGTGACGCATCCTTGGGCGCTGCCGCGCGCCGCGCATCTTGGTTTTCCGCCAGGGCCGGATGTGGCCGGGTACTGGCTGCGGGGATTTTTCTGGGGTGTTGTGACGCTTGTAATGGCTTTTGGCCTGCGCATGCTGGAATGGCCCTGCTGGCAAAACCCCGAATACCGTTTGGGGAGTCAGTGGCTTTTGGCCACGCACGACGCTTACCACTGGGTGGCCGGAGCCGAGGGCATTGGTCTTGCTGTGGGGCACCCCATGGCGGAAATGCTGCGTTTGATGGCCGATGCCCTGGGCACGTATCCCGCCGCAGTGGCCTTCTGGTTCCCGGCGGTGCTGGCAAGTTTTGTGGCGCTTATTGTCTATGCCTGGGTATGGGCTTTGGGCAGTATGGAGGCGGGCGTAGCAGCCGGGCTGCTCACATCGCTTGCGCCGGGCTTTCTGGCCCGAACCCTGCTTGGGTATTATGACACCGACCTTGTGACCCTGTTTTTTCCGCTGCTCATGACGCTGGCCCCGGCAAGCTGGGCCATGCGCTATATGTTGCTGCCGCAGATGGTTTTGCGCCGTCTGGCCATAGGATCAGGCATTATGACGGCCCGGCGGCTGTTCAGCCGGGGCCTGCCCGAAGACGGGCTGGTCGAGCGGCTGCGCCATGCCGAACACCTTGGCAATCCTCTGCGCTGGCAGTGGGTTGTGCTGCTTGGCTGTTCGGGCGTCATTTCGTGGTGGACGCAGGAATGGCACTCGGTTTTTCCCTATCTTATCCGCTACAACGTGCTTCTGCTGGCCTTCATGAGCCTTATCATGGCTCCGCGAGGGCGGCGGGCGCTGCTGCTGCTGGGCAGCCTCGCGTATGCCCTGCCGACCCTGGCTGGCCCGGTGGGCCTGGGATTCAGCCTGCTGCTTCTGCTGGCGGGCACAAAGCCCGGCCTCAAGGCGCGGCGCATGCTCTGCCGCCCGTGGGTTCTGGTCTTGTTGTGGGTGGGCGTGGCGGCCCTGCTGGTGCGCGGTGAAATTTTGGCCACGCTCATGAACCACGTCAACGCCTACCTGAAGCACGCCGGCGACGTCAAAAGCACGGGCGAAGGGGCGGTGCTCGTGTATCCCTCGGTGAACCAGTCCATCATCGAGGTGCAGGACCTGAGCTTCGCGGCCCTGTTCCCCTATTTCCACCCCTGGATGGAAGCGGCCATCCTTGGCCTTCTGGGCTTTTTTGTGGTGATAGTGCGTCGGCCTGGAGCGCTTTTTCTGCTGCCCCTGGCGGCTCTTGGGATTCTGAGCACCAAGCTTGGCGGGCGCATGGTCATGTTCGGCGCGCCTGTGGTCGCCCTGGGGCTGGCCCTGCCCCTGTACTGGATCTGGCAGCGCCTCCTGCGTACCAACCTGCGCGGATCCGTGGCCGGGCTGCTGACCTCCGCAGTGCTGGTGGCCCTGATGGTTGTTCCTTTTGTGGAGATGATCCCCGCCATGTCGCAGGGGCCCATGATCAACCGCCGCCACGCCGAAGCCCTGACGCGGGTGCGCACGATGACGCCCCCGGACTCCATGCTCTGGCTGTGGTGGGACTGGGGCTACGCCGCCCATTATTTTTCACGCCGAGCCACCATTGCCGACGGAGCGCAGCACGCCGGGCCGTCGCTGTATCTGCCCGCCGCCGTTTTCGCCACCGACAACGCCCGTTTTGCCCGCCAGCTTATCCGGTACACGGCCTTGCGCGGCAATGAAGCAGGCAATGTTTTTGAAGGGCTGGACGGAAACTCGGCCCAGGCCCTCATGGACAAGCTGCGCTCTGACGAAACGCCGCTCATTGAGGCCAAGGGCAAGCTCTATCTGGTGGTGAGTTTTGAAATGCTGCGGCTCGGCTTCTGGATAAGCAATTTCGGCAACTGGAATTTTGTCACGCGCTCTGGCGAGGGCGGGGCGCTGTCCATTGTGCCGCAGGAGCTTGCCTACAGGCTGGATACGGGCGAGGTGCGCCTTGAGGGCAGCACCAGCGCCATCTACGCCTCATCCATCAACGTGTTTGAGGAAACCGGCGTCACGCGGCACAACTATATTCAGGAGTGGTTTGACGCGCACCCCAATGCCACGCCGCAACAGCAGCAGGAATTTTTGTCCAAGCGGCGCAACATCAACTTTTTCTTCAACCGCGTGACAGACGAAAAGCTGGCCATGGACGAAGGGCTGTACAATTCGCTCATGGTGCAGTTGCTTATGGGCGAACCGCAGAACCCGCGTTTTTCGCCCTATTTCAAGCTGGTGTACGACAACGTGTTCGCCAGAATTTACGAAGTGCTGTAAGAACGCACGCTGCTTGCCGAGGCCAGGGCAGAGGCAGGCCAAGTTGCGGCAGGGGCAGGGACTGCGGCTGTGGCGTAATGCCTCGCCACGATGCCTTGTCCCGCACGCGCCCGATGGGCCGCGCCGCGCAGACGTTGAAATTCTGCACGGTCACGGTGGATTGTGTTGAGCTGCCGCCGGGGCGTCAGTGGTGGTAGGGAACCTTGCGCAAAATGCATTCCGCGCGGTAAATCTGCTCCAGCAGCACCACTCGGGCCAGTTCGTGCGGCAGGGTCATGTCCGACAGGCGGATCATTTTACTGGCTTTCTGACGCACGCAATCGTCCAGCCCCCAGGCGCCGCCGATAATAAAGCAGGCCCGACCGCGCGCGTCCTGATCCATCTGCTGCAACAGAGCGGCCATCTGGGGCGAGGTAAGCCCTTGGCCGCGTTCGTCCAGCACGAGAACCACGTCCTGAGGCGTCAGGGCCTCAATGATGCGCCTTCCCTCAAGGGCATTGCGTTGATCAGAGGGCAGGGCGGCGTCGCCGTCGCGCACTTCGGTATATTCCAGGGGCCGCCAGCGGTTGATGCGCGTGAGGTAGTGGGCTGCGGCGTCTTTCCAGAAAGGTGTTTTTAACTTGCCCACGCTGATGCATCGTAAGGGTTTGCCTGCCATGTCTCTCCAATCATTCTGTCAGGATCTGCAAGAGGCCGTTGCCTGCCTGCGCGGCGGCCATGCGCTGATTTTTCCTACCGAAACCTTTTATGGTCTGGGCTGTCTGGCCACAGACAGCGCGGCCGTAGACAGAGTCTACCAGTTGAAGCGGCGTCCCGTCCATAAGCCCTTGCCGTTGCTGGCGGCCAGCGTGGAGCAGGTGCGGGCCGTGGCCAGCCTTGAGGCCATGCCTGAAGCCCTTGCCGCCTTCTGGCCGGGGCCGCTCACGGTGCTGCTGCCCGCAAGGCCCGCATTGCCTGCGCCCCTTGTGAATGAACGCGGTCAGGTGGCGGTACGCGTGACGCCGCATCCTGTGGCGGCGGCTCTGGCTCTGGGCGCGGGCGGCCCGCTGACGGCCAGCAGCGCCAACCTCAACGGGCGGCAGCCCGTGTGCCGGGTGGAGCAACTGGACCCCGAACTTCTGGCCGTGCTGGAACACGCAGGGCAGATGCCCTGCGTGGTGGCCCTTGGCCCGCCTCCGCAGGGAGGGGAGCCTTCGACCCTTGTGGAGCCCTTGGCGGACGAAGAAAACGCCGGGCCGCGCTCGCGGCGGCTGCGCATGGTGCGCGCCGGGGCAGTGAGCGCTCAAGCCCTGGAGGCGGCGGGCTTTATGGTTGTCTAAGGTCACGCTGAAATATTTTTTGGGCATGCTTTGTGGGGGAGGGACCCTTTTGAAAAAGGGTCTCCTCCCCCACGCCCCCACCCCCTAAAACTTTTATTATGGGGTATGGGCAACACTTTTCGCCACTCGGGCGCGCAACGCGTTGTTAATATGGGTGTTGCCCGCAGCGGGGTTTCTGTCTGGGGCGTTGCGCTCGACCAGTTCCGTCAGCACAGACAGTATGTTTACCGGGCATCGTGCAAGCGGGCTGTCTGGCGCATACGGGTTACGCAGGCTTCACGAAAACCTGCCGCCGCACTATGGCGTTGATGTACTGGTCTTCTGTCTGAATCAGTCCCAGCTTTGCGCAGATGTCCGCATAGCTGTTTTCGCGGTTGTCACGGAATTTCTCGGTCAGGGCCATGAACGGGCGCAGCACAAGGCCCCACCCGCGCAGACGCGGCTTTGCCATATCCACCAGCAAAAATTTGCCGCCGGGTTTCAGCATGCGGGCAATATTGCTCACGGCGGCGCGGCGCACTTCCGGGGTGGCCTCGTGCAGGGCCATTGAGGTCATGACAAGGTCCAGCGCCGCATCGGGAAAAAGAGCCTCATCCATAGACGCCGTGCTGAAATGCAAGGCTCCGCCCTGACCGCCAGGGCGGTTGCTGGCATAGGTCGTCTGGTCTTCGGAAAGATCCACCCCGTGTATGGTGCAGCGCGGCGACGATCTGTGCGCCAACGCAAAACTCAGGGCCCCCGTGCCGCACCCCATGTCCAGAGCCTTCATGCCTTCTTCAAGGCGCAGTTCGCCAACGGCGCGCTTGTAAAAATCATCGTTCAGCCCGAATATTCTGGCCATGCGTTCGTAGTGTTTGCCCGCGCGCATCCCCGTAAAAGCCTCGCCTTTTTCCACCATGTTGTGGCTGTTCATATTTTTTCCCATCACTGGTTAGGGTGAAGCCGTTCAGGCCAGGGCGCGCCTTGCGTCAATGGTGCAGCGCGTGCCGTTTGCGATGCTGGCAGTAGGGCATGCGTCGCTATTTTGTATGGCAGCCATACAAAAAATCCCAAAAAAAGGGCCGCCGCGATCAGGCCTTGCTGAAGGCGGCGAGCCGCATCAGAATGTCATTGAGCAGGCGGGTAAAGCTGTTCAACATCTCGGGGCTATGCTCCGCCGCCGCTTCAAGCACCAGGTTGTCGAGCTTCTGGTGAAAACAGATGTGGTTTTGGTGGGCAAGCAGGCCTTTATCAGTAAGATAGATGTTCAGCCTGGTCATTTTCAGGGGATCTTTTTCCTTGCGCACCAACCCCTTGCGCTCAAGTTTACGCAGCATTTCAGACACGCTGCCCTTGGTTATCCCAAGTTTTTGGGCCAGCCCGTTCACATGAATGCCCTCGGCATTGTGAATGGTCATGATCATCTGTATTTCCGCCAGATGAATTTCCACATCAGTGCCAAAATTGCGGCATTGACGTTCCAGCATATAAAACTGGTTTACCAGCGAGAGCAGCGCGAAGCAGATGTGATTATTGCGCAGGCGCTGGATGTCCGGGTCGTCGTGGTCGTCAAGAATTGACTGCTGAATGCGCAGTTCAACGGCGCTTTTTTTGCTGTCTTTATCGTACATGTAAGGTATGTATGGCAGCCATACTTTTTTGTCAAGATCTGGCGTCGCCTGCCTCTGGACGCTTGCGGCCCGTCCCTTGCTGGCTTAGTATGCCTGTGCCTGCGGCTTTTGCCGATGGGCAAAGAATACTGAGGCTCAAATGAAAAAAGACGTCGTCTGCCCCCACTGCGGCAAACCCTATTCCTGCTTTCGCAATCCCGCGCCCACGGCGGATGTGATCATTTACGAGCCGGGCAGGGGGGTGGTGATCATCCGGCGCAGGCATGCGCCCATTGGCTTTGCCCTGCCGGGCGGATTCATAGATGAGGGCGAGCAGGCTGAAGAGGCCGCCGTTCGTGAAATGCGCGAAGAGACAGGGCTTGACGTGGAACTGACGGGATTGCTGGGCGTGTATTCACGGCCCAAGCGCGACCCGCGCCAGCACACGCTTACCGTGGTTTTTACGGGCAAAGCGCGCAATCCTGACGCCATCTGCGCCGGGGACGACGCGGCCCAGGCCGCCTTTTATCCGCTGGACGTCCTGCCGCAGCCCCTGGTTTTTGACCATGCGGAAATTCTGGAGCATTTCAGGCAGGCACTGGCCGGGCAGCGACAGGTGGCGGCCGTGCAGCCCCTGGCCTGTCATCATCTGTCAGACGTGAACGCCGATACGGAAAAAAGCGCGGCGTCTGCTGCATCTACTGGCGCATCCACCGGCGTATCCGCAGCCGTATCCGCCGCGCCTGCTACACCCGCCACACCCGCAGGGCATGAAAGGGAGAAGTTTTGATGGGCTACCGCAACATGCAGGAATGCCTCGCCGATCTGGAGAGCCATGGGCATCTCAAGCGTATAGACGCCGAGGTGGACCCGTATCTGGAACTGGCGGCCATCCAGCGGCGGGCCTTCAGGGCCAAGGCTCCGGCCCTGCTGTTCACGCGGGTCAAGGGCACGTCCTTTCCCATGCTGTGCAATCTTTTTGGCACGCGCGAGCGCCTGCACTATATTTTCAGGGACAGCCTGCCTGCCGTGCGGGCCGTGCTGGCCGCCAAGGCCGACCCTGCGACGGCTCTTAAAAAACCCTGGCGCGCGCTGCCCGCTGTGCCGGGACTCTGGCACATGCTCCCACGGCTGCGGCGCGGCAAGGGCGGAAGCGAGGGCGGCAATGTGCCCGTGCTGGAACACCGGTGCGCGCCCGCCGACCTGCCGCAACTGACCTGCTGGCCTATGGACGGCGGCGCATTCATCACCCTTCCCCTTGTCTACAGCGAAGACCCGGCCAAACCGGGGGCCGACGCATCCAACCTTGGCATGTACCGGGTGCAGCAGAGCGGCAATGAGTACGCGCCGGACGAAATGGGCCTGCACTACCAGATACACCGTGGCATAGGCGTGCATCACGCTCACGCCATCGCGAAAGGACGTCCGCTGCCGGTGCATGTGTATGTGGGCGGGCCGCCAAGCCTCACCGTGGCGGCGGTGATGCCCCTGCCCGAGGGTCTCAGCGAACTGCGCTTCGCCGGTTTGCTTGGCGGACGCCGTATGGACATGGCCCGGGTTGACGGCCTGCCCTTGCCCGTGCTGGCTGAAGCGGATTTTTGCATCAGCGGGCACATCATGCCCAACGCCAAGCCCGAAGGCCCCTTTGGCGACCATGTGGGGTATTACAGCCTTACCCACGATTTTCCCGTGCTCAAGGTGGATGCGGCGTATTACCGCAAGGGGGCGGTGTGGCCTTTTACCGCCGTGGGGCGACCGCCACAGGAAGACACTGTTTTCGGCGAGTTCATCCACGAGCTAACCGGGCCGCTGGTGCCGCAGGTTTTTCAGGGGGTGCGCGAGGTTCACGCCGTGGACGCGGCAGGGGTGCATCCCCTGTTGCTGGCCCTGGGCAGTGAGCGTTATACTCCCTACGAAGCCACGCGCAGACCGCGTGAGCTTTTGACCATGGCCCTGCATCTGCTGGGGACCACGCAGACGGCCCTGGCCAAATATGTTCTTGTGGCCGCCCACGAGGATGCCCCCGGCCTCAGCGCGGGCCATGCGCCGCAGTTTTTGCGTCATATTCTGGAACGCACGGACTTTGCGCGCGATCTGCATTTTATAACGCACAGCACCAATGACACCCTGGACTACACGGGGCTTGGCCTCAATGAGGGGTCAAAACTCATATGGGCTGCCGCCGGTGAAAAAAGGCGTGAGCTCGGACTGGAACTGACCGGCCAGACGGCCGATCTGCCATCCCTGCCCGAAGGTTTTGGCGACGCGCGCGTGGCTGGCCCCGGTCTGCTTGTGTTGCGCGGCCCACGGCACTCCCTGGGCAGAAACGAACCTGATCCGGCAATGGAAAATCTCGCGGACGCGCTGGCCCACTGGCCCGGACGCGAAGCCTTCCCCCTGGTGGTGGTTGCGGACGATGCGGCGTTCTGCTCCAAAGATATGGACAATTTTCTCTGGGTGGCCTTTACCCGGTCTGACCCGGCCACGGACGTGTACGGGGCCCGCGCGCAAACGCGGGCAAAGCACTGGTCGTGTGAAGCGCCACTGGTTATGGACGCCCGCTTGAAGCCCTTCCACGCTCCCCCCCTGGAAGAGGACCCGGCCACCACCCGCAGGGTGGATGCCCTGGCCGCACCAGGCGGGCCTTTACACGGATATCTTTAACATGGGGGAGGCAGCGGCATGAAAATAGCCCTTTTGCAGTGCAACAGCGTCACTGGCGATGTTGCCGGAAATATGGAACGCATACTTGATGACGTGCGGCAGGCCGCCGCAACCGGCGCAGAGTTGTGCGTGACGCCTGAACTGGCCTTGTGCGGAGTGGCTCCTGGGCACTATCTTTGTGCGGATGATTTCGCGGCGGGGTGCCGCAAGGCGCTCGACCACATGGCTGAAACGCTCAAGGACGGCCCGGCTCTGCTGGTGGGCACGCCCGTGCCCAGCGTGTACACTTCGGGCCTGCTTTCCAATGCTGCGGTGCTGGTTCATAAGGGCGCCTGGCAGGTGGCCTCGCGCAAGGTCTACCAGAGCGGGCAGGGCGGCGCTCAGGGATCGGGGCCGGATGGCGAGGACAGCCGCTATTTTGACAGGGGCATTTCATGCGGCATTCTGACCCTGGGCGGCTGGCGCATGGGCGTTGTGCTGTGCGAAGACGCCCAACGCGAAGAAGACGCCTTTTGGAAAACCCGCTACGCCAGCGGGCACAATCCGCTTATGGAACTGGTGCAGCGCGGCGTCGACGCTCTCATCCACATGGCGGCGGCTCCGTATACTGAAGGAGCGCAGGCCGCGGGCGAGCATATGCTTTCGCACGTGGCCGCCCGGCACCATGTGCACCTTCTTTCGGTCAACCTTGTGGGCGGCAACGACAGCCGCGTGTACAACGGGCAAAGCCTGGTTTTTGATCCTACGGGCCAGCTGCTGGCGCGGGGAAAAGCTTTTGACGAAGACGTGCTTCTGGTGGATACCGCCCGCAATACCGCAGGCGGCGCGTCGTCGGGCGGCAAGGCTCCGGAGCCGCTGTGCGCCAGTGTTGAAGAAGACTGCTGGCGGGCGCTTACCTTGGGCACACGCGACTTTGTGCGCAAATGCGGCGCTGAAAAGGCCATTGTCGGACTGTCGGGCGGTATGGATTCATCCCTTGTGTGCTGCGTGGCCGTCGAGGCCCTGGGGGCGGAAAACGTCACCGGCGTGCTCATGCCCTCGCCCTACAGCAGCGACGGCTCGGTCAGTGATGCCCTCAGTCTTGCCAGCAACCTTGGCATCACCACGGTTACGCTGCCCATTGAACCTGTCATGAACGCCTTTGCCCAGACGCTGGCTCCAGGACTGGATCTTTTTGAAGCCCGCCCGGGCGACACCACCTTTGAAAACCTTCAGGCGCGCATCCGTGGAACCCTGCTGTCCTCTCTGGCCAACCGCGCCGGGGCTCTTGTGCTCAATACGGGCAACAAAAGCGAGGCCGCCATGGGATACAGCACCCTGTACGGCGACACCGTGGGGGCCCTGGCCGTCATCGGCGATCTGACCAAGACGCGCACCTATGCTGTGGCGCGCTGGTATAATGAGCACAAGGGAGAGCAGATCATTCCCCAGCAGGTCTTTGACAAGGCCCCCTCGGCGGAATTGCGCCCCGGCCAGAAAGACGCGGACAGTCTGCCGCCCTACGAAGAGCTTGATCCCGTGCTTGAAGACCTGCTGCTGCCCACAACCCCGCCTGTGACCGGGCATTCTTCGCCCCTGCGTCTTGAGGTGCGGCAGAAGCTTTTTGCGGCCGAATTCAAGCGCAGGCAGGAGCCATTGGCGCTCTTCGTCAGCCGCATGCCCTTTGGCGAAGGCTGGCAGGCCCCCGTGGCCGGGCGTTACCGGCTGCCCTGATATCAGCCGGGGCTGGACGCAGAAATTTTAATGCCATAGTGCTGTGAGAGGACGGTTTTTTACCGTGCTTTTGCTGTGGGAAGTTTTGTGTGAGGGCCGGGGGCCTGCGCGTCGCGTCAGGCCGGACCGGCTGTGGGCATGCGTCCCGGCCCTGTCGGTGTGCCTGTCCGATATTTACCGTGGTAGTGTTGCGGCTGCGGGCGCGTGAAAGGCCGGAGATGGGCGGCCCGCCTCAAGCCTGGCGGGCAGGGGTTTTTTCTTGAAGACGGCGGCGCGCTGGGGTAAGAGCAGTGTGTTGCATAACGCAGAACGAGTGGAGGAAGGTATGGTGGAAGCACCGGAAAAAAATCTGGCCCTGGATATTGTGCGTATTACCGAAGCGGCGGCCCTGGCGTCAGCCCGCTGGCTCGGACGCGGCGACAAGGAGGCCGGAGACGGCGCTGCCGTTGACGCCATGCGCATCAGCTTTGCCACTCTTCATATTGACGGCCTGGTGATCATTGGCGAGGGCGAAAAAGACAACGCCCCCATGCTGTTCAATGGCGAAAAAGTGGGCATGGGCGTTGGCCCCTGCCTTGATGTGGCCGTGGACCCGGTTGAAGGCACAAGCCTTCTGGCCTATGGCCGCCCCAATGCCATCTCGGTGGTGGGCGTTGCCCCCCAGGGCAGCATGTTCAACCCCGGGCCGAGCTATTACATGCAAAAACTCGTGGTATCCCGCGAAGCGCGCGACGTGGTCGATCTGGACGCGCCCGTCAAGGTGAACCTGTCCAACGTGGCCAAAGCCCTGGGCAAGAGCGTGCAGGACCTGGTGGTCTTTGTGCTGGACAAACCCCGGCATGAAAAGCTCATCAGTGAAATCCGCCAGGCAGGCGCGCGTATCCAGCTCCACACGGACGGCGACGTGGCTGGCGGCCTTATGGCTGTGGACCCGCGTTCTGAAGTGGACATCATGATGGGCACGGGCGGCACCCCTGAGGGCGTGCTGGCCGCTTGCGCCATCAAGGGTATGGGCGGGCAGATACTGGCCCGGCTTGATCCGCAGTCCTATGTGGAAAAAGAAGCCATCAACGAGGCAGGCATTGACGTGCGCGAAGTGCTCACTGTCAACGATCTTGTGCGCAGCGATGACTGCTTTTTCGCCGCCACCGGCATCTCCGGCGGTGATTTTTTGCGCGGCGTGCGCTACAGTTCCAAATACGCCGTGACGCATTCCCTTGTTTTGCGTGGTAAAACGGGAACGTTGCGGTATGTGGAGTCGTATCATAATATGGATCGACTCTCGAAATTCAGCGCGGTTCGGTATTGAATGAATACTTTGTTGTCGGGCTTACGGGCGCAGTCGCGCCCTATGGCGTCAGTGAATACGAATTTTTCTGCACGTGCGGCCTCTATGGCTGCACGTGCGCTTCTGGCCGGAGCGGCCATCCTCTGCCTGACCCTGACGTCCGGTTTGCCGGGCGGATTTATCTCCGGTCAGGCGATGGCTGCCACCAGCCACGCGAAAAAACCGGCTCCAACGCCTTCCACTGTATACGAAAAGCAGCCGCCCGTTACGGACAAGGAGCTGCTGAACTTCCTTGAAATGCTGCCGCAGTTCCGTGCCTGGGCCAAGGCCAATAATGAAGAGGCCCACCCCACGCTGAGCAACGGCAAGGCGGACTTCATGTACTCGCCGCAGGCAGCCGCCTGGGTGCAGCAACACGGATGGGACCCGGTACGCTTTTTTTGCGTCATGGGGCGCATGGCCGCCGCTCTGGCCATTGTTGAAGAAGGCAACGACATGACCGGCGTCCGTTCCAAAGACATGCCTGAAGTGACGGAAGGCGAACTGGCTTTGGCCCGGCGTCACCTTGGCACCATGCTGAAGGTCAGCACCGATGTGCCGCCCATAAGCCGGTAGGCGCTGGCATGCCCGGCGCGCGACGCTTTTGGCGTAGGGCGCAAACGCGGAAAAAAGTTCGGACTCGCAACATGAAAACCAGTCCGCAGGCTTCTCGCCTGCGGGGCATTGTGGGCGGTCTGGGGCTGATCGCGCCAGTTTCCGGAGGCTGCTTGAGCGTTATTGCCACGCAACGCATGCAGCACAAAATCTGCAAAGGTGGTTTTGCATGTCGACCCGGCAGTATGCGTTCAGTTGGGATTTTGTCGGCAATATTCATGATGGTCGGCCAAATCTCGGCAACAGCGCGCGCATTGAGGTATACCGGCTGTTTCAGTATACCCTGCGTGATGTCATTGAATTGCGCTATGGCACGGTCGAATCTGAAGAAGTCATGCGCGAGAGCGGAAAGCTGGCCGGGCGGAAATTCTGCGAAAGGTTCGTCGGCCGCCGTGAGCGGTTTGAAGACTTTGTGGCAGCGGCGCAAAAAGCCATGCTGGACTTTGGTATTGGCATTATGCGGCTTGAAAACGCCAACTATGAAACCTTGCATTTTACTCTGACCGTGGCTGAAGATCTGGATTGCTCCGGCCTGCCGGACAAAGAGCATACGGTCTGCCACTATGATGAGGGCTTTCTGGCAGGGATGCTTCTGGCCCAGACCGGCAAAGAGTTTTACGTGCGTGAAGTCGATTGCTGGTGCACCGGCGACAGGACATGCCGCTTTGAGGTTAAGCCTCAGTCACTGGTGGCCCCCGGCGTCGCAGCCCCCTCCAAGGCCTGAAGCAACACCCCGCAGCAAATATATCATTCAGCGGCTACGTCCCTTCGGCACACGTCAGCCTGAGCCGTACTGCGCGCCCGTTTTCACGGCTGCCGCCAGTGCCTGTGCCCGGCATGCGCAGAGGGTGGGATTAGAACTCCCGGTATGTCGTAAGCGCCCGCGCTGACGGCTGCCAGTGCCCACGGCTGCAAAGGTCTGCGACCACCCGGGCATGTGACCACCTGGGCACGGACCACCCGGACATGTGACCGTAAGGCCATGCGACCGTCCGACCAGGCCCGACACCTAGGGGCTCTGGGGGCTCAAATTCGCGGCCCTTGGGATTTCCCCCATCGTGCCAGCAACGCTCCCGGGTTTGTGCCCCCCCAAAGGCCAGACTTGGGCAATCAGCAACCATCAGGGCTGCATCTCTAGAGATGCAGCCCTTTTCGCATTTTCAGGCCTGAAAATCAGGGCAAAACCGGCGTGGGCCAGCCAGCGCGCCAGCGGAATCGGTCAACGGGATATGTCAACGGGATCGCCCAAAGGGAAGAGATTACCTGGGGTGTTCAAGTGGGCGGCCAGCCGAAGCGGACAAAGGGGATCGGTTAACGGGAAGCGGCAACGTGAAGAGATCAGTTGAAGCAGTCAGTCGAAGAGGTCAATGGGGTGCGGCTCGCCGCGAGAGATCAACGGGTAGCCCCATCATGGGGAAGGATATGGGGTCGCGGTCAAGACCGGAAGAATTCGCCCTCACGGGCTGCCTGATTAGCGCACGTAGCTTTTTCCTAAGGGTACATGCAGTAACGCGGCACGAGAGTTGCTCGCATCGAAACGTGGCGTGGATTCTAACGAAACTGGTATTTGGGGGCAGGCGCGCAAATTGAGGTGTAAAGCATTTCACTATTGTTCTGAACTAAATGGGGGGGGCAGACGCGATGCCCCCCCCTTTGGCCGTGAGGCGTGAGGAGAAGTGGTTGTGAGTCTTTAATTCAGGTGGCGTTCCTTCAGGCGGCGTTGCCCAGCGCAGCCTCCCTGCGGTTGCGCTGTTGCCCGCGCCACATGCCGCCAAGGATCATGCCCGCGCCAACGAGCAGCCCGGCGCACATGGTTATAAAACTGACGACCTTGAGTACGTAGAGCAGCCCAGGCCCCATATGGATAAGCCCCAGCGCGCTGAGATACCCCGGCAGGGCCACAATGCGGCTTGCCGCAACAATGAGCATGATGGCGGCCATGACGTACTTGATCATGATGGGTTTGACGTAGGTGGTGCCGATGGCTCCAAGCTGCACGCCAAACAGGGAGCCAGCCAGAATGATGAAGACAAGGCGGATGTCTATCATGCCGTGCATGGCCCAGTTGACCGAACCGCACAGGCCCATGACAAAGGCCGTGACCAGTTCCGTGCCGGACGCGATGAGCCCCGGCACGCCGATGACATAGATAAGCCCCGGCACGCCCACAAAGCCGCCCACGGCGATGGTGGCGGCCAGCATGCCCGTGGCTATGCCCACCGGCAGGGTGAACCACAGCGAAATGCGCAAACCGGACTTGGGAAAGGAAATCATGGGCGGCAGGTTGATGGCCTGCAGCTTTCTGGCCAGGGGCGTCGTGCCTTCGTCATCATCCTTGCCGCACTGGCTGGAGCGCAGGGCGTCTTTAAGAATGTAGCTGCCCACCACAACCAGCACAACCACAAAGGAAACGCTGACGTAAAGGTCAGACCCGGCCTGCCCCCAGTTTTCCAGAATGAAACGCTGGATGCGGATGCCGATCTGCACGCCAATGCCCGCAGTGGCGGCAATCACCATGCCGAGCTTGATGTCCACCTGGCCGAAGCGGTAGCGCTTGATGGCCCCCACCATAGCCTTGGGGAACTTGTGGCACATGTTGCTGGCTACAGCCACAGCGCCGGGCACGCCCAGGCCCATCATGCCCGGCGTGAGAATAAAGGCCCCGCCGGAGCCGATAAATCCGCTCACAAGCCCGCCCACAAATCCTACGGCCAGCAGAAAGGCCACGGAAACGGGCGTGAGCGTTATGAACTGCGATGGGTCAAGACTGAGCAGATCCATGATTACCTCCAACTTGCAAGCTGCCTGCCGCAACTGCTCGACGTAGTCTGTTTATACGGGCTGAGCGGCTTGCTGCGTGCTGGCTGATGCGCATGGGCCCGGCGGCGCGGCCCGGCCATGCAATACATATGTGTTTAGCCGTGCGCCACCGCTGTCGTATCCAGCCTGGGGGCGGATTGGGTAGTGGGGCGGGCCGCAGGTTTGGCGGCGGCTTTTGTGTTCTGTTTCTGCATGCCGGTAATGCCGCACAACTCCCAGAGGGCGCCGGCAAAATGGCCGTGCACGTAGGAGAGCAGCAGCACCGAGGCAATGGGCAGGGCAGTCCACAGCCCGCCCTTTGCGCACAGGGCGGCAAAGACGTCGGCATTGGCAAACGCCAGCACATAGATGAAGATGCTGCCAACGCCATAGAGCAGCGTCTGCTTCAGCGCCGGGCTTTGCCGCTTGCCGCTGATGCTCCACAAATCGTCTGTCCAGCCGGGTTGCCCGGCATCAGCGTATGCCACAGCGGTAAACCAGTTTTCCATCGTTTTTTGTAGGGTGTTCATGTCGGCCTCCTGCATAGGCAATTACAACTATTGTGCCAAAAATCTCAATTTTTAATATGCTGTATTTACAGTATTTTTTGTGAAGGGTGGTCGCAAGGCGCCGCGCCTGCCGCAGTTGCATAATGAAATGGCAGGACGTGTGACGGCCGCAAATTATTGCAGCGCAAGGCTTGCAAGCTTTGTTTTATTTTTATACGCTGTCTCAAAATGAAACGGCGTCGGGCGCATGTCTGTTAGCATGTGCCTGCGGGGGTGAGAGCATGCTTCCCCATTTTTCTGTCTGGCATACCATTCGCGGCAAGATCGCTCTGGGCACGAGCCTGTTTTTGGCCATGCTGCTGCTTTTGGGCGGCATTGCCTGGTACGATCTGGAACGCATCGACAGGGCGACCCGCCTGATCGACATGGTGGACGACCTGCGCAGCGATGTGCTTGAGATGCGCAGGTACGAAAAGAATCTGCAGCTTTTTCCCGGCAGAAAGGGCGATCTTATTGCCCTGCGCAGCTTTGTGGATCTGGCGCGGGAGCGGGCCACGTCCGTGGGGCAGGATTATAACGCCGCCATGGGTCGCCGGGTAGGCGACGGCGCGCACCACAATCTTGACCTGCTGCTTGAAGGCATTGGCGTCTACGAAGCCCTGCTGGGCGATGTGCCCACTGACGGCACGGCGCTTACCGATCAGGGGCAGCGCCTGAGCGAGCTGGCGGATTCTGCGGTACGGCGCATGCGCCAGGGCATTTTTACCGCCGTGGGCGACCTGCGCGCCCAGCTGCTGGGGGCCATTGCGGCCCTGCTGGCCTGCGGCGTGGCCTTTGCATGGCAGATAGGCAGGCACATCATGCGTGCGCTTGGGGCCATAGAAAGCGCCGCGCGCAGTGTTGGGGCCGGGCAGCCCCTGCCGCCGCCGCCACCCCAGCTTGAGGAAGAAGCGCGCCACGTGCTCCAGACGCTCGACGGCATGGCGGTTGAACTGGAAAAGCGGCACGCTCTGCTGTTGCAGGAAAAAAAGCTGGCTTCGCTGGGCGTGCTGACTTCGGGCGTTGCCCACCAGTTGAACAATCCCCTCAACAATATTTCTGTGGGCTGCCAGTTGCTCGGCGAGGACGTCAACGACGCCAGGCAGGGGCTGCGCCCCATGCCCACGGCGGAAGACGTGACCGCGCAGTTGAACGAAATTCAGGCCGAAGTTGTCCGCGCTCGCGACATTGTACGCGGCCTGCTGGACTTTGCGCGCGACCGGCCCTTTACCGTTGCCCAGCATGATCTGGCTGGCGTGGTGCGCAGGGCGGTGGCCCTGGTGCGGCACGACATGGGCGCGGCGGTGCGCATTACGGTGGACGTGCCTGATGGTCTGCAACTGCCAATGGATGCCCAGCGCATTCAGGAAGTGCTCATCAACCTGCTGCTCAATGCCGCGCAGGCCATGAACGGCAGCGGCGAGGTGCGCATATCCGCCCGTGTGGACGAGCCAACGGGCATGGCGGAGTTGCGCGTGCACGATACGGGCAAGGGCATAGCGCCGGAGCACCTGGGCCGGGTGTTTGACCCCTTTTTCAGCCTCAAGCCTGTGGGCGAGGGAACGGGCCTTGGCCTGTCCATAGCCTTTGGCATTGTGGGCAAGCACAAGGGAACATTGGAGGCGCAGAGCGAGCCGGGGCAGGGTGCGTGCTTTACCATGCGGCTGCCCCTTGCGGCCCGGCGTGACGCAAACGTTTCAGGAGCAGAGTCATGACTACGGAACGGTTCCGGCTAGCGGAACAATCCTCCACACAGGCAACGCCAGACGAACCTAGGCGCAGCAGCCACGGGCGCGACGCCGCGCAGCGTGCCGGCGGCGGTGGACGTCTGTTGATTATTGATGATGAACGCATGGCCCGCGCAAACCTCGCGCGCGCGCTGGAGCGCGGCGGGCACGAATCGGCTCAGGCGGGCAGCGGCGAAGAAGGGCTGAAACTGCTGGCCGAGCAGGATATTGATGTGGTCATCACCGATATCGCCATGGCTGGCATGAACGGCATGGAGGTGCTCAAGGCGGTGCGCTCCAGCAAGCCGGATGTGGAAGTTATCATGGTCACGGGCTACCCAATGATTGAAAGCGCTGTGGAAGCCATGCGGCTCGGGGCGTTTCATTATCTGGCAAAGCCGTATTCGCTTGAAGAAGCGCGCATACTGGTGGCGCGAGCGCTGGAAAAGCGCCGCCTGCGGCAGCAGGTCGTGCAAATGCGCGCCCAGCTTGAGGCCAGCGGCACCGTGCCCGAGATGGTGGGCGCATCGCCAGCCATGTGCGGACTGCGGCAGGCGCTCATGCGTCTGGCCCCCACCGATGTGGCCGTGCTGCTTCAGGGCGAAACGGGCACTGGCAAGGAACTGGCGGCCCGCACCATGCACGCCCAGAGCCAGCGGGCGCGACGACGTTTTCTGGCGATCAACTGCGGCGCGCTGTCGCCAGAGCTGCTTGAAAGCGAACTTTTCGGGCATGAACAAGGGGCGTTTTCCGGCGCTGTGCGGCGCAAGGAAGGGCTCTTTGAGGCCGCCAGCGGCGGCACGCTCTTTCTGGACGAAATTGGCGAAATGCCCGCAGGCATGCAGGTCAAACTGCTGCGCGTGCTTCAGGAACAGACCCTGCGCCGCGTGGGCGGCACGGTGGACATACCCGTGGACGTACGCATCATCGCCGCCACCAACCGCAACCTCAAGGAAGAGGTGGAGGCAGGGCGCTTTCGCCGTGACCTGTACTACCGCGTGGCGGTGGTGACGCAGGAACTGCCGTCCCTGCGCAGCAGGGTTGAGGACATCCCCATGCTGGCGCGGTTCTTTCTTGCGCGACTGGCTGAGCAGGGCGGGGCTGCGCCGCTGGATATCGACGATTCCGCCCTTGATGCGCTGCGGCAGTATCCCTTCCCCGGCAACGTGCGCGAACTTGCCAATATTCTGGAGCGGGCGGCGGTGTTCTGCCCGCCGGGCGGCAGCATAGGGCTGTCGCACTTGCCGCCGGAAGTCTCCGAGGCGGGCCTGCGTCCTACTATGCCTGCTTCTGCCGCGCCATCCGCCACGAGTACGCGCCAGGCAAATGTCGCACCTGCCATTTCCGCCGCGCCCGTGATGGCTGAGACGCAGGCGTCGCCCGCGCCCCCTGTATCCTCTGCGCCTCCTGCGCCTCAGCACGAGCAAAAGCAGGATGGCCCGCTGGTTCCACTGGCAGAGATGGAAAAGCAGCACATTCTCCGCGCTCTTGAACTGGCTGGCGACAACCGCACCCTGGCTGCCGACATGCTAGGCATCAGCCGTTCCTCCCTGTGGCGCAAGCTCAGGGAATACGGCGTGTAGCCCTGGCTGACATCAGGCTTTGCTGCAGCGACACCGGAAATTGCCGGGGGCCGCTTTGTCATATCGGGGCAAAGCGCAGATATGCGGCGAGATCAGATTGCCTTTGAAACACTTCATATTTTGATTTGCCATTCTGCCCCAAATGCGATCTTCGGCTGGATTCACGCCATGTTGCGGCGCGCTGCGCTGGCGTGCAGCGTCAGAGCATTTGACTTTTTTCAAAGGCAAGATGCGCTGGATCAGATTGCCGTGAAATGCCTCATATTTTTCAAAGATAAAAAGCTCTGTAATTTTTCCAGGCGAAGCGCCGCGTAAGGACGAAACCTTGGCGCTGGCACAAAATAAAAAATCCCTGAAAGGACATTCAGGGATTTTTCGCTGTAGCTCCGTTACCACGCCAGGAGGCCGTGCGGCCTTCAGCTGGTGAACAGCGCCGCCCATTCCCCATTAAAAAGATTTTCCGGCCCCGGCGCCTGCCAGGGGCCGGAAAATCATGTGGGGAGGGGAGTATGTTTTGGCAGCGGCCTGGCCCGGGGGCCATAGCTACGCGGCCATTGTGTCGAAAAGTTCTTTGGCGTTGTTGTTGGCGGGGTTAGCGCCAAGCACAGTTTCCAGATGCTGGCGGGCATCGTCGCTGCGGCCAAGGTAAATAAGGCATCCGGCCAGGGTCACGCGAACGGCTTCGGCTTCAACACCGGTGCGCAGGGTGTCTTCCAGATGGGGCAGCACGCTTTCAACGCGGTCCAGCTGATAGGCTTCACGCACAAGGCAGTTCAGGGCGATGATGTTTTCGGGGTTTTTGTTCATGGCGCGGGAGAAGTAGTCAAAAGCGCCTTCGTGCTGGCCCTGTTCCATAAGAACCAGGCCGATGCCGCACAGGGCCTTGTCGGTCTCTTCAACTGCGGCGGCCTTTTGGTAAAGAACCAGCGCCTTGTCAAGCTCGGAGCGCTGCACGGCCACAGTGGCCAGGCCCATGTACGGGGCTGCGCTCTGGGTGTTGCTGTTGGCGGCCTTGCGGTAATATTCTTCAGCCTTGTCAAAGTCGCCCATGAACAGGTAGCATTCGCCCAATTCTTTATTGATTTCGTAATCCAGTTGATTGCTCATTTTTTCCTCCCCAACTGAGGCTGGTTTGCTAAGACACAGAATGCGCCTTTGGCTTGCCCCCTGTTATGCACTGCGCGTGCCAATTATGAATTGTGCAAGCAAATCAGCATATTGTTTTTTTGATACAAGGGGGACTGTGGGGAGGCGGCAAAGGCCGCCGCGCAAAAAACGCCAAAAAGCCGCCACTGACGGGGCGGGCGGCAGATTTTGCCGCCAGATTTTGCCAGCAGATGCGTAAAAAGCCTTTTGCCACAGGGGCAAAAGGCTTCAGGCCATGCAAAGTCAGGCAAGGTCAGGTCAGGCAAGATGCCCTTTGAAATGGTGTGGCCTCTGTAAGGGCTGTCTCTCTTCTCGCTTCAGATAGAAAAACACTGGAAGCGTAGTACCCTGCCATGCCCTTTACGGCGTTTAACCACGCAGATACACGGCGTTGATGTTAACTCGACGGGCGACTGCACACAGCCTCCAGGGCTTTTCAATATTGAAAAGCCCTGGAGGCATAGTAAAATACGAAAAGAGTTTTAGGGGGTGGGGGCGTGGGGGAGGGACCCTTTTGCAAAAGGTTC
>NZ_MJUZ01000026.1 GCF_002237645.1 Desulfovibrio sp. MES5
TCCCTGGCAAGGTGTGCATAGCCCATACGCCCCTCAATCTTTGGTTGGATGGAGAGGCTAAAGGGCTATACCACCTTGCCTTTTCATTCAACTTTGAGGGTGTTGCACTTGCAAGTTGAATCCGCCTGCTCTAAAAAAGGGGTCTCCTCCATCACGCCCCACCCCATAAAACATTTGTTAGAGTAGGATACAGGGTGTTTTTTGATTTGAAGGGGCGGAGCCAGAAGCAATGCCGTTCAGGCGTCACAATCCTCTCGCCGTTTATCCGCTCTGGCGTGAACTGTCCTGCAGCATGGGGGTTGCCCTTCCGAGGGCCGCGCATTCCGGCGACAGCACATCTCATGCCAGGTGGCGGCCTATGGCTGCAGATGACGACATGCGAAAAAAGAATTCACAAATGTGATCTTGGTCACAGATGTTTTTTCGACCCTTTGTAAGCTGAAGACGCTGACCCTGTCCGGGGTCTTTACAGAACCGGGCAGAAGGGCAGTTTGTTGTGAAAATGACCATGTCTCGCGCTTGCCTCTCGCGGTTCCAGAGCGACGCAAGCGCGGGCAGGGCCGCCAGACAGCCAGAAGGGACAAAAGGGCGAGGTTTTCCCGTGCTCCGCAAGGGCAGGACCAACCGAAATTCCGCGAGCTGCCCTGCGCGCGGCTGCAGCGCCCACGCCGGACGACGCCCGGATTGAGGGGCGTACAGCAGTCTTTTGACGAAACCTTTCATTGTATTGGGATATGGGCTTGACACAGGCAGGGAACCTAATTATTTCACTTGAAAATGAAATTCATTTTATAAATGTCCGGTCAATGACCGGAAGGAGCGCACCATGAGCAAGGTTATGATTCTGTATGGTTCCAGCACCGGCAATACTGAAAGCATTGCCCAGAAGCTGGAAGAGCTTATTGCCGCTGGCGGTCATGAAGTGACCCTGCTGAATGCTGCTGAAGCCGCTGCCGAGAACCTGGCCGACGGTTACGACGCCGTGCTTATGGGCAGCTCGGCCTGGGGCATGGAAGATCTGGAACTGCAGGACGATTTCGCCCCCCTCTTTGACGAAATGGAAAGCATGGGCCTCAAGGGCAAGAAGGTGGCCGCCTTCGCGTCGGGCGATATGGAGTATGAGCACTATTGCGGCGCGGTGCCTGCCATTGAAGAGAAGGCCAAGAGCCTCGGGGCCGAAATCATTTGTGAAGGCCTCAAGATGGAGGGCGACGCCTCCAACGATCCCGACGCCATTGTCTCCTTTGCCGAGGATGTGCTCAAGAGGCTGTAGCGGATGCGGGAGCAGACTCCCGCCGCGTAGGCGTAAGCGCAGTTTATTTGCGTAGTTACGCGTCGAAGCGGGCGTCTTGGAAGCATTGAAAATGGATATTCTCAATGCGAAAATGCTGTAGAATAGCTGCAGCAAGGCGTAGTGGCAGCCCGGAATTTGCGGCTGCTTGGGTAGATATGCTCGCAAGGCCTGAAGCCCCCGGTTGGTTTCGGGCCTTGCGCCGTTTTTAGGGCAGTTTACGAATGAAGTGAGTTACCTGCTCGCCTTCAGTGGCAAGGATTTTCTAAAAACCCTTGCCACTGAAGGCGAGCAGTCCAAGTGTTAAATGCCCCAGGGCAGCGTGCGCTTTGCCGTGGCAAAGCGCACCAGCGCACGGGCGTGCAGATGCTCCGCCGCGTTTTTTCTTTCGAGCGTATGGCGTTGCCAATACCAGTTCTTCAAGGCGCTGGCATGTCCCTTGGGCGCGTGCCAGAGCAAATATTCCGCTTTTGTGTCGTCAGGGCAAGCGCACGGTGGCGACCAGCCAGGTAAATTTTACGTGAACCTGCTTTAACAGCGCGTTGCCAGCGTAGCGTAAAAAAATTTCGCTCAGTGCTGGCTTCACAGTAAAAGACGTGGCAAAATACACTCAAGGTACTGGTGAGGCTTGCCAGACCGCAGTTGATGTGCAAAAAGCGGAACTCCATTCGCGCGGCGCGACGGCGCTGCTGTGCTTTCAACAAAAGAGAATGCCCATGTCCATATTGGTTTGCGGTGGGGCTGGCTATATAGGCTCCCATAATGTACGCGCTTTGCTGGCGCGCGGTGAAGACATAGTAGTTGTGGACAATTTTTTGACCGGCCATCGTGCCTCCTTGCCTGACGGCGTGAGCCTGTATGAAGGCGACATAAGGGATGGAGCGCTGCTGGACCACGTGTTTTCAAGTCACGGGGTGGATGCGGTACTCCATTTTGCCGCCAGTTCGCTGGTGGGCGAGAGCATGGAGCAGCCGCTGAAATATTTTCACAATAATGTCCACGGGATGCAGACTCTATTGGAAGCCATGGTGCGCAACCGTGTGGACAAGATAGTTTTTTCATCGTCGGCTGCCGTGTACGGCGAGCAGGAAAGCGTGCCCATTGATGAGGACGCGCCTTTGCGCCCCACCAATCCCTACGGCGAAAGTAAGCTCATTATGGAGCGCATGATGCACTGGGTGGGCAAGGCCCACGGCATCCGCTTTGTGAGCCTGCGGTACTTCAACGTGGGCGGCGCGTGGCCCGGCGGCGCCATAGGCGAGGCCCACAACCCCGAAAGCCATCTTATCCCCCTGATTCTTCAGGTTCCCTTGGGCCGCCGGGATACAGTAACCATTTTTGGCAATGACTATCCCACGCCCGACGGCACCTGCATCCGTGACTATCTGGATGTTATGGATCTGGCGGACGCGCATATGCGCGCTCTGGACTACCTGTGCGCCGGGGGCGGCAGCGAAATCTGCAACCTTGGCAACGGCAAGGGGTTCAGCGTACGCGAAATGGTGGCTGCGGCCTGCCGCGTGACAGGGTATGACATTGGCGTCACTATGGCCTTGCGCCGCTATGGCGATCCCGCGCGGCTCGTGGCTTCGGCTGACCGCGCCAAAGAAATTCTCGGCTGGCAAGCCAGGGCGGGCATTGACGAGATCATCGCCTCGGCCTGGGAATGGCACAAGACCCACCCGGACGGTTTCGCCTCATGACGGCAGTGCCGCGCACAACGGCATTTGTATCGTGAAATATACGGGCGGTCGTGTGCGCAGGCCACCGTCGCGCAGGCCACCGCCGCGCAGGGCGAGGTTTTCGCTCTCAAACGCTACAACGGCATGCCGCAGACCTTGAAAGGGCTGTTTGCAATGGCAGTCTGCCTGAACGCAGGGGCCGTTGCCGCAGGGCGGCACGACGCGCTGTGCCCGAACTTCGCCAAGGCGACCTTTATCGGCGGCATCCTTGAAGCGCGCAACTTTTCCACGGCAAGCCGCACAACGGTATGCCCTGTCTTCCCTTTATAATCCGAATCGCTGGGCGCGCAGTCTTCCACACCGTGCGTGGGCTGGACGTGCTGCCTTTCCCCTATGCTCCGTTATGGCGGGATGCCCCGTCCCGTGTACGTCGCGTGCCTTTTTGCCTCCGCCTTTCTGTGGCTGAAGGCCCGTGCCTGCAGAGAAGCATTGACCCTGCCCGCAGGGTACTTATTATAATAGGAAATAGTGAGAATAGTATGCGTGAACATGCCCTTTTTCTGATTCTGGCCGTTTTTCTGTTTTGCGGCCTGTATTCCGTACTCTCGGCGACAAAGGCAGACGCCGCCGTCGTTGTTTCAGCCAGCCCTTCACAGGAGGCTGCCATGAAGCCCTCATATCCCATGCCGCCTCTCAACGAACGCGAGGCGGACGTTATTTTGCGCAAAGGCACGGAGGCTCCGAACTCTGGCCAACTTAACAGCAACAAGGCGGCGGGAACCTACGTCTGCCGGCAGTGCGGCGCTGCGCTGTACAGCTCAAAAGACAAGTTTGCGTCCGGCTGCGGCTGGCCAAGCTTTGATGCCGAATTGCCGGGTGCCGTGCGGCGGCTGCCCGATGCGGACGGCAGAAGGGTAGAGATAGTCTGCGCCAATTGCGGAGGGCATCTTGGTCATGTGTTTGAAGGCGAAGGCTTTACGGCCAAGAACACCCGCCACTGCGTCAACTCGCTGTCCATGGCCTTTTATCCCGCTGGCAGTCCTGAAGAAGCCAAGGTTCTGGCGCAGCGCGCCCAGGCCGCCGCGACAACTGGCACGGCCATTGTGGCCGGGGGCTGCTTTTGGGGAGTGGAGGACGCCTTCAGGCGCATGCCCGGCGTGCGCGACGTTGTTTCTGGCTATACGGGCGGCCACACGCCAAACCCTTCCTATGAGGACGTGTGCCGGGGAGACACCGGCCATGCTGAAGCCGTGCGCATTGTCTTTGATCCCACGCAGATCAGTTATGAGCAGATCCTGCGCCGCTTTTTTGAAATTCACGACCCCACCCAGCTGGACCGCCAGGGCCCCGATGTGGGCAGTCAGTACCGATCCGCCGTGTTTTACCTCGATGCGGAGCAAAAGGCCGTGGCCCTCAAGCTCATGAATCTTCTGCGGGAAAAGGGCTATGATGTGGTGACGCGCCTTGAGCCAGCCGGGCCTTTTTATGAGGCTGAGGCCTATCACCAGCGCTTCGCCGAGCGCACCGGACGGGGCCGCTGCCACATGTCCGTGCCGCGTTTTGACGAACCCGCCAGGGGCGGCCGCTAGGCAGTGTCGTCACGAGCGCCTTTCCGGTTATTTTCGCGTCGAACTTCGCCTTTTATTCCGGTCGAGCGCCATCAAAGCGCACTCCCTGCATAACAGGCTCATTCTCCTTGAGATGACTGAAAATTCATCTCGTGACGACACTGTCTAGGTGGGACGGTAGGGTGAAGTGCTTAGCGGGGGAGGCGCCCCTTTCAGACCAGATTAACTTTGAAATGTTTTACTTTTCAAAGTTGTCATTCAGCCGCAAATCGTATTTTCGGCTGAATCCACTCCACGTTGTGGCGCGCCGTACCCTCGTGCAGCGTTAGAGCAGTTAACTTTTTTCAAAGTTAACTGCTCTAAAAAGGGTCGCCGCCCCCCACGCCCCACCCCCCCAATTTTTATTCTGTTTTGCTAGAGTGCCAAATGACAACGGCAACGGCACGGATTGCTCCGTGCCGTTGCCGTTGCGCTTATGAGCGGTTTAGCCGGACTAGCCGTAGATTTGGCCGCTGATTTGGTCGCCGCTCTGGCCGCGCCGGGCCGCTTTCAGCCGCTATTTTTTCAGCTTGAGGTTGGGCGGCACCAACTTGATGAATTTGTCGCTGGAGTATGCTGAGGTGTTGATTCTGGACAGTTCGTCCTTGCTCAACCGCCCCAGGCTGCCGAAAAACTGGGCAACGGCCTCAATGTCTTTCTGCACTTCGCTACGGCCCTTGGTCTCGTCAAAAAGGTTCTGCTGCTCGGCCAGGGCCAGCACCTGATGGTTCTTTATGTCCCGCCGCAGCAGGTCTTCATCATAGTCCTTGCCTGCCCATTCAAGGTAAAAGCGTCGATAATCCTGCAAAAAAACTTCAGGACTTTTGCTCAGGTAGTCATCCACAGCCCTGAAATACACCGTAAGAAATTTGGCCGTTATTTCGGGATTGGCGTTAGCATATGTCTTGTCGGCCACGAGGTAGGTGTAGCTTTCCTTGCCGCAGCTTTTCAGGTCTGCGGCGAGCACTCCGCCCTTGTCCAGCGCCAGATACAGTTGCGGCGCCCAAAGGGCGGCCCCGTCGCCGATATGGTTTTCAAGACTGGCCACTACCAGCCCTTGCGCCATGTCACGGATGCTGATGTCGCTGTCCTGCAGGCCAAGCACCTTCAACCATGTGGAAAGAACATAGTGCGCCGAGCTGATGTCGGTAAGCACAAAGGTCTTGCCGCGCACAGTGTCCGGGCTGCCCAGCACATTGGGGTACTCCTTGTTCCAGCCCTTGACCGCGGCAATGGGACTGTCGGCATGCACCACCACGCCATTGGCTGCAGCCTCATCCACACCGATGGCTATGGCAATGACATTGTTGCGCATATTGCCAATGATGGAAGGAACCACCCCCATGCCCGCGTATACCCATGCCCCCGTGGAATGGGCATTAAGAATTTCAGCGCCGGAATTATACTGTTGGATTTCAATATCCAGCCCGGCGTCTCTGTCCCATTTTTTTTCCTTGGCGTACCACATGAGAAACGTTTCAAACTCGTCCACCCAGGCGGTGGGAACGCGTACCAGCCTGGCCGCGTTCGCTGCGGGCGCGGTAAAAAGCAGCAGCATGAGGGCGGTAAGAAACAGGACAGTATATTTTTTTAGCATGATTTTCTCCCTGAAAATTGTGGAGACGCAGGAAGGCGGACAGATTGTAGGTGGGGGGATGCCACGGGGTTTTGGGTGCAACCCGCGGGGGCCGGTTTGGGGCCGGGCATAATCAATTTACCTGTTTTTTTATTTTGCGGCAATGCCTGAGAGGCGGGGGCGGGCCGCCCCCCATGCCTTTTTTAGCTGAAGCTTCCGTTACGGCAGAGACTGCGCCCCCACAGGTACAGCGCCGCAGTGCACAGGGCCGTAACAAGCAGGGCCGGGCCAAATGAACCCGCGTATTCGCGCACATTGCCCATCAGCAGGGTGAGCAGCACATTGATGAGGCAGGCGACGGTAGCCATAAAGCCCACTCCGGTGGCCACAAGCCCCGGCCCTGTAGTGCGGATGGTCAGAACAAATACCGCAGCGTAGGTGCCGCCGCAAAAGACGGCCAGGCACGCGCCCGCCGCCAGTGTGGTCAAGGGGCCGGGCATGAGGGCCATGGCCGTGTAGAGCAGGGAAATGCCAAGCACAAGGCGTGTCAGCAGCTTGTGGAGGTCGCTTCTGCCGCCAAGCTCCCCGCCGCCCATGCGGGCAAAGGTTCCGGCCAGAAGCACCACGCCAGTGGCCAGAGCCCAGTGTTCAGGCTTGTTGCTCTGGTCGCGGTCGGCAAGAATAGTGGGCAGCCAGCTGCCCAGCGCCGTGATGGTGCCGAAAGAAAATCCGTGGCAGCAGCCGAGAAACCAGAGCTGTCTTGATCTGGCTACGGCTTTGAGTGACAGCCATATGTTGCCGTCAGTGCCGGGAACGGTTTGCGGTCGCAATGCAGCGCGTGGCGTCCAGAGCAAAGAGAGCAGCAGCAGGGCGGGCATCAGGGCCACCATGATGTAGCTCACCACCCACCCCTGAGCCTCGAAAAACGGCAGCACAAGGTAAGGAACCATAGTGCCGAAACTGAAGGCCGCGCCCTGCATTCCCTGGGCGCGGGCCAGAAACTGCGGTGGGGCCAGAACCTTGACCACAGAAACCACGCCAAGAAAAAGCATGGACGAGGCCATACCCACCACAAGGCGCATAACTATGGCCAGGCCGAGATTCTCGGGGGCCAGAAAAGGCGCAAGCGAACACACGGTGCAAAGGATGGTCGAGATCACCAGGGAGCGCAGTATGCCCAGCCTGTCGATAAGCAGTCCCGCCGGAATCTGCGCCAGGGCGTGCGTCCAGAAAAGGGCGCTCAGAAAGAACGACAGTCCGCTGTAGCCCACATGAAAAAGTTGCATGAACTGCGTGGCCACTGGCGGAATGTTCATGAACATGAAGCCGATTCCCAGACAGCCGAGTATGGGAAACCAGTAATAAACGGGCATCAGAATTCTCCAGAATCGCCGCGTCCTTGCGCGGCGTCACGCTACAGGCAGTCGCAGAGTGTTCTTTCGCGCAGGGATTTCAGGCGGATGCCGCCGTTCTCCAGTTCGCCGCGCAGTTCGCGCAGCCTGCGGTCCATGCCCGCCGGAATGTTTTTGCCCGCCGATTTGCGGAACGGCTCCATATCCGTAATATCCACGCCGCCGCTTTTGAGGTCGCGTACGAGTATTTCCTTGCCCTTGAAGTTGCCCGAGGCGGCAGCGGCCACCAGGTCATACACGGCGTCGTCCGCCTTTTTGACTATGGAGGTGAGCACGCGCCCGGGCAGTTTGCCGTCCTGGTTTCCGTCAAGTCCTATGACATACGCGCCCCGTCTGGCGGCTTCTTCCATAGCTGGCCCGTTGCCGAGCCCGCTGGCCAGCACCAGAATGTCCGCGCCCTGGTCCAGCAGTTCGCTGGCGGTCTTTCCTCCGGCTGCCGCGTCCGTAAAGGAGCCCGTGATCCTGTTGATGACGCGCACCTCCGGGTCCACAAGGCGCGCGCCCTCCACAAAGCCATTGAGCAGGGAGCGCATGGCGGGCACGTCTTGCCCCGACAGCCAGCCGATGGTTCGGTCGGCATTGATGCCGGGCAGGGATGTCTGCACCGTGAGCATGGCCGCTGCCGCTCCGGCAAGATAGGCCGCCTGCTCGTCGGCAAAGGTTATGGACATGATGTTGGGCGCGCGTATGCCTGCATCAATGCAGCCAAACAGGGTCCGGCGGTAGTTGGCGGCATTGTTGCGGAGGGCTTCGTGCAGCTGGTCGGAGGCCACAAGCACAAGGTCATGGCTGGAAGCGGCATTGCGGAAAAATTCCTGCATGGCGGCGGCATCGGCCTGGGCCGGGGCCACCAGAACTTCGGTTGCAACAGGCAGTTGCCGTGCCCGTTCAAGCCCGCGCAGCAGGGCGTCGTTCCAGCCGCCGTCGCCGCCGGGATGCTCCAGCAGCAGGGCCACGCGCAACGGCCCGCCGGCGGCAGGGGCCGTTTCCGCCGCGTATGGGGCGCTTGTGGCCCAGAAGGCCAGCAGAGTGAGGCAGAGCAGGAAAAAGACAGGGGGCAGCACAGAAGACGATTCGCGGTGGCGCATGGGCAGTATTCCTTAAACTCGTATATGAGGCCGAACGGCCAGGAGATAAGCATACGCCCGCGTAGCGCAGCCCGCAATAGCTGGAAGCGCAAGGGAAATGGCGCAGGGGCATACACCCAGGTGGATGCCCCTTTTCAGTGAGCAGGGGCAATTTTTCATTGATATGCCCTGTGGGAAGGGACCCTTTTGCAAAACCCATCCTCCCCCACGCCCCCCGCCACCTCTTAAAATCTTTGGCTCTGTTTAAAGAAAGGGGCTCGTTGTTGTAATTGGCATAACTATCAGACATATTTATTGCAAATATGTCTGATAGTTAAATGAAAGATTAATGAATCTTCTTTCATATTCAAATAATTAATAAAATTATCAGCATAATATTACCCTCCTAATTTTTTTATAAAGTATATCTGAGGGTGGAAATAACGTTAACCTAATTTTATAAAACCTGTTCTAGAACAGAGCCAAATCTTCACTTGCTTTTGTAGAGCAAAGACTCCGCGGATATTCGGGCAGAAGCCGGGTGCGCGCTTTTGCGCGCAATTTTGAGGCAGTGGCTGCTGGTGCGGTTGTAAAATATTTGAAGTTCTTTCTTGACAGTACAATGTGAAATATTGGACAATCAAATCATCGACAGAAAATGTATATGAAAATTTTCTAACAGACATTTTTGTGAAATGCATGAGAGGGTGAACGGTATGTCTGCGGAGTCATTGCCCCTATGGTTTGATGTGGCCGCGATTGAAAAAGCCTTGAGCCGCCAGAAGGCTCCAGACTCCATCGAACTTCGCGATATTCTGGATAAATCCATGCGGATGGAGCCCCTGAACCAGGACGAAATCGTGGCTCTCATGCGTGTTGATGATCCGGTGGGGCACGAGCGCATTCTTGCCGTGGCGGACGAGGTGAAGCAGAAGGTCTACGGCGACCGCATGGTGCTTTCAGCCCCGCTGCATCTTTCCAACCATTGCGGCAGTGAGTGTCTGTACTGTTCCAACCGGCGGGATAACGGGCTTGTGGAGCGCAAGTACATGACCTCGCCGGAAATGCGCGAGTCCGCGCTGAAGCTCATTCGCCAGGGTCACAAACGCATATTTCTGGTCAGCGGGCAGTTGCCCAATGCCGATGTGGACTACCTGGCCGAAGCCATAAGCATTCTCTATACGCTTTTTGACGGGGTGGGTGAAATCCACAGCGTCAACGTCAATGTGGGGCCGCTGGAAAGCAGCCAGTACCAGGTGCTTCTGGACGCCTATGTGGGCACTGTCCTCATCTATCAGGACACCTATCATGAGCCCAGTTACCGCGCGGCCCATATAGCCGGCCCGAAAAGCAACTATGTTAAGCGCCTTACCGCTCCCGATACGGCCTTTGCGGCAGGCGTGCCCGACGTGGGCATGGGCATTCTGCTGGGCCTTGGCCCATGGCAGTTTGACCTGCTTGCCGTAGCGCAGCATGCGCAGCATCTTGAGCGCGTTTACGATATGGGGTGCCGTACCGTAAGCCTGCACAGGATGCGTCCCGCGCCCGGCAGTCTCATGAGTGCGCCCTACCCGGTGAGTGATGCCGACTACCTGCGGTGCGTGGCCCTGGTCAGACTGGCCCTGCCCTATGCGGGCATCATCCTGACCACAAAGGAACCTGCCGGACTCTGGCGCGACGGCTGTGGCGCCGGGGCCTCGCAACTGCTCACGGGCAGTGTGGCCAACCCGTATGGCGGATGGACCGTGGCCCCCGGCCAGCAGGTCCCCTTCCCCCTGGGCGAGGATTGTCATGTGGATGAAGTGGTGCGCTTTCTGCTTGAAGACGCGCGGCATCTGCCTTCGTTTTGCGCGGCGTGCCCACGTCTGGGCCGCAGGGGCGAGGAATTCCTTGCCATGGTGCGCGAGTGCGGCATGAAAGGGCAGTGTAGTCCCAATTCGGTGGCGTCGTTTATGGAATTTTTGCTGCATTACGCCACACCCTACACGCGCATCCAGGGCGAGCGCCTACTGGATGAAAAGCTGGGCAGAATGTCCCTGCATGAGCGCGGCGCGGCGGAACGCCTGCTCAAAAAAGTGCGTGCTGGCTGTATGGACGAGTTTATCTGACATCAGAATTCGGTTGACGCTGTGCCGGACGGCGACGGCCCGTCGGGCGCAGGGCGTGGGCGGCTTCAGCGGGGAGTCGCGGCGAAAAGACTGCGTTGATATTTAGGGCGAAAAAGTTGTGAGGGTTTGTGCCGCGCTGACCTGCCGCGCTACGTGCCGCAGTGACGGGCCGCAGTCGCGTGCCTGCTGACGTGCCGCGCTGGCGGCAGATGCACGGATACGGCCCCGTCATGGCAGGCATGCCCCGTCTGGGCAGCGCGGATACGGCATGGCGCTGCGGAATCGTTTTTACACGGCGTGATCAGACGTTTTTATGGCGGACCACAAGGGGAGTGCCTTTTGCCAGGCAGTCGCCAACCGCTCCTTTAGTCCCGGAACCGGCGGGACGCGAAGGCCGGGGTGTGTCCGGGTTGCCTCAGGGCAACCGGGGGACGGGCTGCAGCATCCGGCGGCTCGTCCCCCAACTTGCTGTTCGAGTGCATCATGCCCGCCTTTTGTCGAGCCCCTGCCCGTATTCTCACGCGGTTTGCCTTCCTCTGCCTTCTGCCAGTCTTGTCCTGCTGTACTTCTTTTGATCGTCAGCCGTACGAAATTTTGCCTTTGCCGCGACGTCGCCTTGTGAGCACCATTCTCAAGGTTATGAGAACGTTTTTTGTCTTTACGGCGAGCGCAGATGCCCCTTGAGCATATGTCCTTTAAACGTCAGGGTGCGCGCCGCACGGCGCTCGCCCGAGCAGTCCTGCGCGTTTTGCGCCTTTATGCGGGCCTTGCGCATGCTGCCGCAACGGCCAGGGGTAAAGGGCAGCCGCCCTTGCTTCATGGCGCGTCTGCGGCCTGCCTTGCCGTCCCGCGCGGGCGGCCTCTGGGCGTTTCAGGGCGAAACCTTTCTGAGATCGGGTATTTGACGTGAGCGCCGGTGCGCGCTACTGTTGCAGATGGTTTATTCCAGCCGCCGTCGGGCGGTTTTTTGCAAGGAGTACATGGCGTGAGCTTCCTACGGCGTGGTATTTATTTTGACAAGCAGGACAGGGATATCCTCATGCTTGTCAACCGCATTCTGGAATCCGATAACAAACCTTCGGATACCAGTCTTTTTGACCCCAGCCTGCACCCGCACGGCATCAAGGAGCTCGTCGCCACTCCGGTTTCGCGCATGGCCTATGCCGTCATCAACCTGCTGCGCAATCTTCAGGTAGGGCGCACCCAGGCGAGAGACCGCCTGCTGGCCCTGCAAACCCTGTACGATGAGGTGCTCAACAGCGCGCACTCGACGCTGCGCCGCAATACGGCGCGCGTGCTCATGCAGATCATGAAAAGCATTGTGCGCGCTCATGACAATCCTTTGGAGCAGCTCAAGCTGGCGCATGACTTTCGCCGGACGGTGCAGGGCACGCCGCGCGTTGTCCGCCGCATGCTGGCGCGGTATCATCTGCCGGAAATGCCAGAGGCCTGGAACCAGATAGCCTTTGACGACCACGTATACGACGCCAACACCAAGGGCCGCAAAACCCCGACCCACCTTATCATGGACGCCTGGATCAAGGGGCTGCGCTCGCTCACGGTGGCTTATGAATACTGGGTGCAGCCCGATGCCGCGCGCGAAATTCTGCGTGCAGCCGAAATTACGGGCATTGCCGTGCGTATTGGCCTGGAATTTCAGGTGCCATTTTATGGGCGTTTTGTAAGTCTGTTCTGGATACCGCGCGGCTTCAGTTCGCACGAAGATTTTTTGGAATTTCTGCACAGCCCCAAGGTGGCGGAAATGATGAAGCGCGGCCGCGAAGTGCTGCGCTGGCGGCGTGATCGCGTCCTGCATTGCCTTTCTTTGTGGAACGAGCACCAGCGCCCCAGGATGGAAGCCGCCTGGGGGGTGGAAATACCCGAACTGTCGGCGGACGATTTTTTGCGTTTCGTCGGGCGCGGCCAGGCCAGCAGCCTGCATCTGGCAGAAGGGCTGCACCGCCATGTGCAGCCTGCCCTGCGGCAGCGCGCCGCCAGGCTCGCCGAGATTGACGACGCCGTTTCACGCGCCGAACTGGCGGTTCTTGAGCGCATGGGGCCTGAGCATATAGCCGAGGAATGGCTTTCCGCAGCCCTGCATCCCGAACTGCCCGATCTGGACAGTCCGCCGCCTCACGAAGAAATGCCCCATCTCATGCGGCTTTCCATGTTCGAACTCACGCGGGAACTGGCGGAGCTTACGCCAGGCTACCGTCTGGTGCTCTGCACCTCGGGCCTGAGCGTTGAGGACGTGGCTGAGCTTTTATGGGATGCCAAGGGCAACATTACCCATCTGGAAATCTTCAACATGAAGAGCTGGATGGAGCGGCAGCAGACCAACCTCAAGCCCATTAGCGAACTGCAGCAGGCCTTCAATGAAGGGCTCGGCCCGCGCGTAAAACAGATGATACGCCAAATGGCGCGTCGCATGCGTACTGTGGATGAAGAAAGGGCCGCAAAATTTCGCGACATACTGCACAACGTGCCGAAGCTGTGGGAGCACTACCGCCACAAGCCCCTTGGTTCGCGCCTTGGTACAAGTTCCGCCAGCCGCATTACCTACGGCATGGGATTTGTCATCAAGGATACCCTGCCCAATGGGCGCTTTACGGCGCACAAGGGCAGAGGACAGCAGCAGTTTGAAATTCCCATCTGTTCGCCGGTTGAGGAAGTTTACAGCTATGCCAAGCCCCGTAATCCCACGTCCTGGCAGCGGCTGGCCTCCTGTCTGCACTGGCTGCCCGGCTGCCGTCATTTGGGCCTGGAGCGCCGCAAGACCTGGAAGACCGCCAGCGAAGATTTTCGCGTGTGCGGCCAGGGCAACGTCATCAACCTTGGCGGACTCAGCACGGCCACAGGCAATAATCTGCTCGGCAAAAAGCAGCAGGCTGATCCTCGGCCCCCTGGTTTTGCCTATCTGAACAGTTCGTTCTGCAACTGGCTCAAAGTGTTGCTGGGCTTTGTACCCGCCTTTTTCTCCTTTCTGTACACGCAGGACTGGTGGGTGCTCGCCTGGGGCGGCACCTTCATATGGTTCGGCATTACGGGCGTGCGCAATGTGGTGCAGATGGTGCTGGCCGCCAAGGGGGCCACGCGTGATACCCTCATCCACTGGAAAGATCAGGTCAGTGTAAGCCGCTTGTGCGATTCGCTCATGTACACGGGCATCTCTGTGCTGTTGCTGGAAGTGCTGGTGCGCGTGTGGCTGCTGGACAGGACCATGGGCATTACAGTGGCTCAAAATCCCTGGACCGTCTTCACGGTTCTGAACATCATCAACGGTTTCTACATCTGCGCGCATAATGTTTTTCGCGGCTTTCCCAAGGAGGCCGCCATCGGCAACCTCTTCCGCAGCGCCCTGGCCATTCCCGTGTCGTCAATCTACGGCTACACGTTGCAGTATGGCCTTGAGGGCCTCGGCGTGCTTAATCCCGAAATCTATCTGGTGCCCAGCGCGGCAGTGGTGTCGAAGATGGCTTCAGACACGGTGGCAGCCCTCATTGAAGGCTACGCCGACAGCCAGGTGAACCTGCGCATGCGCCGCTGGGACTACAAAAGCAAGCTTAACAACCTCTTTGACTGCTATACGCGGCTGGAACTGCTTTTCCCGCACGAAGACGCCCTCATCAAGTTGGCGCGTCCAGGGGGACTTCAGGGCAGCGGGGGCATCAAGGGCAAGGAACTGGAAAGAGCCTTTATCGTCAATGCCCTTGATCTTATGTATATCTGGTTCTATCAGCCCCGGGCGCAAGATGCTTTTCGGCAGGTAGCGCGCGCCCTGCCTGAAGCTGACCGTAATGTGCTGGCCAGATCGCAGCTTGTGCTGACCCGTGAGCGCGAGATCAGCCAGCTTTTGGTCGACGGTCTGCTGGGACGCAACTTCTCCCGCCCCCTGGCGTTCTTTCTGGACAAGCGTAAAGCCTATCTGCGGAGCCTGGGCCGCATGTGCCGACCCGGCAAGATGAAAGAGCCGGGCGGCCCGCGTTAACCGCGTTGTTTCTTGAAATGCTTTGTGGGGAAGGGACCCTTTTGCAAAAGGGTCTCCTCCCCCACGCCCCCACCCCCTAAAACTCTCATGATAGAGCCTGTCACCTTTGAAAAAGGGTGCATCCTCCAATGCTGCACAAGCGTGCACCGCGTCGCAACGTGGTGCAGATGCAGCAGAAACCCGCATCTTCCGGCAGAACGACGCATTGAAATGTGAAGATTTCTATGTGCTCCGCCCTGGCAGCTGCGGGCAGATGCTCGCCGTGCAGGCACCCGTCATGCAGGCGTCAATGCTGTTTTTTCGCGTGGTAAATATCGTAGAGGGCATGACGTAAGCGCTGAGAAGGCATGTTCTCAACATTATTCTGTATTAAGGGGTTTCTGATCTGAGGCAGGGGCCCTGAAGGCTGTGTCTTCCAGGCATCACGCCACTCAACGTGTAAGGGTTCTGGCGGCAGGAAGGGGAGTTGCGAGCCTGCGCGGGCGGGCTTGGCGGGTGTACAATCGCTGCTGTTTGCGCCGGGCATCACAGCAAGACGAGCTTGCTGCCAGAGTAGATCCCCCGAGATGAATATTCCCGGAACTTCAAGCGTCCGCTGCTGCCCGCAGCCGCGCGGATAAATCCCGTTTGCGCCTTCACGGCGCGCCTGCCTGCATGGCCGCGAGCCATTGCACATCACACATGCGCACATCCAGCGACAGAAAATTTCAAAATTCCGGATACTGCGCCCGGACTTTCGTACAGCCAATGACGGTGTTTTTGGGTTTATGGGGCACTACGGTAAGGCGTGGCGTCCCATAGGCGTTCGAGGCGCGCGCATAGCGGCAACCATAGTCGCGTGCGCCGCACGCGCTTGCCTCCAAATACGTCTGAAGAGCCCCTTCACAAACCTTGTCTGCAACACAGCGCTTCTGCATTTTGCCTGTGTTGGCGCAGTGCTTTACGTCACTGGGCATTGCCATTTTTCGATGGCGGGCGGTTGCCAACCCCACACGCAGCGAGGCGTGCGCGCAGCCGCGCCTTTGCCCGATTACCCCGCGCCAAAGCAGCGCTGCTATTCCCTTATGCAAATATACGGCGCGACAGGCGTGGCGTCTCTTTTATGAATGTATATTCCCTATAGTTCCCCATTTTGACAGCGTAGTGGCATTGAGGCTTTGCAGCGCGACGTCTTGCTGGATCGGGCGCTCTTGCCCAGAATCCCTCTGAGGCCGCTATTGTTTTTTACTCACTGGTGTTCGAGAGTCGTTGAATGTATATTTTATTAATAAAATTGGTATGATAGATTGTCGTTGTCACGGTTTCAATTTTTGGGTGAACATTCAATCAACGTTGTATTGTGCAAAAAAGAACAAAATATATTTAGTTGTGTAAAAAAGAACAGATGTATTGAAGCAAAAAATAATTTAAAAGGTTTGGTAGTTACACTCTACAGCGCTTGCAATGGATTTTTCTATGCTGTAATGTCTCCCTAAAGGACGCTTTCTTATCACTGCGGCACATACATTAAGTAACTTAGGTATGTTGTGTTCGCATAACGCCAGGAGTCGCTATGAGTACTGAGCTTAAAAGCATGCACATGGGCCAGATCACTTCCTTCTTCATTCCCAATGTTACCCTTGTGGGCGAGGGATGTTCCAAGGAGATTCCTGCTCGTCTTAAGAACATCGGTGGCAGCAAACCCCTGATCGTTACCGACCAGGGCATCGTCAAGGCTGGCATCCTGAAGCAGATTACCGGCATCCTTGATGCCGCAAAGATGAAGTACGCCATTTTCGATCAGACTGTGCCCAACCCCACTGACAAGAATGTGGATGCTGCTTTTGCCATGTACAAAAAGGAAAAATGTGACAGCATCATTACGCTTGGCGGCGGCAGCTCGCATGACTGCGGCAAGGGCGTGGGTTTTCTCGCTGGCAACGGCGGCAAGATTCATGACTACGAAGGCGTGGACAAGTCCTCCAAGCCCTTCCCGCCCTACGTGGCCGTCAACACCACCGCTGGTACCGCTTCTGAAATGACCCGTTTCTGCATCATCACCGACACGTCCCGCAAGGTGAAGATGGCCATTGTTGACTGGCGCTGCACTCCTGGCGTCGCCATTGACGATCCCCTGCTCATGATGGGCATGCCCCCGGCCCTTACCGCGGCCACCGGCATGGACGCCCTGACGCATGCTGTTGAAGCCTATGTTTCCACTGCCGCCACTCCCATGACCGATGCCTGCGCCGAAAAAGCCATGGAATTTATCAACCGTTACCTGCGCCGCGCGGTTGCCAACGGTCAGGACAAAGAAGCCCGTGAAGGCATGTGCTACGCCCAGTATCTGGCCGGTATGGCCTTCAACAACGCCAGCCTGGGTCATGTTCACGCCATGGCGCACCAGTTGGGCGGCTTCTATGACCTGCCCCATGGTGAATGTAACGCCATTCTTCTGCCGTACGTCAGTGAATACAACCGCATCGCCACCCGCCGCCGCTTTGGCCGCATCGCCCGCATTCTCGGCGAGATCACCGATGGTCTGAGCGCTGATGAAGCTTCCAAAAAGGCCATTGCCGCCATCAATACCCTGTCGCAGGACGTGGGCATTCCTGTTGGCCTTAAGGCTCTTGGCAAGAAGTACGGCAAGGACGTGAAGGAAGAAGATATCCCCACAATGACGGCCAACGCGCAGAAGGACGCCTGCGGCCTTACCAACCCCCGTACCATGACAGACGCAGCCGTGGCCGCCATCTACAAGGCCGCCATGTAAGTTTGGAGTATAGGCGTTCTGCACTGGCAGCGCCGTAAAAAAGCAGACTGGCCGCCCCTTGGAGCGGTCAGTCTGCTTTTTTATGGCTTTGGCCAGTTGAGCGCGGCATCGCGAGAAACAAAGCACCACCCGCTATGCGGGTGTGGTGCTGATTGGTCTGCCCCGGCGCGTCTGAGGGGTATTTGAGAACGTGCACCAGCCATGGTGGCGGCGTTCGTAAAGTCCGCCCAGACGTCTGACGGCAGACGAGTGAAATCGCTCTGCGTCCGGGGGGCACATGCACAGAAACCTCGTTGTAATTTATAAAAATACGCCAAGAGTTTTAGGCGGTGGGGGGGTGGGTGAGTGTCCCTTATGCAAAAGAGGCCCTCACCCACAAAGTATTTCAGCGTGAAGTTTTACCGTTGTCCGTTCCAGAATGCTGGTCTCTTCTGCACAAAGTATTGCAACGAGCATTGCTCTGGCAAGAATCGCCCCAAAGGGGAGCCTGTAATCAAAAATCCCCCGGCAAGAGCACTGCCGGGGGATTTTGTTTTACGGACTCCCGTAAGACGGGGTCTAGCGCTTGACGCTGCGCCGAATATCTTCAGCCTGGCGCATTTCAAAGCTAATCTGGCCTAGATGAGTTTCATCTGGCGCAACACCGGAACAAGCTTTTCTTTGGCTGCTGCGCCCAGAGGGCAAAGCGGCAGGCGCAGCTCGGCTTCCATCTTGCCCATGAGGTGCAGGGCCGTCTTGGCCGGGATGGGATTGCTTTCAAAGAACATGGCTTCGTGCAGCGGGAAAAGTTCATGATGGATACGCGCGGCCCCGGCAACGTCGCCCTTGCGGAAGGCATTGACCATGGCGGCCATGCGGCCAGGCACAAGGTTGGACGTAACGGAAATGACGCCATGACCGCCCAGGGCCATGAGGGGCAGGGCGGTGAAGTCATCACCGGAAAGCACGCTGAACCCCTGAGGGCAGCTGGACAGGGTTTTGCTGCCCTGGGCCATGTCGCCGGTAGCTTCCTTGACGCCCACAATGTGGGGGAAAGCCTTGGCCAGGCGAGCCAGAGTTTCCGGCAACAGGTTGCACCCCGTTCTGCCAGGCACGTTGTAGGGCACAAGCGGGATGTCCACGGCTTCGGCTATGGCCTTGTAGTGCTGGAACAGCCCTTCCTGGGTCGGTTTGTTGTAATAGGGGGTGATGAGCAACGCTCCGTTGGCCCCGGCTTTTTTGGCGAAGCGGGTCAGGCGGATGGCTTCGAGCGTGTTGTTTGAGCCAGCCCCGGCCAGAACGGGAACTCGCCCCTTGGCCTGATCGATGCAGATTTCAATGACCCTTTCGTGTTCTTCGTGGCTGAGGGTGGCGGATTCGCCGGTGGTGCCGCAGGGCACCAGGCCATGAATACCTTCAGTGATCTGGAATTCAATGAAGTTTCGGTAGGCCTCCTCGTCAAGGGCATTGTTCTTGAAGGGGGTGACAAGCGCTGTCATAGCACCGGAAAACAGCATGACGGTCTCCTTGGCGCGCTTTGCGCGCCTATGGATGGCCGAACGCCGAGAATGAAGGTACACCTTCATCCCGTTCGGCTCAGATTGCGGCAAAGCCGCGTTATGCAACTATGCCTATTGATTTATAAATTCTTTCAGTTCCTTGCCAGCGCGAAAAAAGGGCAGACGTTTCGAGGACACGGTGACGCTTTCCCCAGTCTTGGGGTTGCGACCCGCATAGCCCTCATACTCTTTGATTTTAAAGCTGCCAAAGCCGCGAATTTCAATGCGCTCTCCGGCAAGCAGGGACTGCTTCATGGCGTCAAAAAAGGTGTTTACCACCATTGACGCATCATCAAAGGGGATATTGGTTTCGTCGGCCAGCGCCTTGATAAGTTCGCTTTTGTTCATCACGCCTCCGTAACTGCGTTATGTTACTCGCGGAAGCATTCTGCCTGAAACGGTAGGGATCGTCCAGTATCTTAGCGGTATTGCTGGCAATTTTTTGTGTTCGCCGCAATCCGCCCCGTACTTCAAAGCCCGAATGCTAAGGAGAGTCAACAATAGGCATCTATTGCTAATTCAAACCTATACCTTTTATGCAGCAAGGTAAACAGTCCACGCAGGCTTTTTACGCTCTTCTTCAGTGTTTATCAGGGAGCGGCTGCAGAATTTTTCGGGGGGCCAGCCAGTCGGCCATGCCCAGGCGTAGCCTTTGCAGGCGTGAAGCCAGGTTGTGTATGTCCTGGGCCGCAGGGCAGCCTGGGGCGTAGTACATGAGGGGCTGCTGGCGGCAGACGGCTTCGGGCAGTTTCTTGTCGTTGCGGATGTGCCCCAGCAGCACGGGCTCAAGATGCAGAAAATGGCGGCAGGCGCCGTGCAGCTTGTCAAAGGAGGACTTGGCCTCGCTGGCGGAAGCAACCTGGTTGACGATGACCATAAAGTCGCGCAGCCCGTAACGGGCGTTGAGCACCTTGATGAGCGCGTAGCTGTCGGTCAGGGATGTGGGTTCCGGGGTGATGACCACAATGCGCATGGCCGCCATGGAGGCGAAGGTCTGCACTGTGCCGGAAATGCCCGCGCCCACGTCCATGAAAACATAATCGTACCGGCTCAGTTCGGGCTCAAGGCGGGCCAGCAGCACATCCCGCATGTCGGGCTGCAGTTCAGTAAGCTCTGGCACGCCCGAGGCGGCAGGCAGCACGTCAAAGCCCTCGGGCTCGACAGAATGCAGCACGTCGCGGATGCTCGCTTCGCCCAGCAGGGCGTTTTGCAGGTTGCCCTCAGGCGTGATGCCCAGCAATACGTCCATGTTGGCAAGTCCCAGGTCGCAGTCCATGAGCAGGTTTTTAAAACCCATCTGGAACAGAGCGCAGGCCAGATTGAGCGAAATATTGGTTTTTCCGACCCCGCCCTTGCCGCTCAGCAGGACCACGCTCAAGGTTTTATTTGCCATCAGTTGTTTCTCCCGAAGAAAAGAAAGCGTTTTTCGCTGGAATGAACCAGGCTTGCCCGTTCTTCCAGGCTTGCGCCGCCCGCAAGGCAGATATGGCCGCTTTGTTGCGACAGCGCGTTTTTCAGGGCGTCTTCTGCCTGGGTCAGCAGGGATTGGGCGGTGGCGCCAGTTCCCGGATTAATGCAGGCAATGCCAAGAGCGCACACAGGGGCGCTGTTGGCCAGCGCCGTGTTGCGCAGTCCGACCTGGCAGACAAAGGCTTTTTGTATCTGGTCTGCCAGCAGTCGCGCCCGCAAGGGGTTCACCCCTGGCAACAGCAGGGAATAGCGCCCCCCCGCCACATGGCTGAGGCTGTCGCAGGCTTCGCTGTGTTCACGCAAGGCGGCGGCCAGGGCCGCATCAAGCTGCTCAAGCTCTTCCCGTTCCCACTGCGTGCGTGCCGCGCCTCTGTTTGTGATATCGGCGTATATCAGGCAAAGGTCGCCCCCAGAACGTGAAAAACGCAGTACTTCACGCTGGATCTGATCCAGAAAAAGCCTGTTGATGAGCACGTTGACCATCTGGGTCGGCAGTTCGGGCCAGCCGTCAGGCATGCCCTCGGGCAGGGTTGCCCCGGCCACGGGCAGCACGCACCATCTGCTTTCCGCGTAGTCGCGGCAGAAACTCTGCCAGCGGTCGGGGCTGAAGCCCGACAAAAGGCGGGCCACCAGCACGGTGTGCGGCACATGGTCCCCAGCGTCGGGCGCGGGATCGTCCGCCGCGCCCGCCTTGCGCAGGGCCAGCAGTTCGCGCGCCAGGGCGTCAAGTTCAGCGTTGCTGCTCATGGCGATACAAAAGGTAGTCGTGTTGGAAGGCATCGATATGGCCGTCCAGAACTGCGTCCACATCGCCCACTTCAGTGCCCGTGCGGTGGTCCTTGACCAGGCGGTACGGTTGCAGCGTATACGTGCGTATCTGGCTGCCAAAGGCTATGGCGTCCTTGCCCGCGTACTGGGCCTGACGGGCCGCGTCGCGTTTTTCAAGCTCCATGTTGTAAAGGCGGGCGCGCAGAACGCGCAGAGCGGTTTCCTTGTTGTGGTGCTGCGACTTTTCATTCTGGCACTGGGCCGAGATGCCCGTGGGAATGTGGGTAATGCGCACCGCCGAGCTTGTGGTGTTGACGCTCTGGCCGCCGGGGCCGCTGGAGCGGAAAATGTCCACGCGCAGGTCGGCTTCCTTGATATCCAGTTCGATATCGTCGCCGGCGTCGGGGATGACGTCCACCGAGGCAAAGGACGTGTGCCTGCGGCCCGAAGAATCAAAGGGAGAAATGCGGATAAGGCGGTGGATGCCGCGCTCGCTCTTGAGAAAGCCAAAGGCGTGGGGACCGGATATGCGCAGGGTAACGCTCTTGATTCCCGCTTCATCGCCGGGCAGAAAATCCATTTCCTCAACCTTGTAGTCGTGGTCGGCGGCCCAGCGGGTGTACATGCGCAGCAGCATTTCGGCCCAGTCCTGCGACTCGGTGCCGCCAGCGCCGGGGTGGATTTCAAGTATGGCGTCCTGATTGTCTTCCTCGGCGGAAAGCAGCATCACAAGCTCGGTCTCGTCCAGCAGCGCGGTCAGCTCTTTTTGCTGGTTGGCCAGAGATTCGAGCGCTTCGGGATCTTCGCTTTCAGTGGCAAGGGCCAGCCATTCGTTCATGTCGTCATGGCAGGTTTTGAGCCTGTTCAGGCGGCCAACCTCATCCTCAAGACGGCGTTTTTCCTGAAGAACAGGCGTAAGGGCCTCTGGCTTGTCCCAGGCGCCTGGGCGTGAAATTTCTGTTTCTATGGCTTGCAGCCTTTTTTCGCTGGCCGCAACGTCAAAGTCGCCCCCAAAGGGAGGAAAAACGTTGGGTAAGCGGATTGCAGGCGGCGCGAAGATCTGAAAGTTGCAACATGACGGGTCGATTGGTTGAAGGTGTATCCGGCTTGCGCCGGCAGCGACCATAAGGGGCGCCGATCAATTTCAGGCGTCGGAATTGCGCCGTGACCTGCCGCGACAGCCCGGCAAAAGCAGAACGCCCAGCAGGGCGGCGGCTACGGGCAGGGGCCAGGGCCACAGGCGGTGGTACAGGCTGGGCGCGCTTTCAAGCGCGGCACGTCCCCAGAGCGCCTGTTCCCTGAACTGTGCGCCGTGCATGGTCAGACGCCCGCGGGCATCCACCACCACGGAAATACCGGTGTTGGTGCCGCGCAGTATCCAGCGGTTTTGTTCAATGGCGCGGAGCGCTGTCAGATACAGGTGCTGGCGCGGAGCTGGAGTTGCGCCGAACCAGCCGTCGTTACTGATGTCAACCAGGATGTTGGCGCCATCCTCGACCCGTGCCTGCGCCAGCCAGGGAAATATGCCTTCATAGCAAATGAGCATGCCCATAGCAAGATTGCCGTAGCGCAGGGGCGCGATGGCCGTGCCTGTCTGGTAGACGCCAACGCCCTGCAGCAGGGCTTCAAGAAAGCTCCAGTTGAGCCATTCCGGCAGGTATTCGCCAAAAGGAACCAGATGCTCCTTGTCGTAGTATCCGGCCACAGCGCCGTCGGGCGGCGTCAGCAGAAAGGCGCGGTTAAAAACGTCAGGCTCTTTTTTGTCAGCGCGTCGCTCCAGGCCTGGCGCGCCCACAAGCAGGGGGCTGCCGGTGACGGCTGGCAACTGCCGTACTCTGGGGGAATGCAGCTGATTGGTCTCAAAAAAGAAGGGCAAGGCCGTTTCGGGCCAGATGATAAGCGGATGCTCCCCAGGCCGCTGCGCCAGGGCATCGTAGGTGAGGCGCAGATACAGATCGACGGTCTGACGCTGGAACGCGGGCAGCCACTTCTGGTTCTGGTCCACATTGCCTTCCACAAACAGGGCCTGCACGCTTTGCGGCCCCACAGGGTCGGCATTCAGGGGCTGCTGGTGCAGCCGCAGCGCGCCGTAGCCCAGCAGCAGGCAGGTCATGGCAAGACCGCAGACAAGGCTGGCGGGCCGCCATGATTTTTTTACGCCAAGGCCGGAGTTGCCGGGCGTGTCAGAGGCTGCGGCAATGTCTTCCGCGCCTTGCTCTGTGCTGCCTTTTCCGCCATCTTTTCCGCCGTTTTTACAGGACGGCGCCTTGGGGCAGGGTGCGGCAGGGTGCGGCAGCAGGGCCAGGGCGCACAGAAGGGCGGCGATGACCCAGAGGCCGGACAGGCCGTACGCGCCCACCGTGTCAGCGCCCTGCACCAACAGGGGCCACGCGGCAAGCGCGCCTGAAAGCTCCAGCCAGGGAAAGCCCAGAGCCAGAGCGTACACAGCCTCAAGCACATACCACAAAAGGCCCAGCATCACGGCCCACAAGATGGGGGGGCGGTGACGCAGCAAGCGCGCCGCCACGGCGAACAGCCCCCCGGCGCTGGAAATACAGGCGACGATGAAAAGGGCGCAGGGTATGGCCAGAAGCCACGGCAGGCCGCCCACATTGTGCACGGGCATGCTGAGCCAGTAGAGGGCCGCCATGCCCCCGGCCAGACTGCTCAGCCAGCCCCGGCGCAGCGCAGCCCCCGACGTGGGGGCGTACAGGCCGAGCCAGGCCAGGGCCATCGGCCACAGCAGAACCAGCGGCGGCAGGCCTGCCAGGTCGTTGGGAAAGCCCAGCCAGATGCCTGCAGCGCCCACAATGCCTGTAAACAGCGCGGAGCTGTCAGGCCGGAATGCGGGGGCCAGCGTAGGACTCATACTCTGGGTACGGCTCATACCCTGGCCGAAGAGTCCGTCGGGCGGGCGGCGTCGGTTTCCGTCAGCGCGTTGGCCTGAGCGGACTGCACCACGGCGCTGTGGATATCATCTACTATGGCTGTGGCTTTACCGCCGAGCGTTGTCTGTGCTTCTTGCGAGTCGGTAGTCACGGCCGCTGACGCCCGTGATGCCTGATCCGCCTCATGGTCCGCCACGTGCTCCGCGCCTGAACGGCTGGCGGCGCTGTTTGCCGGTTCCATGCGCAGACGCAGGATGAGCTTACGGTCAGCTTCAAGCACGGTGAAGGTCCAGCCGCGCAGCGTAAAGCTTTCGCCGGGGGCGGGCACATGACCGGCTTCCATGCTGAGGTAGCCGCCAATGGTGTCGACCTCGTCGGAATCCAGGTCAACGCCCATGTCCTCAAGGTCTTCAAGCAGGGCGCGGCCCGTGAGCTCGTAGGCGTTATCGCTCAGGGGGCGGATGTCTTCCTTCCGGGGAGCGTCGTGTTCGTCTTCAATATCGCCGACGATTTCTTCCAGCACGTCCTCAATGGTAATGAGCCCGGATGTGCCGCCGTACTCGTCCAGAGCTATGGCGATATGCTGTTTGCGAGCGCGAAATTCCTGCAGAAGCGTTCGTATGGACTTGGTTTCGGGCACAAAGAAGGGCTCGCGGATAAGCTCGGCGATGGACGAAGGTTTGCCGCCCGTGTCAAGCATGCTGCGCAAAAGGTCCTTGGCGTGCAGAATGCCCACGATGTTGTCGCGGGTCTCTTTGTATACGGGAATGCGCGAGTGCCCCGAGCGCACGATGATGTGCGCCACTTTGCTCAGGGGCATATCGTGGGGGACGCAGTCGATATCGGTGCGGGGGATCATTGTGTCCTGCACCTGAAGATCGTTGAAGCGCAGAATGCCAAGCAGCATGGATTCCTCATCGGGCTCCACCTCGCCATCAGCGCTTGCTTCAAGAATGGCTTTTTCCAGAGATTCCTGATCGTCGTGCCCGAACAGTCTGCTCAGGCGCGACCAGATGGTACTATGACCTTCCGAGCCGCCGTCCAATGTAGTCTCCTTGGTTGAAATTGGGGCCGGGCGCGCATGTCGCGCCGGCAATGGCCTGCATCACATTTGCTGTCAATGTTTTTGCTGCCGGTGGGGGCTGCGGTCAGCCAGTCCCGGCCTTGAAGCACCGCCCGGTCTAGAGCAGTTTGCGCTGTTCCATATCCATATGCATGACCCACTGGGTTATGGGCGACACCCCCCGGGAGGGCGTGCTGTGGAACCAGTTAATCTCCGATTTGCCCTGTTCAAGCACGGCCCAGTTGGTAAACTCTGTGCCGAGCACAAGAGCCGGGTTTGGACCTTCATGCACACGGGCGTGCAGAACGGAACAAGTGCACCAGAAGGTGACGACTTTTTCATCCTTGCCCATGTGGTAGATGATGAGACAAAGTAACTGTGAACCTTTGTCCAGGTCAACTGGCTTGATATCCAGATCTTCCATGGGAAAGCGCAGGGCCATGCCCGTGGCTGAAATATTTTCAACCTGTACAGGCTCTATTTCCATGCCGCGCTTGTAGTGCAGCAGGGGACGGCTGATCTCGGAGGTATTGCGCGGTATGGGTTTGCTGGAATCCATCTCCCACACGCCAATGACGCGCACTTTGTCCTTGGGAGGCTTCACGCGGATAAAAACGCGCTTTTGCCCTGTGGAAAGGTCTTCAGGGGAGGCAAGCCGCAGCAGGGATTTTTTGCGGTTTGGCTCCACGCTCTCAATGACAGAGTGGAATTTGTAAAAAGTGGGCCCCTCAGGCAGCGTGGCGCGAAAATACACTTCCACGGTCACGCCCGCCAGTTCCCGCGATACGTAGTTCAGCACTTCCATGCCCAGCGAGGTGGGGGAAATGTATTGCAGCAGCGCGGCCAGCCCTTTGTGGGAAGCGCCTTTGTCCAGTATGTTGATGTCGAATATTTCGTTTTGCGCCTGGGCCGTTTCCAGCATCTGGCGGATAATGGCCTTGCGCCGTGCCGCCTGCTGCTGCCGCTGTATGTATGTCTGCGCGACAAGAGCCGTTATGCAGAAAATCACCAGCACGGCAATGCAAACCAAAAGAAGTTGTGTGCCCGTCATATGTTCACCAATATATATTGCTATGTAACGAGTCAGCCGCAATCAGGGCAGCCTGACGTTGAAAATATCTGTTTTCAACGTTTCGGTTCGTCCGTTACGGAGCGTAACGCGCAGATGTGCTGCGCTTGTACCTTTACGACGGGCTTCTGCTCCCGCAATAGCCAGGACAGTTTCAGGCGGCAGCCGTAAGGCGACGAAAAAGCCTTGTGAATGGCGACAGTATCGCTAGTGAAGTTGCCCTGCTGATGCGCTGCGGCGAAAAAACTACGCCCAGCGCTTTTTCTGCTCATTTCACGGGCGGGGGCATCAGAGCATCCCCAGCTTGTGCAAATGTATTTCCAGACAGGCCACGGCCGCTGGCGTAACCCCGGAGATGCGGCCTGCCTGGCCCAGGCTGAGTGGTCGCACCCGGCCAAGTTTTTCCGTCACCTCACGGGAAAGTCCGGCTACTGTGGCATAATCCATACCAGGGGGCAAGGCCGTGGATTCGAGCTTGGCCGCGCGGGCTACAAGCTCGCGCTGACGCACCAGATAGCCCGCATATTTGATTTCCGTTTGCACGCTCTCGCACGCCGCAGTTCCGGCCAGCAGCATCTCTTGTTCCAGAAAGGCTCCCAGTTCGGCTGCAGGCCCGTCAGGGCAGCCCCGCAACAGGGCCGCGAGCCCTTGCAGGTCCATCTCCGGCCTGCGCAGCACTTCCGCCAGGGTGCGTCCGGCTGGCAGGCTCGCTGCCGCATCTCCGGCAATAGCGGTTTCCGCCGTGTCATCGGCGCTGCCGCCATTGCCGCCATTATTCTTTTCGGATGGAATACGTTTTTGCTCAAGGCCAGCGCGCAGGCGGGCCGCCGCATCCTGTTTGCGGCAGAACGCGTCCCATTGGGCGTCGCTCACAAGGCCCAGATTGCGGCCCAGGGGGGTCAGGCGCGCGTCCGCGTTGTCCTCGCGCAGCAGCAGGCGGTGTTCCGCCCGCGATGTGAACATGCGGTACGGCTCCTGCGTGCCGGAGGTGACGAGGTCGTCCACAAGCACGGCCATATAGGCCTCGTCGCGGCCAGGCAGGAAGGGCGGCAGGTCGCGCAGGCGGCAGGAAATGTTCAGGGCCGCCCACAGCCCTTGCGCCGCAGCTTCTTCATAGCCCGAGGTGCCGTTGATCTGCCCGGCCAGCCACAGCCCCGGCACGGCCTTGCTTTCAAGGGTGGGCATGAGTTGCACGGGATCGGAAAAATCGTACTCGATGGCATAGCCGGGGCGCAGCATGACGGCGTTTTCCAGACCGCGCACCGCGTGGACCATGTCCAGTTGCACGTCCAGCGGCAGACTGGTGGGAATGCCGTTGGCGTAAACTTCGGCGCTGTGAAGCCCTTCGGGCTCAAGAAATATCTGGTGGCGTTCCCTGTCGGGAAAGCGGGCGACCTTGTCCTCGATGGAAGGGCAGTAGCGCGCCCCCGTGCCCTTGATGATGCCCGTAAACATGGGCGAACGGTCAAAGCCGCTCCGGATGATCTCGTGCGCGCGTTCGTTGGTCCAGGTCACATGACAGGACACCTGGGGCAGTACCGGGCCGGGTCCGTGAAAGCTGAACGCCGGGGGCGGATCGTCGCCCTTTTGCTCCTCCAGCACCGAGTAGTCGATGGAGGAGTTGAGCAGCCGTGGCGTGGTGCCGGTTTTCAGGCGGCCCAGCGTGAAGCCCAGGGAACGCAGGCTGTCGGAAAGGCCGATGGCCGGGGCGTCGCCCAGGCGGCCGCCGGGAATGCTGGTAAGCCCCATGTGGATGCGGCCGTCCAGAAAGGTTCCTGTGGTCAGCAGTACGTGACGGGCGGAAAAAGTGAGTCCCTGCGCCGTCCGCACGCCGGTGGCGCGGTCATCGCCAGCGGATATGCCGGTGACGGAATCCTGCCAGATGCGCAGGCCGGGCGTGGAGTACAGGGTTTTCTGCACAACGCGCTGGTAGGCCAGGCGGTCCATCTGGGCGCGGGTGGCGCGCACCGCAGGCCCCTTGCTCATGTTGAGCACGCGAAACTGTATGCCCGCCGCGTCGGCCCACAGGCCCATCATGCCGCCCAGGGCGTCGATTTCACGGGTCATGTGCCCTTTTGCCAGGCCGCCGATGGCGGGATTGCATGAAAGGTAGCCCAGGCGGTCAAGGTTGCCGCTCACAAGCAGCACGCTGTGCCCCATACGGGCCAGGGCCACGGCGGCTTCGCAACCTGCATGGCCGCCGCCGGCCACGATACAGTCAAAAAAGGCGGTGTTGGTATCAGACATGTGCGGGATTCATAAGTATATGGGTGAAGACCTGGGCATCCTTGATGGTCGCCGTGATGGAAGAACTCTCATTGGGTTGGTGGCAGGTGCTCGCAAGGCAGCTCCACACGGCGGCGGCAAGGCCGCGCTGCCGCAACTGGGCCGCCACCGTGGCTCCGCCGATGCCGAGGGTTCTGGCCTCGACGCCGTAGACGCGGGCAACTGCGGCGCTCAAGGCCGTGACCACAGGGCTGGTTTCGGCCACGCAGGAGGCGGCCTGCCGCTGCACCACGCTGATCTCTATCTGCACGCCGTGGCGTTGCTCCACCTCGGCGGCAAGAGCGCGCACCTTTTCCAGCACGGCCTCCGGGTCAACCTGGGGCAGCAGGCGGCAGTCCATATAAAAAACATCACTGCCGGGCACGGTGTTGATATTGGGCACATTGGCCTCGTGCTTGCCGGGCACAAAGGTGGAGGTGGGCGGGTTGAACAGGGTGTTGGTATCGCCAAAGGCGGAGCGCAGGCCATTGTGGCAGGCCAGCGCCATGTCCGCTCCGGCCAGAAAGGCGTTGCGGCCTTTTTGCGGCGTGGAGGCATGGCACTGAACCCCTGTGGTGCGCACCTTGAGCCACAGCTGGCCCTTTTCGGCCACCTCGATGACGTCGCCCCGGCGCGATCCCGCATCGGGAACAATATACAGGTCGTCAGCGCTGAAAAGTTCGGGGGCGGTTTTGAGGATATGCTCCAGGCCGTAGGCGCTGCCTGTTTCTTCGTCAGCCATAAACACAAGGCCCAGGCTCAGTTCGGGCGTGATGCCGCGCTGGCGCAGTTCTTCAGCCAGCAGCAGCATGCTTGTCACGGCCTGTTGGTTGTCTTCAACGCCGCGCCCGTACAGCAGGTCGCCTTCACGCCGGACCTGCCAGGGGTCGGAGACCCAGGCGGACAAATCGCCGGGGGGCACGACGTCCATATGGCCGAAAAGCCACAGGGTGCGTTTTTTTCTGCCGGGGATGCGGGCCACAAGATTGGGGCGCAGGCCCGAAGACACGCGGGAATCAGGGGCGTCGACACGTAAAATATCTGTTATGCCGCAGGCCTCAAGCCATTGCGTGATGAGCGCGGCCTTGGCCTCTTCGCCGTCGCCGCCATTGTCCGGCCCAAGGGCAGGGCAGGCGGTAAGGGCGCTTTGCAGGGCCACCACACGGTCTTCACGGCCTGCGAGGCCGCGCAACAGGGCGTCCATATTCTTGTGCATGTGTTCCTCCCCTGACTTCAGAGCAATGGGACGCAAAACATTTTGGCGGTTGTGCCGACGGAGTTTCGCCATGTAAAAGCACGGGCATCCGCCTTGGCAACGCCCTGGTTGGATTGCGTGCAGCCGTCTCGGGGAGCGGGGCGGCCTTGCCGCTTGCTTGGCCCGTTCACAACGGCTGCCGCCATGCAGCCGGGTTTGCCCGCAGACTCGCACATCATCAGATTCGCGTATCAGCAGACTTGCGCATCAGAAGATTCTCGCACTGGCGCTGAAAACGCAAGGGGCTGCGCTAGCAGCCCCTTGGGGAAAATCTGCGGAACAACGCTGCCCGGCCTGGCCCAAAGAAACGGAAAAACGGCTCCGCGCCGCACGGGCGAACCCGTTGACGGAACAAAAGCCGAAAATCCGATGTCTTCCATCCATGTCCGTATACGGGCAAAACCCGTATCTGGCACACACTGCCTGTGCGGGCATGCGCTCCGCCCTCCGGCCAGGCATGGAAAAATCCAGCGGCGTCCGAAGGGGTGACGGCCTGCGGTCTAGCGACCCTTGGCAGCGCGCTTGGACGCCTTGAGGGGGTTGACCTTGGCGCCGGAGCCAGCCTGCGTCTTGATATGGGTGGCAAAATTGCAGCGACCGCCGACCCACTTTTTGGAGGGCACGGGGTAGCTTGAGCAGAACTGCTCTTCACCAAATTCGCGCACGCGGTCACAGCCAGTACACTGTTCCACCACCGGCGAAAGAACAAAACCGTTAAGCACCACACCGTCAGCGGTCTTGGTGGCGTTTTCCAGAGGGGTCATAGCAAAACCTCCATGCGCAGAAGCGCCGTATTGCGAAATAGCGGCGGCACAGGGCCGCCGGTTCGGAATGGAGAAATATAGCCGAACTTGAGTCGCTGTCAAGAGGGCGACGAGCGGGAATTTCCCGCCGGGAGCCGAAGCCGTCAGGCTCAAGGCATCCGCAGGGACTCGCGCCGCAGTCTATCTGACAGTTTTTGCAGGCGATCAGCCCTTCGCGGGCATCTTATGCCAGCCCCGCCACACGGCGCACAAAATTGCGCAGCTGGGTCATTTCACGGCACAGCGCCTCATAGTCAAAGCGGGTGTATTTGCCGTCCATATACAGAATTTCGCCGTCGACCATGGTCATGCGGGTTTCCATACCCGTGGCGGCGTAAACAAGGTGGGAAACAACATTATAGACGGGCTGCATGTTGGGGGAGGTCAGGTCAAGGGCAACGCAGTCTGCGGCCTTGCCCACAGCGAGGCTCCCCAGGCGTTCGTCATGCATGGCGGCGGCACCGCCCAGGGTGGCCATGTCCAGTACTGTCTGCGCGGGCAGAAGGGTGGAATCCATGCCCGCAACCTTGTGCAACAGGGCTGCGCGCCCCATTTCTGTAAACAAGTTCAACCGGTTGTTGCTGGCGGCCCCGTCCGTGCCAAGGGCCACCGCCATGCCGCGTTCAAGCATGGCGGGCACGGGGGCCACGCCCGAAGCGAGCTTCATATTGGAAGACGGATTATGGGCCACCACAGCGTTGCTGGCGGCCAGGCAATCAAGCTCGTCAGGGGTGACGTCAACCACGTGGGCAAGGGTGCACGGGGCGTCCAGCAGGCCCATGCGGCGGCAGTAATCCACGGGTCTGCTGCCGTGCGTGTGCAGGCATATCTGCGTTTCTTCTGTGGTTTCGGCAAGATGAAAGTGGAGGGGCAGGGTCAGGTCGTGGGCGAGGTCGCGGCAGGCCGCCAGTATTTCCGGGGTGGTGGTGTAGACGCTGTGTGGATTGACGGCCACGCGCACCCGTGGGTGGGCGGCGTATTTTTCAGCCAGGGCGCGGGTATTTTCAAGCGCGGCCTCAGGGCCGGAAAAGGCCGCCGATGGAAAGGCGAACACCACTTCGCCACCCAGGCAGCGCAGCCCGGACTCTTCGGCGGCGGCAAGGGCCACCTCTTCAAAGATATACATGTCAATGTACGAGGTGGTGCCGGTGCGCAGCATTTCGGCATGGCCCATGAGGCTGCCCAGACGCACGATTTCGGGGGTAAGCTTTTGCTCCACCGGAAAGATGCAGTTGTTGAGCCATTCCATCAGGGGCATGTCGTCGGCGAGGCCGCGCAAAAAGGTCATGGCGGCATGGGTGTGCGCGTTGACAAGCCCCGGCAGCAGCACGCACTGCCCAAGGTCAACCTCCTGCTGCGGCTGCCAGCGAAGGGCCACTTCGTGGCGTGGGCCAATATCCGCCACAAGACCGTCAAGCACCGCTATGCTGGCGTTTTCAAGAACAGTGCGCGCCTCGTCCTGAGTGACAATGAGGGCGGCGTGAACAAGGGTATGGCAAGGACGCATGGCAACTCCCGCAACGACGTTTGCAAAAATATTCTGTATCCCTGTGAGGCCGGTGATGGCAAGGCCGGGCAAGCGGCAAGGGCGTGGCTTTACAAAGAGGAATAATATATTTTTATTAAATAATTACAGATTTTTGTGGCGGAGATTTCTGCCTGTTGCATCTTGCCGATGATCAGTGCCGGTTTTTGCCGCCTCGTATGATCGCCGCTTTGCCGCGCGGGGCGCGGCGGAAAGGCTTGCAAGATTGAACGCCAACGTATATAGAAATTCGCTGGTATTGTGCGCAAATCGGCTTTGAGGCGGCCTTGGGCTGCCTGGCTGTATGCGTGACGTTCAGGCCAATGACTTTGCTACACCTTTGGAGGTGCGTTTTGTTTGAATCAGTAGCCTACGCCATGGGTACCCCCCAGGCCGGTGCCGGCCCCGCCAGTGGAACCGACATGCTTATGCAGTTCCTTCCCCTCATCGTGATGTTCGTCATCTTCTGGTTTCTGCTCATCCGTCCGCAGCAGAAGCGTGCCAAGGCCCACAAGGCCATGCTGGCCGAACTCAAGCGTGGCGACCATGTGATCACGTCCGCCGGACTGATTGGCCGCATCCTTGAAATCGACGATGAACAGGTGCTGCTTGAAAGCGGAGAGTCCAAACTGCGCGTTACGCGCGGCGCCATTGGCGGCCTTGTGCCCGGTAAGGGCGGCAAGGACGACAGCAAGTAGCATCTCTGGTTTTTTGTCATGTCCGGCCCGTGGGCTGGCCTTTGCCAAGGCCGGCTCAGGGGCTTTTGGCCCTTGGAACGGGCGGCATGACCTTGGCGCGCGCCGTGATTGCGCGCGGTTCCGCCGCTGTGGGCTCCCGCCCGGTCCGCAGTTGCAAGGCTTCGGGCGAGCCGTGCCCTTCAGGGCATGCTGTGCTTTAAATCTGTTGTTTGGAAGGTGAACGATGGGTCTGCGCTGGCGCTTGATCTTGGCTTCGTTGGTATTTCTGATTTCTCTTGTGTACGCGCTGCCCAGCGTGCCCGTTATCGGGCCCGCACTGGAGCGCGTTTTGCCGTCCAGCAAGATCAATCTCGGTCTTGACCTCAAGGGCGGCATACACCTGACGCTGGGCGTGGACGTGGCCAAGGCTGTGAGCAACTCTCTGGCTATTGCCGGGCAGGACCTGCGCCGTATGGCCCAGGACGAAAAAATAGTGGTGCTGCGCCCCCGCGTCATGGGCGGCACGGCTCTGGAATTTCTTTTGCCCCGCGCCGATAATGAAGCCAAGCTCCGCGAGATCCTGGCCCGCCATTTTCCCCAGCTGAGCGTGGGCCAGCCCCAGGCGGGCGAAGGCGGACAGCTGCGCTATGTAGCTCGTTTTACGCAAGGCGAAGTCAAAAGAATTGAAGAACTGGCTCTTGATCAGGCCTTGCGCACCATCCGCAACCGTATCGACCAGTTCGGCGTGGCGGAACCCGATATCCGCAAGCAGGCCGGCAACCGCATTCAGGTGCAGTTGCCCGGCATTTCCGACCCGCGCCGCGCCGTGCAGATCATCGGCCAGACCGCGCACCTTGAATTTCATCTGGTTCGTGACGATGTGGACCCCGCCAAGGCCGTACTGCCCCCAGGGGTGGTGGTTCTGCCCATGCTGGAAAAGAACGCCGGGCAGCCCGAGGGTCACATCGCTGTTGAAAAAGACTCGATGCTCACCGGCGAAGATGTTGCCGATGCCCGCCCGGCCTTTGACAACATGAACAAGTCCTACGTGACCATGAGCTTCAACGCCCGCGGCGCGCGTATCTTTGAGCGTGTGACCGGCGAAAGCGTGGGACGCCGCATGGCCATCGTGCTTGACGGCAAGGTCTATTCCGCGCCTGTCATCCGCGAACGCATCGGCGGCGGCAAGGCAAGCATTTCTGGCAGCTTCACCACTGCCGAGGCGCAGGACCTCGCCATTGTGCTGCGCGCGGGCTCGCTGCCCGCCCCGGTTTCTGTGCTTGAAGAGCGCAGCGTCGGCCCCTCCCTCGGGCAGGAGGCCATTGACAGCGGCGTGCGCGCCGCCGTTGTGGGCGCGGCTGCCGTGGTGGTTTTCATCGGATTTTATTACGGCCTCAGCGGCCTTATCGCCAACCTCATGCTCTGCTTCACCATGCTTATCGTGATGGCGGGCATGGGCGCTTTTGGCGCGACCCTGACCCTGCCGGGCATCGCGGGCATCGTGCTGACCATCGGCATGGCGGTGGACGCCAACGTGCTGATCTACGAACGAATACGTGAAGAACTGCGCCTGGGGCTCACGCCGCTGGCGTCAGTGCGCGCGGGCTTTGACCGGGCCATGGTCTCCATTACGGACGCCAACCTCACGTCCATCATTGTTACAGTCATTCTGTACCAGTTCGGCACAGGGCCCATCAGAGGCTTCGCGGTAACCCTGGGGCTGGGCATTGTTGCCTCCATGTTTACGGCCATCTTTGTTTCGCGGGCCATTTTTGAAGAATGGGCGCGCCATTGCGGTCCCAAGGGTCTGAGCATCTAGCGCGCCGGGAGGCTGTCATGAGTTTTACCTTTATCAAACACGACACCAATATTGACTTCATAGGCAAGCGCTTTTGGGTCTACGGAGCCTCTGCTCTGCTTATCCTCATCGGCATTATTTCCGCCGTATGGGGCAATGGCCTCAAGATGGGCATCGACTTCGCGGGCGGCGTCATCGTACAGGTGCAGTTTCAGGAGCCCGTCGCCGACGAAGCCCTGAAAAAAGGCCTGGATACTCCGGCCCTGCCCGGCATCACCACCCAGCGCTTCGGCGAGGGCGGGCGCGACTATCTGCTGCGCTTCAGCAGCGCCGAAAACGCCGACGCCACGCATTTGCGCACCACGGTGATGGACGCCCTGGCGACTACCTTTCCCGGCAATGCCGCTGAAATCGTGCGCCTTGAGATCGTTGGCCCCAAGGTGGGCGCTGACCTGACCAACAAGGCCCTCAGCGCGCTTTACTATGCCATTTTGCTCATTGCGGTGTACATCTCCGGCCGTTTTGAACAGCGCTGGATGGCTGGCGCCATTATGGCGGCGGCTCTTTGGGGCGGCATTTACGTGGCCGGGCTTACAGGCCTTGGCATGGGCTGGCTTGTGCTGCTGGCGCTGGGCATAACCATGGTGGTATGCTTTGTGTTACGGCTCAACTTCGCGCTTGGAGCCGTGGTAGGGCTCCTACACGACGTTGCCATAACCGTGGGCCTGCTCTCGTTGATGAATGTTGAAATCGACCTCAACGTCATGGCGGCCCTGATGACCCTGGTGGGCTTTTCGCTCAACGACACCATCATCATCTATGACCGCCTGCGCGAAAATCTGCGGGCAACGCCCAACCTGGACATGGCGCACCTGATCAACAAGAGCGTCAACCAGACCCTTTCGCGCACCATACTGACCAGCGGCACGACCCTGCTGTCCACCCTGGCTCTGTTCTTCCTCGGCGGCGGCGTCATCCACGATTTTGCCTTCACTATGCTTATTGGCGTAATCGTGGGCACGGCCTCTTCCATCTATGTTTCTTCCGCCATTCTGCTGGCTCTGGGCGACACGGACTTTTACGTCCGCCTTGTGCAGAAAAAAGACCAGTATGAAAGGCCCGGCGAACACGGCGTGGTGTAAGTCCGCATTCGCAAAAGGCTTTTAGCCTGACTTGCAGAATCCCCGCACCTTCTGGCGCGGGGATTCTGCTTTTTGAAAGGTGCCTGCGGGTACAGGTGCGAGGTCGGGCAATGCAGGTTTGAAATGCTTTGTGGGGGGGAGAGGAGAGCAAAGAGAAAGGGGTAGGGGGAAGGAAGAGGCAGTGGAGGAGGAGAGGCGGTGGG
>NZ_MJUZ01000027.1 GCF_002237645.1 Desulfovibrio sp. MES5
TTTGTTTCGTTTGCAGTTGCCAGACCGCAAGTTGTTGTAACAAATCAAAAGGAGTTTTGCTGACGTGCTTAAAGCTTTAAGCTTTACGGAACCCCCCGCCTAGCGGGGGGTTTTCTACATACAAAAAAGCCCTCCCGGCTGAACCAGGAGGGCTTTTTGTCGTCAGGTCTATGTTGTGATTACGCTTTCTTCATGTGCTCGATGAGTTCAATAAGGCTATGGGCCTGCTTGCGCAGGGCTTCCAGCTCATTCATGGCCAACTGCATGGATTCGGCGGTGGTGGCGGCAATGTGGTTCACGTCAGCGATGGACTTGTTGATTTCTTCGCTGGTAGCCGACTGCTGCTCACTGGCCGTGGCAATGGCGCGTACTTCATCGGCGGTCTGATCCACCATTATTACAATTTCCTGCAGCGCTTCGCCGGACTTGTTGGAAAAATCCGTCGCCGAGGCGATGTTGCGCACAGCCATATCCACTTCCTGAATGCTCTGCGAGGCGCTTTGCTGGATAGCCTTTATGGCATTGCCCACGTCAGTGGTGGAGGTCATGGTTTTTTCGGCCAGCTTGCGCACCTCATCGGCCACTACAGCAAAGCCGCGCCCTGCGTCGCCTGCTCTGGCGGCTTCAATGGCCGCATTCAGAGCCAACAGGTTGGTCTGGTCAGCGATATCAGAAATGACGCCCATAATCTGGCTGATGGCCTTTGCGTGCTCATCGAGCTTCGCCATGCCGTCCTTGAGAGCCATTGACTGCCGCTGTACTTCCTGAATGCCGCTCACTGCCTTGGACACGACTTCAGAACCAGTTTGGGCCTTCATTTTGGCAGAAGCGGAAACGTCCGCCGCGCCACCGGCATTTCGGGCCACCTCAAGCACTGTGGAATTCATTTCTTCCATAGCTGTGGCTGTTTCGGACAGTCTGGACACCGCATGGCTCAACGCCCCGCCGGTATTATCCACCTGTTCGGCAATATCGTTGATGGAAGAATTAAGTTTTTCAACCACGCCCTCAATTTGGGCGGCGGCGCTTATCATCCCGTCACGCTTGGCGATCTCGGCCTGAGCCTGGGCCTGTTTGGCCTCTTCCATTGCGCGCTGCGCCTCTTCGCCCATCAAACGGGCCTGCTCGGCCTGTTCACTCGCCTCTTGAACCAGTTTACGCAAATTCTCTTCCATATGGCGCAACGCATCGGCCAGTTGCCCCATGTCATCCTTGCTGTAAACGTCAAGCGTCAGATCCTTCTGTCCTTCAGCCACACCCAGGGCGTACCGGGTTATTTTACCCACGGGCGCGCTGACGCGGAGCCCGATAATGACAGACAGAGTAAGCTGCACAAGCAACAGGGCAAGGCCAACCATGATGGCCTTGTTAATGGCCTCACGCTCAAGCTGATGCAGCACGTCTATGGGCATGCCCACAAACCACATGCCGATAATCTTGTCGTTCACATCCCTGACGGGCCAGTACGCGGAATTGTACTGCACGCCCAATATACTGTTGTGGGCAAAACGTGTTTCACCTTTCTTCAGCACTGCCTCGACAATTTCGGGGGATTGAAGCTTGGTGCCCACGGCCCGCTGACCATTGGTCATAATGGTGGTCATTATCCGCGTGTCACCCCTGAAAATGGTGACATTGAGGCCGGACAGACGCTTGAGCCAGTCAAGGTAGGCAGGCGTCACAAGGGACCTGCCAATGGATATGGAGCCCACCAACTTGCCTTCATACATTATGGGCTGGCTTGCACGAATGGTAAAGGGCACGATGGTGCCTTCAACCATCGCCGCGGCGGGTTGCCCCTTGAGGGCCAGCACCACGGTTTCCTGGTTGATGACGCTGTCGTTGTATTTGTCGGAATGGCCGCGGGCGATGACCTTGCCGGTTTCGTCCGTAATGGTCATGAAATCTGACTCAGCCATTTTCATCAGCTTTTGTCCGAGTTCTCTGGCTTGATTATGATCTTTTTCGGCAATGGCGCGGGCAAAGTCGCCATCCTCAGCAATCAGGGCTGCGCTATGGACAAACTGGCTGCGAGTTATCTCGTTAGCCTCCGTGATGACGTTCTGCATGCGGCGTATGCCCGTGTCTAGTTCGACTTCAATCGGCACCTTCATGAAGTAGATGGAAACAAAAAGCACTACTCCACAGCAGGTAATAAGCGCACCAAAGAGCGAACCCACATATTTGTGCGTGAGCGTTATGCGCATGCTCCCTCCTTAAAACAAAAAGTTACAGTCCCAACATATACTATTAGTAGCAAATCTACCCACCCGTGGACAGGTTACTTCCGCATATATATGGCACCCGGCATAAAGGCCCCCACCTTATAACCGTTCATACGCCTTCCGATAACCTGCCACCAGTCAACCGATACTGACAAAAGCTGACAGAAGCTTGTGCTCTATAGTATTCTTCGGTGTAAACTTAAAAATAAATAGAGTCGAATGCAAACCAAGTTTTCACAATTCCGAAACACTCAAGGCGTTTTAACGCAATTAATAAAATAAATTCGTATCGTTAAACAAAAAAATAACTTTCACAATATTTCATTCTGGGAGTATTTTTGTTAAAATAGTAATAACACGTAGTTACATAAAGCTATTTTGCCGTGCCCCTACTGACATCTTGAATACCATGAAGAAAACTGCACATTGCAGTCGGGTTACAGCCCATCAACCATACGCCACACGCCCTGAAAACCATTAATAAACATTCCTTAGCAATATAAGTCTGTTGTTCACATCAAGACATTCTCCGCGCAAGGAACACTCTATCACTTAAGAATAAATTCTCAAGGGCAACACGCCCCGTTGGGATCAATCCCTGTGGATAAACGCGAGTACGCCTTTGTGCGGCCAGCGCCTATTCTCACCACTGCCAGAACATCTTCAGCATGCAACTGCCCAGGCTCGAATCATTGAAATCAGGCTCTGACCCATCTTCAAGGCCGCCATAAGAGCATGGTCAAACGGCTTGCCCGACTGCACCCCATGGCCAGTCACCTGTTGCACGAACTAAGGCCAGCCTGGAGGTTTTTGGTACAGTAATGGCATGAATGGTAAAAATAGGAACGCAGCATAGCACATGTTCAGATGTGGTTCCATACAGTCATTTTTATGGGAAATCACCCAACAGAGTACGTTGATTGAAAAATTGAATGCTCAAATGCTGCACAAGAGTGCAGTGCGCAGAACGTACGTGGAATTTGCCGAAAGTCGCAGGTCCAGCACAATGTCAAACTGAAATGTGAAGCACTCAAAATTAATCTGAGCGAGGGCGCGGAATATTCAGGCAATAAAGCTGACGGGGCGATCAAGCACAGAGATGCAAGGCACATAAACCTGCGTCAGCAAATGACGGCCAGATCGCCAGAGTGGGCGGCACACCTGGGTCATGCGTGCTTGCTGCCCATTCGCACGGCCCGGTGTTTTCGTTGGTTTCAGATAGGTTTTTAAAAGCTTGTTCAACCGCCTTTTCTATCATGACAATCATACAAAAACATCATCCGGAACGTCAGAGCATTTTACTATTGAAAAAGATTACATGCTCTCATGCTGCACGAGAGTGCAGCGCGTCGTAATGTATGGGGAGTCTGCCGAAAATCGCATTTTTCGGCAGACTGACAAGTTGAACCGTGCAGTGTTTCAAAATTTATCTGGAACAGGTCGCAGGAATTTACGACGTGCTGGACAATTCGTGTTGCATGGGCCGAATCGCCTCGGCCGCATTGCCCTGGCCGAATCGCATAAGCCGCTTTGCACGGGCCGCTTGCGAATCACCCCAACTTGTGGCGAACCTGCCTGCAAAGTCCCATCAGGGCATCATATTCATGCCTTCGCAGGCCAGCCCTGGTAAACAGGCGCCGCCACGGCATAAGGAAGTAGTCCGGGTTGTCTCCGTGCAAATAGTCAAGCCGCAGCAGCATATCCTTCAAGGATTCCATCAGGCGTTCCTGTTCAGCAGCTGTGGCCAGCTTGCCCCCGCCACTCTCGCCTGGCGCACGTCCCCCTTCTTTTTTGGGGCAATTACGTACGGCATTGGCGCATTCATACAGTAACAGCAAAACAGCCTGAGCCAGATTGAGCGAGCTTGCCGCCGGGTCCGTGGGTATGGTTGTCAGTTTATGACAATGGGTAATTTCTTCATTATTAAGCCCCCTGTCTTCAGGGCCAAAAACCAGGGCAACCCGCTCGCCCCGCGCCAGAACCTCAGCCACCGCTGCCGCAGCCTGTGCGGGAGAAAGCAGTGACTGCCGCCAGCCGCCCACACGGGCGGTTGTTCCAACCACCAGGGCTGTGGGCGCCACTGCCTCCGAAAGCTCGGGGCTGACTGTCACGCCATCCAGCAGGTCCTGCCCTTTGGGCGTCGCCAGAGGACGCGCTTTTTCCCTGTCCCAACGCTCCGGATCGACCAGACGCAGGGATGAGCATCCCATATTCACGCAAGCCCTTGCGGCCATACCAATATTTTCGGGAAAACGGGTCTTGACTAGAACGACATCAAGACCATCAAGCAATGAAGCCATGTCAGCAAAATCCTCCGGCCAGAGCCATGACCAGTTGAAGCGGTTCGTCAGGCGTCAGGCCTCCCCCTGTTGGGGGCTTCGGCCAGATGCGACTGGCAGCCAATGCCAGCATGGCTCCGCCAATGCCGCATTTGCAGACCGTTCCCAAAAAGCGCCCCACCATGGCTCCAAACGCGGCATCCAATGATTCCCTAAGCGGGCGGCCCTTGGCCATTTCCATCACAAAACAGCCTATCCACGCGCCAGCCACCGCGCCGATAAGCGCGCCCAGGCCGAAAAAAAGCGGCGCAAGCAAAATGGCTCCGGCAATGGCCCCAATCATGCCCGCGAACGTTCCAGAAGAACTAGACCCATAGCGCTTGGCTTTGACGATCTGCATGCCCAGTTCCAGCGCCTCGCCCACAAGAGCCAGGCCCACCATCATGACCCAGAACCAGGCCGTCATGGACTCCGAAGCGGGATGCGCCATTTTCCATAGCGCCACCAGCCCCAGCATCACCCAGTTGGCGGGCAGGCCAAAAACATTGAGCATGAGCACAAAGCACAGCAATGTGATAAATGCGCCCGCCAACAGGCTCGCCAAAGGAAAGGGCAGAAAATCCATACAACTCCTATTTTTGGGCGCGCAAATCCTGCAACCGCACAGCCTTGCCTTCGGTGCGCGGCAGGCTGTTGCTCTGCACGATTTCTACCTTGGGTGTGATAAGAATTTCATCACGCAAGCGCTGGGCGATATTTTTTTGCAGGTTTTGCAGCACGCGCATGTCTTCAACAAAGAACTCGTCCCGTACTTCAATCTGCACGCGCATGACATCGCCAATACCGTCATTTTCAAGCAGGATGAGGTAGCTCTGCCCCACTTCGGGGAAGGTCATGATAACCTGTTCCACCTGCATGGGATAGATGTTTACGCCCTTGATGATAAACATGTCGTCCGAACGGCCAAGGATGCGATCCATGCGGCGGTGCTTGCGGCCACAGCCGCATTCGCCCGGTATGAAACGTGTGAGGTCGCGGGTGCGGTACCTCAGGATCGGCATGCCCTGCCGACAGAGGCAGGTCATGACCAATTCGCCCACTTCGCCATCAGGCACGGGCTGGCCGGTTTCTGGGTCGACAATTTCGGGAATATAGGCGTCTTCCCAAAGATGCATGCCGCTCTGTTCAAGACATTCAAAGGCCACGCCGGGGCCGTTCATTTCTGACAATCCGTAGGAATTATAGGCCTTCATGTCAAAAAGGGCTTCGATACGACGCCGGAATTCCTCAGTATACGGCTCTGCGCCCACGAGGGCGATGCGCAGGGGAAATTCGCGCGGGTCTTCGCCCATAGTGCGCAGATGCTCGCCAAGAATAAGCGCATAGGATGGCAGGATGTGGGCCACCGTGGTTTTGAAATCTTTGGCCAGCTTGATCTGACGGCGGGAGTTGCCCGCGCCTGCAGGGATGGTCAGACAGCCCAGCCGTTCCGCGCCAAAATGGATGCCAAGGCCGCCCGTAAACAGACCGTACCCGGACATGTTCTGGAAAACATCTTCGCGGCGCACGCCAACCATGTGCATACACCGGGCCATAAGGTCAGCCCAGGAATTGATGTCGTTCTGCGTATGGCAAATGGCCACAGGCGACCCTGTGGTTCCGCTGGAACAATGCATGCGGACGATTTCGGTCTGGGGCACGCAGAGCATGCCCGTGGGGTACTGCGCCCGCAGATCTTCCTTGGTGGTGAAAGGAATGCGATGCAAATCATCCAGGCTACGCAATGAGTCCGGCCCGACCCCGGCTTCGTCCAGGCGCTGCCGGTAAAAGGCGCACTTGCGGGCCTGCCCTACTGTATTTTTCAGTCTGACAAGCTGAGTTTCCTCAATGCGTTCCCGGCTCCACAATTCTGCAGGATCAAAAACTTCCATGCCTTTCCTCACCTTAGCAAGCATTAACATCGCCACACAGGGGGATCTCCAGCCATATTAACTAGAGGCCCCGGAATCAGTTATCATGCAGCCGCGCCCAGCCCCAGAGCAACCCCAGACTGCCGGCCAGCATCATGTCGCCGTGCGGAGCCAGGAAGCGCCCATGGCCCTGCAACATGGCCCGTTTGGGGCCAGTAATATAGGTGGGCTGGTAACCGCCAGCCTCTTCACAATATGGCCCAAAAGCGGTTCCGTGTCCCCCGCTGGACTGCACCTCTTCGGCAGGCAACCAGTGTTTACGGAATTGTTCCAGATCGTGCAACAACTGCTCCAGATCGCGCATGCCCGTATGGTGCTCGTAGATACCGCGTACCTGCCCCTTAAAAACAAGGGCCGCCACAGTGTGTCCGTTGCCCACGTTTATCACGGTTATTCCCTCACGGAAACTGCGATCCATCACCTCGCGATCACACAGTGCGCCAAGAAGCGCGCTGGTGCCTGTATCAGCTACAGGCCCGCCCGTTTTTTCATGCAGCGGCATCAGACGGGTCAGGGCCGGAGGCGGTACGGAATATATCCACTCTGCCGGATCTGCGGAGGATGCCAAAAGCTGGCTCCACATGCGCATCCTGGCCTGACGGTTGCCCCCCACATGATAGCCGTGATCCTGAGCCGCGGCCAGAACCATGTGAGGTTGCGGCAGACCGGCCATGCGCAGCAGACCAGCCCAAAAATCCGGCGCATAGTCTGTGAGAAAAATGGGCACGCTGCCTTCAGGACAGTTGGCGAAAAACTCCACCCCCATCGAGCGTACCACGTCTTCACTGTCGTGAATTCCGCGTGAAGCGGCGTGAGTTGAACCGACTTTGAAGCCTGCGGCCAGATGCTCCTTGATGGCCTGACTGAAGCCACCCCCCATATTCCCGCCATAAAGCCAGATGTCGCGGCGCAACAACGTCAATTCACGTATACGCTGCGCCACCATACGCGCGGGGGCTGGAAGCACGAAACGCGGCCAGTTTTCACACTCAAGCCCTGGACGGGCCAAAAGGACATCCTGCGTGCCGCTGCCGATGTCTAGGCACAGGACAGGCCCTGTACGCTTCAAAAACTTGTGTACAAATTCGTCCATTGGTTGTCTCCAGTAAGGGCCAGAAGTTACGCGCAACACCCCGCAAGCGCAAGTCCTGGAAATTTTTTTTAAAAAAACACTTGCCAAGAGCAGGTCAATACGATAGTTTATTGCTTCGCGCCGAGGTGGTGGAACTGGTAGACACGCTATCTTGAGGGGGTAGTGAGGATTCTCGTGCGGGTTCGAGTCCCGCCCTCGGCACCACAAAAACATTAAGGATTACAGCTAGCTAGTTGTAATCCTTTTTTGTTTTTTCTTAGCTTGAAATGCGCCTTTCCGGCCTTTTGACTCCCCAAATACGCCCCCTCTCCAAAAAGGTCACAAACGGGGTCACAAGCGAGTCGATTTATGGCGCAGATTGTGCTTCCCCTAACGCTACCTGCCAAGGGAAAACTCCCACCTTCCTTTACCTCAAACAGGGAATCTTTTACTATCGCTACAGGCTCCCAGAACCATTGCGGCAACGCATGTATCCTTCTGAAATTCGTATCAGCCTGCGTACTGGCTATCGGGCTCAGACACTACGGATCGCACGAATCCCGCACGTTTATTTGCTCAAAATCACGGAGCGCCACCTTGCCTTCAGTAGAAGAGTTACGCGCTCTTTTGCAACAGCGATCAGACCAGCAACGACGGGGCGTTATGTTTACTATCTCCACAGTTGGGTTTGTTTTAGCACTAGTTCCAGCACCTCCTCCTTAATTAGAGGGGTGTCCGGTCGAAATGGGGGGCGACTCCAGCTCCATCTACGGCTCTGCGGAAAACCCCGACTTTACGGTTTTCAGTGTGGATCACGGCATGGTTTTCATGTTTGATTTCAGCGGCAATCCGCCCCAGTCTTTCAGCTTCTAAAGCATAAAAGCTGTGCAGCCCGCGCATACGTCCCCATAAATTCGGGCTGCATGCGCGGGCTGCACGTTGCTATGGGCGCTGCGGGGTTTGCCGTTCCCTACTCCACGCCATATTCCTTGAGCTTGCGCCACAGCGTAGTGCGGGGCACGCCCAGCACCTCTGCCGCAAGTTTTTTATTATAGCCGGTCTTTTCTAGTATCTTGATTACATAGCGGCGTTCCATCTCTGCGAGAGTGGGCAGGCCATCCCCTTCAAGTGTATCAAACTCCAGCCGTCGGATATCTTCAGGCAGGTCTGCCGAAGTGATGGTTTCGCTGTCGGTAAGGGCAACGGCCCGCTCGATGATGTTTTCCAGCTCGCGCACGTTGCCGGGAAAGCTGTACCCCATAAGCGCAGCCAGGGCCTGATCGTCCAGATCATAAACCTGTTTGCGAAAGGCCAATCGGTATTTCTCGATAAAATGCCGTACCAAGAGCGGAATATCCTCACGCCGATCCGCCAGCCGGGGCAAGGTGGTGCTGACCACGTTGAGCCGAAAAAACAGATCCTCGCGGAAAGTCCCTTTTTCCACTTCTGTCTTCAGATCGCGGTTTGTGGCCGCAATAACCCGGATATCCAGGTCAATGGGGCGCGTGCCGCCGACCCGCAGGATGCGACGTTCCTGAAGCACATGCAGCAGACGCACCTGCATGGAAAGCGGCATTTCTCCCACTTCGTCCAGAAATACCGTACCGCCCGAAGCGCCCTCCAGCAAGCCGACCCTGCTTGTTGCGGCCCCGGTGAACGCGCCTTTTTCATAGCCGAAAAGCTCACTGCTGATGAGCTCTTCCGTAAAGCCGCCGCAGTTGAAGGTAACAAAGGGCTGGTTGCGGCGCGGGCTCAGGTGGTGCAGGGCAAGGGCCACAAGGGCCTTGCCTGTGCCGCTGTCGCCCTGAATGAGCACATTGCAATCCACAGGCGCAACCTTGCGGATAAGCGAAAAAAGCTCCTGAATGGCCGGGCTGTTGCCCACTATGGACGACAGCCCGGAGGAGCCCAGCAAAGCCTCGCGCAGGCGGGTATTTTCCATACGCATGGCTATTTTTTCCTGCGCATGGCGGGCGAGAGTGCGTATTTCGGTAAAGTTCACCGGCTTGGTAAGGTAGTGAAAGGCGCCGTCGCGCATGGCCTCAATGGCGGTGGAAATAGTGCCGTGCCCGGTAACAATGATGACCTCGGTTTCGGGCCTCAGCCCCTTGATTTTGGGCAGCAGTTCAAGGCCGTTCATATCCGGCAGCAACATGTCTGAAAAAACCACGTCAAAGGGCTGCTCGATCATTGCTTCCAGAAAGGAACGGGCGCTCACAAAGGCCTCGACCGCATATCCTTCCTTGGCGAGAGCCTGACTCAGGCGTTTGCAGACAACGGGCTCGTCGTCAACAATGGCGACACGCAGAGGCATTTGTCACTCCTTTTCATCCGGCTGAGATACGCTGTCCACACGCGGCAGCAAAACCGTAAACACGGCCCCCTGCCCTTCTTTGCTCCGCACGCTGATCTGCCCCTCATAGCGGTGCACCAGGGCGTAGGTTACGGCAAGGCCAAGGCCGGTACCCTTGCCGACCTCCTTGGTGGAAAAAAAAGGCTCAAAAATGTGCTCTTGAATGGATTCCGGTATGCCGGGGCCGGTATCGCTGACATCAAAGGCCACCATGTCCGCATCCGCCTCGTGCGCGCTGATGCTTACGGTTCCGCCCTTGGGCGTGGCCTGAATGGCGTTGAGCAGCAGGTTCATGAACACCTGCTGCAGACTGCGCAGATCGCCGCACACATCGGGCAACCGTTCCGGCACCGCCACATGCAGCGTTACCCCTGCCAGCATCGCCTGATTTTTCAGTAGGTTAAGTGTCGAACCCACAACCTTTGCCGGGCACAGCCCCTCTGAGGCAGGGTGCCCGGTGCGGGAAAAATCAAGCAGATTACGCACAATATCCGAAGCGCGTTCCGCCTGCTGCATGATGTCGTCGATCATTTCCTGACCGTCGGCATCGATGGCTTCCCTGTAGTCCTCGCGCAGGCCTTCGGCGCTCAGCAGCACGTTGTTGATGGGATTGTTCAGCTCGTGCGCGATGCCCGCGGTGAAGGTACCGAGGGCGGCCATTTTGCGGGCTTGCAGAAGGTGCTCCTGATTCACGGCCAGTTCGTGCGACATTCTGTTGAATGCACGGATAAAGTCGGCAATTTCGCTGAGCTGTTCTGCGCCGGTAGCGATGGGGCTGAAATCGCCGCGCCCGACCCTGGCCGTACCCGCCGCCACCATGCCCAGCGGACGCAACACCCCCTGTGAGATCAGCTTGATGACCAGGGCCATGAGCAACAGAAACACCGATAAAAAGGCCACCGGCATGATGTGGGTCTGCTTGAGGGCCTTGTGTGCGCGTTCACGCTTCTGCCTGCGGATATCATCCGCGGCCTCGGTGAGGGATTTACCCAGATTGCGCAAAGCCTCCTGCCCCGTGGTGCCGCCTTTTGCAAGTGCGCGCATGGCCTGGCCGTAACGGGAGAGCAAAGCCATGAAGTTTTTTTGCTGCGCATCACCGACCAGCACGGCCATATCCCCGGCCAGCTCCCCGGCAAGGGCGTCTATGCGCTCAAGGTACACAATGCCCTCGCTCAGACTTTTGGCATCGCTGTAGAAGAAGTAATTTTTTTCATACCTGCGCACTTCAAGAATGTCGTTCAGCAGGTCGTCATATTTTTCACCAAGCAGCAGCCGCTGGCTCACCGTGGACAGGCTCCAGTAGTTCAGGCCCGCCAAAACGCCGATGGACAGAAAGGTAACGGCAAAAAGGATAAATATTTTGCCCTTGATGGAGTGAAAAAAATCCCCGGAATACGCGAACATGCGCTCAAGGCCCCGCCTGTCCGCGCTGTCTTTTATATCCATGCTTCCCATTGCCGCCTCCCTGCCAGATATCAACACATGATCTCCACCGCCTGCACGCAACTGGCGTATCAGTTCATTTTGAAACATTTTTCACTAGCAATTTTTTACATGCTTTTCAAAATGAACACAACACATCAGGAATGTTAACTCCACACCTTTCCAATACACTGAAATAACAAAATATTATTTATAATAACACTTGGCATCACATTTGCCTATGCCGCCCCATGAGGTCGCGCATGGAACGCATATTGGTGGCCATTGATCAACAGCACCCCCAACAGGAAGCCCTGACGCATGGATGTTCGCTGGCAAAGCGCATTCAGGCCAGGCTGTATGTTCTTTTTGTGCAGAACAGGGCGCTCCAGAATGCACATCCCGCTCGTCAGAGGCTTAAGCTGCTTGTAGGATACGCAAAGGCTGATGGAATCAATATTGAATACTTTGTTGCAGAAGGAGGCTACGAGGAATCCATTGTTTCATTTGTTCAAAATCATGGAATAACCCTGCTCATTCACGAACAGGATCATGCCGGAATATCTGCGATGCAGTCTGTCCGGCACCGGGTTTCATGCAGGGTTGAAATAGTAACTCCACAAAAACGTTGACGCAACACAGCGAGGCTGACGTATGAACATACCGCTGTATATGTATCTGCCCATTGCAGGCAACAGCGTGAACATGGCCGCGATTCTGGGCCTGGGCGGCACTGTTGGGCTGCTCTCCGGCATTTTTGGCGTGGGCGGCGGTTTTTTTATGACGCCGCTGCTCATCATGCTGGGCATCCCCCCAACGGTTGCCGCCGCCTCGGATTCCAACCAGATTATCGGCGCTTCCACCTCCGGCACACTGGCGCATTTTCGCCTGGGCAATGTGGATTTCAAAATGGGATTCCTGCTGCTGGCGGGGGGCGTGGCAGGAGGCTGCGTGGGGGTGCGCGTCATCAAGTTGCTGCGCGCGCTCGGCAATGCCGACTTTCTCATCAACGTCACCTACGTGCTCATGCTTGGCCTTGTGGGCGGCTACATGTTTTATGAAAGCCTGCAATCCATGCGTTCGTCCGGCACGCCAACAAGCGCCCCTAAAAAAGCACATCCGGAATCATCTTACAGGCGCGGTTTGAGTTCCATGCCCTGGCAGATGGATTTTGCGCGATCGGGAGTGCGTCTTTCCCTGCTCATGCCCCTGGGGCTTGGAACGCTGGTAGGCATACTTGCCGCCATCATGGGCGTCGGCGGCGGTTTTATCATGGTGCCCGTCATGGTGTACCTGCTGCGCATGCCCATGCATGTCGTGGTCGGCACGAGTCTGTTCCAGATCCTGTTCACGTGCGTCAACGTCACCATCATGCAGTCCATTGAAAATCATACGGTTGATTTCATTCTGGCCCTTTTGCTGCTCATCGGCTCATCCATCGGCGCGCAGCTTGGTACACGCATCGGCAAAAAGCTTCAGGCCGATCAACTCAAAATTCTGCTGGCAACGCTTGTTCTGGTGGTTATGGGCAAGATTCTTTACGACCTGTTGGCCCGGCCGGATGTGCTGCTGGCGTACGCAGGGGGGCATTAACCATGAGCGGCCTGAAACTTTCGCACTGTATGACAGTTGCCGCGCTGACCATGGCCCTGTGCTGTGCCAGCTTTCCGGCGCATGCCGACGAAGCCGTGGCGCTTGCGGTCAAGCCGTCCGACATTGATATTTCAGCCTCGTACAAGGGAACTGTGCTGCATGTGGAAGGGCTGGCTCCACAGGGCAGCGCCATCGCGGCCCGGTTTGTCGGCGCCAGCACCGATCTTGCCCTGCGTCAGAAGGGCAAGGTTTTCGGCCTGTTGTGGATGAACCTTGGCACTGTACATCTGCACAACGTGCCTTCGGTCTTTCTGGTGGAGGCGTCACGACCGCTTGCGGATGTGGGCGGCGCGGCACTGGGGCTTGAAGCTGTGCGCAAGGCGGTAACAGTAGAAGAAGGCAAATCCGACAGCCTTGATATCACAGCTGAACTTATAAAGCTGAAGCGACAGGACGGTCTGTACCGGGAAGAAACACGCGGCATTACCGTGGCTGACAACGGCAGTTTCCGCGCAGACATAGCCATTCCTTCGCGCATGTCTCCGGGAGAGTACAGGGTCGAGATATTTGCCCTGCGCAACGGCAGCATTTCTGGCAGCGCTTCGGCCCCGGTAACAGTCAGACTTGTGGGCATGCCCGCCTGGATAGACCACATGGCCAGGGACAACAGCCTGCTCTACGGCATATTGTCCACCCTGGTAGCCATTTTTGGCGGTCTGGCAATCGGTATGATATTCCAGAGCAAGGGCGGAGCGCACTGACGCATCCTCAGCGAACGTGCTCCAAACGCACGAACGGGCAACGGGGGGAGCAGCAACGCTCCCCCGCCGGAGGCAATTGTGGGAATTCTGGCGCGCATGGCCAGCATGCTGACAGGCTGGCGCAATGAGCAAAGCGTGACCTTTGCCCTGCTGTTCAAAAAGTTCAAGAACATTCTTGAGCGCAATAACCGCATTCTTGAGCTTATGGCCGACATGGGCGACAAGCTTGGCGGCGAGTATATCTTTGACAGCAAATATATTGAAGACGCTACCTCTCAGCTTGACGACCAGGTTTTCAAGCTCATCTCTGACATGAGCGTACTCACGCAGAATAAAAATACGGCTCTGTTTCTGGCTTTTGAGCGCATTCAGCACCGTTTGCAGGAGGAACTCGCCGGTCGCCGTCATACAGAAGACGGCCCCATGGTGCTGCCTTTTCAGGATATCGGCATAGAGGCCGAGGATGAAGTGGGCGGCAAGATTTCGCAGCTTGGCGACCTTTCAAACCGCCTGCACCTGCAGACGCCCAACGGCTTTGCCATTACCACCACGGCCTTTTTTACCTTCATGTCGCGCAACGGCCTGCTGGAACTGGCCCAAAACAGTATTGAGGAATGGGACGGCACAGATCAGGGCCTGCACGAACTGGCCGACCTCATGCAGACGCGCATCATGGATTCTCCCCTTCCCTGGCGGCTTGTGGCGCGGATAGACGCCATGGTGAACGCGCTGAGCGTGCGCCGCCCCCAGTCTCCCCTGCGCCTTGCCCTGCGCAGCAGCGCCTGGGGCGAAGATGGCGATTCCAGTTTTGCCGGGCAGTACGCAACCGAGCTGAATGTACCGCCAGATCGGGTGGTTGAAGCATATAAAACCGTTATCGCCAGTACCTACTCCATGGAAGCATGGCGCTACCGCCTTGACCGGGGGTACCACGAGAGCGAAGTGGCCATGGCTGTTGGCTGTCAGGTTATGGCGGAAAGCCGCGTCAGCGGCGTGCTTTTTACCTGCACGCAACAGTCCGGCACGGGGTGCGAGTCCATGGTGGTCAGCTCCGCCTGGGGAGGAGGCGCTGCCGTTGTTTCCGGCGAAACCGCCACTGACACCATATTTTTAAGCCGCACGCCCCCCTATCCGCCGCTGACGCGCGCCGTGGCCCGCAAAACGCGCAGGCTTGCGCCCGCCCCCAGAGGCGACCTGATGTGGGAGGATGTTCCCGAGCTGTTGCAAACCATTCCCTGCCTTACCGACGGGCAACTGGAACAGCTTGCCCGGGTGGGCATGTCGCTTGAGCGTTATTACAAACGCCCGCAGGATGTGGAATGGACATTCGACGCCCAGGGCGAACTGTACATCTTGCAGTCGCGCCCATTATGGTCTGGCGGCGATGCGGGGCTGTCCGTGCCGGTTCAGGACGCCACCAGCAAGGCGGAAGTTATTTTTGCCGGCAAGGGGCTTGTGGCGCAGCGCGGCGTTGCGGTGGGCAAGGTTGTGCTGGTTGACCACAATACGGATCTCGACCAGTTCCCTGAGGGCGGCATTCTTGTTTCCAAGTTCACTTCGCCCCGTTACGCACGGGTAATGCGCCGCGCCTGCGGCATCATCACCGATGTGGGTTCGCCCACCGGCCACATGGCAACCATTGCCCGCGAGCAGCGCGTTCCCGCCCTGGTCAATACGGAAGACGCCACCAGTCTGCTGCGCAACGGTGATGAAATCACTCTTGATGCCACGCAGAACGTCGTTTACCGGGGGCGCGTCGCGGAGCTGGACAGGTTTGAGCGCGCAGAGCCGGACATGTTTGAGGAATCCTATGAATACCGGCTGCTGCGCAGGCTGCTCAAGCACATAGCGCCACTCAACCTTGTGGACCCGCATTCGGACGATTTCAAGCCCCAGGCGTGCAAAACCTACCACGACATCACCCGCTACATTCACGAAAAAGCCGTTGAGGCGCTGGTGGCGCTCAGCCAGCGGCATGACGCCCTGCACCACGCCCCGGCCCGTCGGCTGGTGGACGGCCCACCCCTGGGCCTCACCATCATTGATGCCGGCGGCGGCACCAGTTGCGCGCCCGAAGCGCCAGCCCTGAACATGGAGGAAATTACCTCAGTCCCCCTGCTGACCTTTCTGCAGGGAATGACAACCTCTGGCATGTGGGACACAGCCCCCGTGCCGGTAGACCTTGGCAGCTTTATGTCCAGCTTTACCCGCACCTTCACGGCCTCCATGGCCGGGCCGGACTCCGTAGGCCGCAATCTAGCCGTGGCGCTGCGCGACTACATGAACGTCAACATGCGCCTTGGCTACCATTACAATACCATCGACGCCTATGTTTCCGACCAGATTAACGACAACTACATCTACTTTCGCTTTCTCGGCGGCGTTACGGAACTGGTGCGACGCTCGCGGCGGGCCCGGTTTGTGGCGGACGTGCTGGACAGGTTTGACTTTCGTGTAGAAGTGCACGGCGACCTGGTAGTGGGCAGAATAAAAAAACTCTCCGTAACGCGCATGCGGATGCGTCTGCATATGCTTGGCGGCCTTGTGGGCTACGCCCGCCAGCTTGATGCACGCATGAACAGCGACGAATTGGTTGCCGAGCACGTGCAGGCCTTTATGGAGGCCATCACACCCACACTTCCGGCAGAACACACCGGGCATACAGGAGGGGAGCACAATGACGCTGCGCATTCTGGTGCTTGATGACGAACCCATTGTCTGCAAGCGGCTTAAACCGGCATTCCAGAAATCCGGCTATTATGTGGAAACGTTCACCGACAGTGCCGCAGCTCTGGACCGGATGACGCAAACGACTTTTGATGTAATTATTACAGACCTCAAGATGGAAGGAGCTGATGGCTTTCAGGTTCTTGAGCGTGCGCGGGAACTGTTGCCGCAGGCGCGCATTGTGGTCATTACCGGCTTTGCAACGCTGGATACCGCTAAGGAGTCGTTCCGCAAGGGGGCTTTTGATTTTGTGGCAAAACCGTTTAAACTGAGTGGCATCATTGAATGCGTGCGGCGCCTTGAAGAAGACATAAAACAAACTTCCGCGAACCGCTGAACCCGGCATGGTTGCCTCCGAAGAGCATACAGGGGTATACAGGTATCGAAGGCGCAGCCGTATCCGCCTTTTTTGCCTTCGGGGGTCTGCATGTACACTTTTGACCTGCTGTGTTTCTGCCTTTCCGTAGCCTTATACACTGCCTACAACATCTATATGCGCATCAGGGAAACAGCCGATCCTGACTATACAATCCACGGCATATCGCGGAAGGCAAGGGTTCAGTGGGTGGCGTCCATTCTTGAAAAAAAGAATGGCATCCTTGCCGTGCAAACCCTGCGCAACGCCACGATGGCCTCGACCTTCATGGCCTCCACAAGCGTTTTGCTGGCTGTGGGCGTGCTGTCGCTCACCGGCAATGGAGAAAATGTGCGGCACACCTGGCATTCGCTGAACTTCTTCGGTTCGGTTGAACCGGGCATGTTTGCTTTCAAGATTCTTGCCCTGCTGCTGAACTTCTTTCTGGCTTTTTTCTGCTTTGCCTCATCGCTCAGGCTGTACACGCATGTGGGCTTTATGCTCGGCGCGGAAAGCGGACAGACCAACAACGCCCAGCTTGGCGGCATGGCGGAAAAATATCTGAATATGGGCGCAAACCATTTTTATCTGGGCATGCGCGCTTTCTACTTTACTGTACCGCTTGTTTTCTGGATTTTTGGCGCGCAGTTCATGATTTTTGGTACCGCCTTTCTGATAAGCATCATTGCCATTCTCGACAGAACACCGCAACACAAACAGGACTAAGAACGTACAACAGTATTATCGCCAGACCAGGAACAGTATAAATAGTTACGTGATATAACATCAACATAGATATTCTAATGACCTGCCTGACCTGGCGCCTGCCATGTTTGGCCTGCTGCAACAAACTTTGCCGAAAAGAGGGAAAAATGAGTAAAGCAGATTGCGGCCTTGATGCTACAGCATGACTCACCATAGTCATTGCTGTTCTTAAAGCCGTAAAAACCATATGGGAAGAGGTTGCTGATTAACTAGAACAAAAGCCAGGTGATGGGAGCAATGCTCTACTCTGCTCCCAACGCCTGAAGCTGAACAAAGAAGCGTGAACAACAATCAAATTTTTGTGCGGGTTCTGGTCCCACTATATTTTTTCGTAAGTGCCATTTAGTGTAGGGCCACAAACGGAGTCACAAGCTCTGCGAGCAAAAAAACAAGTTACAATAATTTAAGCTGGTTAAAAATTCAATGTTGCAAAAATGCCGAGTCTCGCCCTCACACCATGAACGACTTTTAATGGATTGCAACAAATTCATTATTTTAAAAAAACCTCTTCAATCCTTGAAATTGAGGCTGTTTTTTATTTCACTTTCTTCTATATGCAATCTAGTGCTTGGTTATATTGTTGGTCTTGAAACACCAGTGCAGTCATAAAACCAACAAAAGACCACTAAATCGCCACCAGACAAATTTCTCAGACCTTCCTGCATCGCTTCGTAATAAAACAAAATACAACACATTCCTGTTCGTGCATTTAAAAAAAGCAACACGAAAGCAGATCAACGCAGTCACCCCGCCCCAAAAGGATCCCATTGAAACTGGCAATGATCGTAGATAGTTTCGTTGATCTGCTTAAGTCTGGAAAACTTGTTTTATATAATAAATTGCCTGCCGATTTCACAATGCCGGCAAAGCAGAACAAGTTTGCCCTTCTGGTAAACCAAGTCTACGAAGCCCCCTACGCTACCATATTTCTTATGCGCCATCTTGATGACAGCACGGATATTTCCGACTTTGGGCTGCACCTGACAGGCGAAAACCTCTCTCGATCCTTGGCCTTGCTCAATTCAATCTGCTCCAACTGGCAGATTTTGAACTGATGCAGAAAACAACCGTACCGGCACAAGCGATCGTCGCATAAACTACAAAGCCCTTGGCAACCTCGGTTGCCAAGGGCTTTAGTCTTCATGAGTTTCCGCGCTATCAAGGGCGCGATCACGGTGCAGCAAAAAAGGCTTCAAACTGTCTGCGTTACTTGAGAAACAGTAACTTCTATAATGCAGTTTGCCCAATTAAAGCGGTCCTGCATCATGGCAAGTTCTTTTCCTTCCCGAATTACCCGGGCAGTGCCTTCCAGCAGAAAGCCCGCACCCGGGCCGTATTTTCCCATCACTTCCTTGCTGCCTATGACCATCTTAACACGATTGTTGGCCGCAATATTATCCTGGGTCGTCTTCATGCCCATCACAGGGATAAGCAGTCTGTTGTCTTCGGTCTTATGAATATAACTGTTCCAGGTAGCGGCCAGGTGCGGCTCGGCGCCACTCCAGGTGACGATGGGGGCAACCCCCTCCTTATGCAATGTTTCTAAAAAACTCTCTGTAAACATATGAGTTAACTCCTTTGTGTGGAATGACATTATATTGCTGGCTGCATTGTATCCGATGAATTTAACTCAAAAGGAATTAAGGCTATTTTATTTTGATAACAATTTAACATTAAAAACGCAACAAACTATAATATACTCTCATGATGTCGGTATTTCTACCTACAGCACTACCTCACTAATACTGGCCCTCTGCTCCGCTGACGCTGCTGCTCACGCGTCCGTTCTATCGCTGTTCAACAAGGCCCTCAAGCGCGGCAAGAGCGGTTACAAATTCGCGTGTGCGTCGTTCAAGAGTTGCAAGTGCCGCACTGTTTCTGCTTGTTCGATCTGGATCTGGTCAATTTTCTCCTGCAATTGCCGGATGCCGCCGACTGTCTGATTGCGCTTTTTGTCGCGAACCTGTGGCTGTGAGCACCGGGCACTGTACGTCTGAAGTCCCTCCGGCCACGCTGCATCGCTCCTACGTGTTCGGATTTGGCGGATAGTTATGACCTTTTGTAATTTACGGCATCTCGGTGGAAAGCCTTCCACACCGCAAACAAGTGTGAGAATTACCATACGTTATGCAAAGCTAAGTCGTTATTTCTTGTTGCAGCACAAACTGGTGTAATGCCCCTCCCATGAACCAAGCTGCTTTTAAGGGAGAATCCTTCCGGTTTTTACCAGCCTGCTGATGCACGCATTGCGGGGTCTTCCAGCCAAGCGCCGAGTGCAGGTGGGTGGTGTTAAAAAGTTCTATCCAGTTAGAAAGCGCGTGGGCAGATGCTCAAGGCTGAACCATTCGCGCAACCCAAAGAGTTCTTCCTTAATCGTACGCATTGTCCGTTCAGTATCCGCGTTTCCTTTGGGATTGCCATAGCTGGTGAATGCTTGGGAGATGCCTAGTATCGCGCATTCACGCATAAAACCTGTCCTGTCGACTGGCAGTCGTTATCACTCATCAGGCTCAAGCCCTGTCCTCTGACGCCTTCGGGGAAGTGCGCTTGAATGCCCATACCCAAGGCTTGCAACCACTCATGACTTCGACTTTGGTAGCCAGCATGATGGCCAACGATCTTATTAAAAAACCAGTCTACCATCAGAACAACGAACACCCAGCCGCTTTCCGTCATGACCTTGGTCATATCAATGCCCACTACTAGCAGGGGCGTACAGGACGCAACTTGCTTCCAGTGGAGTACGCTTTGCTCGCAAGGCTGCTCTCCTAACTCACAAGCCATGCAGACGCATCAGGCGTTCTACACGTTTGGCGTTGACGGTCATGCCGTTTTTATGCCGAAGGGCATTAATGGGGGCAGTATAAAAACCACCCTACTCAAGCAGATGTTCGCTGACTTAAGTTTGTAAAAACAGTTTGTTGAGGGATGTTATCTAAAAACTCTAAGGATGGCCGAGAAGCGAGAGTTCGTCTGCCTTGTTCACGAAGACCACAGGCTGAACATCACAAGGACTTGCCGCGTGACGTGACAGCATGCTGAGGCATGTTATCAAACAAAGACTTCATGCTGCCCCTTTGCAGGAACGAATACGCCATGATCTGGTCGAAAAAATCCATGCTACGCTCGGCTGCTTTTATATGTCAAAAGTCAGACGCTTCAAACTGATTATCGGCAATTCCCCATAACGTATTGGTCATGCAAGCGAAGGCGAAGGCGAATCTGGCGCGGGGGTGAGCTACTGCCTTGCAGAAGGGATATGTCCTGCCTCGGCAGTGGGTTGGGAGGGGTAGTCCCGTTGGATCATAAGAAAAATTTGCACAAAACCCTACCCCACATGATCAAAACAAAAAAATTGGGTTTCCTAAATAAAACGAGAAAGTTTTTTAGATATCTGAAACTGTTGCCATGGCTCTTTTTATGGGAAAAAGTATTTATAGCCGCTTCACTCCACTTAAGCTGAAAGCAGTATCTGTTTTTCGGCATAATGATTGCAAAGGAGGTCTCTACACAAAATGTCAGAATAAATTGCCCCCCAGCAAAGTGTTTCATTGAAAAGCGAATGCCTCTGACAAGGGAGCGCGAGCATGAAATGAAGCAGACACACTTGGGAGCAACTCATTGGATAGCGGCTCGAAATTCGGCGACAATGCAATGGATGCATGGACATTTGAGCATTGTGTGTAGATTGAGTTTATTTGTCCGGGAACGCCCAAGGGTAATGGACATATTGAAAGCGTTAACGGAACATTCAGGGATAAGTGCTTAAGTCAGAATGTGTTTCTATTGCGCACGATACCTGAAGAACTGTTGAAATCTGGCAGCAGGATTATAACCAACGGCATCCGCACAGTTTGATGGGCTGGATAATACTGGAAGAATTTCATGAGAAGAATATTACCTGTAATCCAATGGGAACTACCAGATTAAAAGTGGTATACACAGTTTGGTTAGATCAATAGTTACACAATGTTGAATACCCCAAAAAAAGTTAGTAAATGGTATAACGGAACTACTGTATTGACAGTTCGTTCCTAACTGCTTATCTAGTTGGAAAACATTTAGTGATAGCTTTCGAGCATCACGGGGGAGGCGCCTGCTCCCCCCTTTCTACCATGAGAGCCTTTCCCCTTAAATTCAGGAAAACGGCTCTGGCCAGTCTTACTGGTCTGCAAGAACTTCTTGCAATACCCAATCACCGATCTGGACCAACTTGGTCATGTTGTTACGTTAGCCGTGCGTGCGTGGCATGCTGTTTATGCTAACTAATATTAGGAATAATTATGAATACCATTAATAATAATCGACCTCAAAGCGGACAGCATATTGCAGTAAACACTACTGCTGATGCCAAATACACTCTTGATTTTCCCTATGATTTCGCGACTTTTTTGCGAGTGGGCAATGATTTGGTCTTCATTTTTAACGATGCAGCCAGCATATACTTGACGGATTTTAATACCAACTACAACAGCGATACCGTGCCTAGATTCGAGGTTGGCGGCAAACTGATTTCTGGCACGAAATTTTTTGCCGCTCTTGCCCCTGAACTGGCTCCCGCTACTTGCCCTACAACTATAGAGCGCGGTTCCCATTACAACGAGCACGGCACTTCTGAATTAGTTGATGGCATAGGTCTTTTGGATGGGCTGGTTTGTGGACTGCAGGAAGGAAGAACAACTTCTGGAGCGCCGCTGGTTTCCCAGCCTTTTTTCTCCACATCCATTTGATATACTAGCTTGTCGTGTAAACGACGATGGCTATTTTTCGAATTTGCTACTTTGAGGAAAGTCTTATGTCAGACGTTATCATACCCCGGCCAGCGCCCGACCAACGCCTTGCCCAGGAGGCACCCGCTGACGCCACATTTTTGCTCAGTTTTGATCCGAGCCAGGCTACCCTCCAACGCGATGGTAATGACCTCGTCTTTGGTTTTGACAATGGCGAAACAGTAATCAGCGATTTTTATACTCGCTACAATAAAGACAATATTCCCCAGTTTCAGGTAGACGGGCAGACTGTATCCGGTACGGAATTTTTCAACGCTTTTGCTCCAGACCTGATACCTGCTGCCGGGCCTGCCGTAGTGACACGCTCCTCCCGATACTCCGAACAAGGGACTTCCGAACTTGCCTCTGGCGTAGACCACCTTACTGGTCTGGATCTTATACAAGAAGGTCAGGCTCTCCCTGAGGACTCTCTGGGGGCAAACTCAGCCATGGCAGATACCACAGACTTCCTTGAGACGGACGCTGACGCGGACGCCGACGCGGATGCCGATGCCGATGCTGATGCCGACGCCGATGCGGATGCTGACGCGGACGCCGACGCGGATGCCGATGCTGATGCCGACGCGGATGCGGACGCCGATGCCGATGCTGACGCGGATGCCGATGCTGATGCCGATGCTGATGCCGATGCCGACGCCGATGCCGATGCCGACGCGGACGCCGACGCGGATGCCGATGCGGACGCCGACGCTGATGCCGATGCTGATGCCGACGCGGATGCTGACGCTGATGCCGATGCTGATGCCGATGCTGATGCTGACGCCGATGCTGACGCGGATGCTGATGCCGACGCGGATGCTGATGCCGACGCTGATGCGGACTGCGACTCCGATGGAGATATTGACCCCACGGGCATTGACGATGACGTCATCACCCTCAGCAACGATAACATGCTCTACGGCAATGTCATTTATGGCGACAGCGTGACTTCAGCCAGCAAATGGACAGGCGGAGAAGGCAACCAAGTATATAATGACAACAACGCTTCCAGCTCCAAAATTTACATCGGTGGGAAAAACCAAAAAGATTCCAGCTATTGGGGTAATGATACAATTACCCTAAAGAGCGCTCGTGTTGATTCCAACACAGTAGTCGGTGGACAGGGATCTGACAAAATAATTTTTGAATCTTCCCTGGCAGGTGGGCTGCTTTTTGCTTACGCCAATACTATTTATGGCGATGAGCATGATCTGACCAACGGTATGGTGGCTGGTGATGACCAAATCATCATCCGCGGGAACTCTCAAGGCAACACCATCTATGGCGACGGCAGAATTTCCTACAGCACCACCGCAAACCCGGTGAAACTTGGCAACGACTTGGTACGGATAGACGGCGACTCAAGGGGAGAAAGCTTCTACGGAGACGTCTATGACGCGCAGGCGGGTACCATCAGCGGTGACGATACCTTCTGTGTGGGCGGAAATTCCCAGGGCAGCAGTCTCTACGGTGACGCCTATTATCTGAGAGACAATACCAGGGGCGGCGATGACCAGATTCGCATAGCCGGCAACTCAACGGGCGAAACCATCTATGGTGATGCCTTCGCCGCCGGAGCCAATGTGATAATGGGCAACGACACCATATGGATAGGCGGAAACTCTTCGGGCAATACCATTCGAGGCGATTCCGAATCAAGCGGATCAGACACCACATACGGCAATGACAAGATCACCGTCGTCGGCACTGTATATGGCGGCTCGCTGTATGCCGACTCGGTAAGCACCGGTGCAAGAGCAAAGCTGGGTAACGATACCATTACGGTGGGTGGTATTGAAGGAACTACAACATCGAGAGACTCGGCTATCGTTTCTGGCGATGTGTATTCATCCGGAGATAGTGCGATATTTGGTGACGACATCATCCAGGTAAACGGCAATGTGACAAACGCCACCATTTATGGCGATGGCTACACTGGCGGTCTTAACTCCGTTTTCGGTAACGACACCATCAAAATTGATGGCACAGTCACCAATTCGTTGATTGTTGGCGATATTACCCTGGCTGGCTCGTCGTCGCAAAGCTTTGGTCATGACTATATTGAGGTGAACAGGTTTGCCAGCGGCGCAATCTATGGAGATTCAGCCAACGGAGGATCCGCCACAGCCGGAAACGATACCATCGTAATACATGATCTTGTCGGCAACGGTGCAAAAGTTATTGACGGAGGCAAAGGCGGCAACGACCTGTTCATTTACAACAATGATAAGGGGCATACCATCAGCCTTGCCGACAACGGCACCGTATCCATAGACGGCGACAGCAAGTACAACAATACCTCGATTACTAACTTCGAGAGCATAGGCGGTGGGTCGGGAGATGATATCATCATCGGTAATATCTACGACAACATCCTGATTGGCGGCGCGGGTAACGATATCCTTTACGGTGGTGGCGGCTCAGACACCTTTGTGTGGAGAATTGAAGACCTCGTCGCAGGTAAAAACTTTGTGGACACCATCAAGGACTTCTCGCTGAGCTGCAAGATTGACCTTTCGGCAGTGGGGCTGACATCCATTGATGACCTGTTCTACGAGTTTACCAGTAATGGCGACCTGAGCCTGAGCTTCTCCGCCGGTGGCGGCACGCAAACGGTGATCATCAATAATGCCGCTTCAACCCTTGCCGGGTATGGCAGCGATGCCGACTCGGTAATCTCAGCCATGATTGAAAGTGAAATGCTCAAACTGGACAACGGCTAGCTTCAAAAAGCCACATGCAACAGGGGTCGTGAATAGTTACGGCCCCTGTTGCTCTTTAAAGCAGATGAACTTTGAAAATGTACATTTTCAAAGTTCAAGACACGCCAGTTTTGGCACTTAACAGCGCAAATAAAGGCGCTGCTGTCTTCATCCGTAAGCCCTTCAGGCAACGGCTGAAGCTGCGCTTATGCCTTCACTGCGAGTGCTTGCTCCCGCAGGCACCAGAACAATTTCAAAGTGAAATTGCTCTAATATGGGTTGATAAAAAACTATATTGTCCGATTCATGTATTCTTTGTAATCTGCCACAGAGCATACGTCTTGGTCTGGCAAGCCCGCCAAACTTCCCACCGTTCAGGAGACAAGCCCAAGCCGTAGACGGCGATACAATAACGCAAGATATTCCGTTATTCGTTTATTGCGTCGATGGCTTGTCCTTTGCGCAGTACTGAAACAGCATTACGCCGAAGCCCGCACCGAATACCAGGAACAACAAAACCGGTTACGTAACGCGGCCTTCCGAAAAAAACACCTCAAGAGGGAAGATGGGCAAGCAAAATATGCATGAAATGCTTCGGCGTGGTAGATCTATTCATTCAGAGCTGCGACTCTTATTTCAACCGGCGGCAACACTGGTTCTTGCCTTTTGCCTTCTGCTTTCCTCCGCCGCAGCCGCCGGGCAGGATGATGGCATTTTACTGCCCAGGGGGTACGGCAAATACAGCATCTTCCAGCAAGGCATATTTCGCATAAAATTTATGCGGGAAGGTGAAGACGCCGTGCCGCTGGAAGACACAAACAATAGCGGTTGCCCCGATTATGTAGAAAACGTGGCAAAGCAGCTTATGGTCGCCTACCATTTGTTTTGCATAGTGGGCGGGTTCCCGTCGCCGCTGGATTCACCCCGCTATAAAGGGACAAAATATATTGATGTGACCATACGTGGTAACGCGGCCATGCGGGGGCTTAACGGTGTGGCCTATGATGCAACCAGTCTCAGACCTGACCCGAAAAATGTTGACGCCACGCTGGCGGATCGTGATCTGCCAAGGGTTCCCGTTCTTGTCATAGGCCTCAATAACAAGGTTGATCCCAAAAGAAACCCGACTCCGGCACACGAATTTTTTCACCAGATACAAAATGGCATGGCCTATTCCAAAAATCCATGGTTCTATGAGGGGATGGCAGCCTTTTCTGAAGACGCCTTCAGGCTGCGACAAGGCGCATCGGCCTTGGATAACAAGACCCGGCAAGCCACTGCGCAAGAATTCCCCCCGCGTGAAAAGCGACAAATGGGCGAACCCACAGCCGACAGCGCCCGAAGTACGCTCAAGGCCATTGTTCATGACCCGCAGTACCGCGCCAGCGTGTTCAAAAGCTCTTACAGTGCGGCAAAAAGCGTGTGGCGGCCGCTGGGGAACCTTTGCCCCGATGCGGGATTTGTGCTTTCCGAGCGGGATCCCATATTCAGCTATTCATACAGCGACGGCACCCCCGTACTGCAAAATGGCAATATGGCGGGCTTTAACCTGATGCGACGCACCCTTGAAAAACTTGGAAAATTTGAAACCATACCTTTTTTACGCTTTAATTACCAGAAATGGACAGAGGTAAATCAGCGCCGTCCGGAAAATAACGACGCCATTGTTGAAGCCCTTGTGAACGCCGCTGCGGAATTATGCCCGCAATGACAGGCAAACTGTATGCCTGTCCATCCACGCTGTTGTTCCTGTTGACGCTTGTACTCGTGGGCTTTGCCTTTTCTCTCTGTTCACCCGGAGAAAAAAACTGTTATCATGGCGTGCATGGCGGCGAACAGATGGTTTTTGCATACTCGAATGCGGCATCTTCCATTTGCACCGCACAATCTCAGACCCCCCAGAAGTTTTTACAACAGTGACGCCATATCCAGGGAGTAAGCTCATGCCCCCCATATCAGCCTTGCCTCAACTGCCCGCCCCCTTCGCCTACCCCCCGGAGGGAGCCGACCAGAGCGCCATGCATGTACTGCCTGACTCGCTGGCTCACTGGAGCAGGGATGAACTTGTCGCCGCCACAGGCGGGCAATGGATTGTACGGCCGCCTTCCTGCTGGCATGCCAACGGCGTGGCCATCACCCCCAACCGCGTAAGGCCGGGCGTGCTCTTGTGCCACGCGCCGGGCTGGTTTCCACTGCCGGTTTTGCGGTCGCTAACCAGAGTGGCCGCAGGCATCATCTGCCAGGACGGCAGCAACCTTGGGCATCTGGGGCTGCCCATTCTGGAAGTCGCCGATATGGGCAACGCGCTGGCCGATCTTGCACGGCATGCGCGCAACCACTTTAGCGGAAAGGTCATTGCCCTCACCGGTTCTGTTGGTAAAACCGGCACGAGTTACCTGCTGGGCAAGGTACTGTCCGGCTTCGGCCAGGCGGAACACACCCTCGCGTCGGGCAACAGCCCGCGCGCCAATGCCTGCCTGCTTGCTTCCATCTCGCGGGATATTCCCTTCTGGATTGCGGAAGTGGCCCTGAACGATCCGGCGAGAATTTCATCTTTCACGCGGCCGCACATTGCCATTGTGCTGGCGATCAGCGCGGCGCACCTGGTATACTGGAAAGACACCCACCAGGTGGCCTTGCGCAAAAGCGCCATTTTTTCAGGCATGGACGCTGGCGGGCATGCTATCCTTAATCGTGACATGCTGGAATATGAAACGGTTGCGGCCGAAGCCGAAAAAAAAGGCTTGAATATCGTAGCGTATGGAAAGCACGCCAGCGCCCGTTTTCGTCTTTTGGAATACGCCGAAGGCAAGGCCACAGTCAGTATTGACGGCGCGACGCACCGCTTTGCCTGCGCATTGCCCCCGCACCTGCAAACCAACATGCTGGCGATTCTGGCGACGGTGCAAACCCTCGGCTATCCTGTCGAGCAATGTTTCGCAGCACTGGAAGATCCCGATCTGCTACCCGGTCGCGGAAGGCGGCATCGCATTTTTGTGGAAAACAAACATATCACGGTTATTGACGACTCGTACAATGCCAACCCCGACTCCATGCGCGCAGCCCTGCAGGGGCTTTGTTTCGCCGCCGCCAGCCCTGGTTCCAGGGTGGCCATTCTCGGCGACATTGCCGAACTGGGCAACAGCGAGGTGGAAAAGCATCTTGAGCTCACACTGCCCATAAAAGAGGCCGCGCCCGACCGCCTTCTGCTCTGCGGGCCACTCATGCGCCACGTATGGAACACGCTTGCTGGCGGCATAAAGGGCAAATGGTTCGCCACTCCGGAAGAACTGCGGGCGGAACTGACAACGTGGCTGCAAGACGGTGATACCGTCATGTTCAAGAGCTCCGGGCACAAGCTGACCAGTACCGTGATGCACCTGTTAAGTCAGCACCGCCTTTTTGATTCCGCAAAGCAGGATCCGCATGCCTCGACAGCGGCTGTCGCCATTGGCGGCAACATCAATCTGGGGCGCAGAATGCACATTGAATGCGGCAACAATGGATATGCCCGCGCCCTTGGAGCCGTCAGCGCTCTGCACAAGGCGGATGCGGCCCTGGCCACGCTTAACTGCGTGGCGGCCATGCAGGGACAGCCCAAGGTAGACAAGGGGGTCGTCGCCCCCACATATTTCAGGGCACGGCCTGAACAGCTGGAAATTTTGCGTCAGGCCGGGATCCGCATGGTGGCCACAGCCAATTATCATAGCGGCGACTATGGCCGGGAAGCCCTGTGCGAACAGTTACGGCATCTGGACGCCATGGGTATCCAGCACGCGGGCAGCGGGGCCAGTGTGCGGGAAGCCGGCAGCCCCGCATACGTTCAGGTACGCCACTACACCATGGCTGTTTTTTCCGTGGACAGCACCATGCCGGTTTTTGCGGCCGACCCGCAAACGGCGGGCAACTGGCATCTGCCCCTGTGCAACCCGGACCTGTGGTATAAAGAAACCTGCCCGCGAATCGCCCAAGCCAGAAAAACCGCCCACACGGTGATTTTTGTCATACACGGCAATATCAACACCCAGAGCGGCCCCGGCAAAATACACAGGGGCATAGCGCACGCGGTCATAAATGCCGGAGCCGACGCCGTCTTTTTCGCTTCTCCGCAAACCTGCCCCGCTCTTGAAACGTATAATGAGCGCCCCATAATTTACGGCGCGGGCGATCTGCTTACCGATGTTCTGCAAGAGCGGTTTAGCGACTGCGGGCTGTTTACCCTTACCCTTTCGCCAGAGGGGATAAGCAAGGTGCGCTTTCTTCCCCTGCTGTCGGGTGGCGGACGCACGGTTCCCGCCGAAGGCGAAGACGCTGCCAGAGGGGTGGCCTTTTTTGCCGAACGGAGCCGTCAGCTTGGAACAGAGGTCATACAACACAGTGACACCGCAGGCGTAGACCTATGGCCGCAACGCCGCAGCGCCCTGCCCCTGAACGCCGCAACCTTCACGTCAGCAGGCCCGGCACCGGCACCATCGCCTGAAAATCGCCCACGACCGGAATGGATCATGCGCGAAATTGACCTGCCGGCCCACCTCTCGCTTACCCCGCCGCTCCCCCTCGGGCCGCTGATGCTACGCGGCTGCTGGGTACCGTCGTCAAGCAGACAGATGCGACAGCGGCAAATACTCTGGCTTGAAACATACTGGAGTATCAGGGAAAAAATCGATGACAACCTCCTGCTGGACATTACGGTCGGTCCACGGGAAGGAAACCCCACACCGCGTTTTGGCGAGGGCATGCGGCATGACCCGTGCGACTGGATGTGGCCTACCAACAGATGGGAACCGGGAATCGTCTACAAGGATGTTTTTGGTCTGCTGCCACCGGCGCCCGCCCTGCTTCACAATGCGGAATTGGCCATCCGCGTGCGCGTGCTGCGCCAGGGGAAGGTGCTGGGTACGCGTGTGCTGCCCTTGCACATCTCCCTGACGCTCGACTCCTGAACAATGAGCCCTGGCCGTATTGAGAGATCCCTCCTTTTTGCGGCGAGGCTTCAAATCCGTGGCGCCGACGTATCGGCGCGGGCGCATCATGTCATGGCTACAGGCGGCACGGTGCGCCGGGATCCCACGGTATCCGTGTTTTTTCTGAATGCCGCAAACGGGGCGGAAGACCTGATATCCAGAATCTTCCGCCCCGTTTGCGGCATTTCATAATATCCTCTCCTCAGACTCCACAAATGGATGGGGACGGCCTCACCCTGTGGTCTACGTTCCCTCGTCTTTTCTGAAACGCGTGCCCATGGAGCGGGCGTCTTCAGGCGCGGCCCACAAGGGCTCGCCAGCATCAAGCATTTCTCCATACGCGGCGAGGCCGGACAGATAGTGCTGCGTGTCGTCAATGCGGGTACGGAACGCGTGATGCCGGATAAAAAAGGCCCCCGTAATGCGGTCGGGATTTTTATAGAACATGGCCAGTTCCGGCCAGAAAAAGCCGTTGAGCAGATAGTGCGCGCGGTAGTGCAGCGCACGGCGAAACTTGTCCATATCCATCAGGTCGACAAGGTGGTCTTGGCGCATCCGCTGCGCTTTTGTAAGCATTTTTTGCGCAGCCATCATAAGTTCAAGCAGCGTGGGGTAGGTTGTTTCACGCTGTAAAATAAAATCAAGATATTGCAAACAGTTATTGATACCAAACGAAAAATATCGCTCATCGGGAATAAAAGCATACATTTCGTTGGCTGCATAGCTGAGCCAGTGGTCGTGGGCCTGGGCATGCTTTCTGCTGCTCAAAAAATAGTCAAAGGCCTTGCGGGCAATGCTCAGCCAACGTGGATTGTTATCCTGGGCATAAAGCCGTAGAAGGCCGAAAACAGCCTCACCGTCATAATAGATGATACGAAATTCGTTTTTTACCGCCAGGGTTTCGCTGTCGAGAACATGTGTAAAAACGCCGGATTCGGCATTCTGTAAAAAGGCTATTCCCTCGGCAAGCAGCTCCATAAGTTCACAAAATTCTTGCGAACCAGTCAATTCACGATGCTTGGCATAGGCAAGCAGTACGGCCCCGTTGGCCCCAAGCTTGATTTCTCCGGTAGTCGCGTCCACCAAAAAAGCCACGCGTCGCCCCGGTTCCGGCTCGTATTCCCTTATCTGGCTTGCAGCCAGATATTTCAGACTGCGCATTGCAGGCTCCAGCAAGGATCTGTCACCGGTGAAGTTGACCACATCCAGAAGCGAATAAACGGAACTGGCGTGGCGCAAACTGTTGTATGACGCTATCTCCCTGTCGAAACAGGGGAAATATCCATACACGAATTTTCCGTCGGGTAAAATCTGACGGCAAAGCCACTGGCTGCCCATGCCCACGACCTGTCTGAGAAATTCGGGAGTCAGCCGGGGGATTTTCCTGTGCCCGGTGTACAGGCCGCTGCTCAGGGAATCCGCGACATGCGGCAATGGCCCCGGCAGAGGAACAAGAGTGCCATCCGGCCCGCAGTACGCTCCGCCCGTGCTGACAAGCCATACCGGCGTATGGGGAGAGCTGGGCGGAACAACGGTGGCCGCAAAGCGCGCGGCAGCGTAGCGCGCGAAGTTGCCGGGGTTGAACCGGCCAACAAACACGTCCGCCCCGCCGTAAAAAATAGCATTGGCATGACATTCCATTTCGGTCAGCAAATGGGTCAGTTTGGCGTCAAAGGCAAGCCCAAAACGGAAGTAGGTGCGCTTGACAGCAGCCAGACGTTTCTGAAACTCATCCCAGGTTACGCTGGCGCTTGATTCCACCCAATCCACACGCAAATGCCGCCCTATAAGCTTGTCCCGCTCCATACGGTTCTGGATGCGGATAAGACCAAGCCGCCAGGCCTCGTCAAAAGTCGGCGCCGAAACATGCCGCACAGTTGCGCGTGCCGTGCCGTCCGAAACGGAAAAAACCAGCGTGCACCCCGGTTCACCCGAAAAAACCGGGCAGCGCGAGCCCGCGTACTCTTTCAAAAGGGCAAACCGCTCTTTTACAGTCATAATCGTTTCCCCCGGCCGGTATATCCTTCTTCTTTAGAAAGAGCAGGCTTTACAACTCGCTCACATTCATAATGCATCCGCCGTCTCCCCGCGAATCCTGGCCTATTCACTTTCAGTGAATCGAGATTTCCGCACGGCCTCCTTCTTGATGCCAGTTTGCCAGCAATCTCGATCATTCGCAGAGCCTACTCTAGGGGATGGTTACAGTCTTGTCCATTTTTCTGAAAGCAGCGGTAAGCAAGGCATCATGATCGACAGAAATCCTGAAGATTTTGCACAACAAAAGCACGCTGTGGTATATCCAATGCGATGGTTTCATTTGTCTTCAAGCAGTTGTTCAACGGGGATCATGCGGTCGCAGACGAGGCTTTCCGGCAAGTATACCATACTACATTGTGGACACCGGGGCACCTCGGCGGAAAATGTGTGCCTGAGAGAGCTGAAATTGGTTTTTACTTGCTGAAGCAGCACGTTGCAGACGTGGCATATGAGATTGTCAGACAGGTCTGCTTTTCCGTAGACAAGGTTCTGGAAAATATCCGGGGCGTGAACTCTGCGGTTACAGCCTTTTCGGCGTTGGGGGGGCACCAGCTCTGTCTTTCCCTCATGCGGCATGGGCAAAAGGTGCCGCAGGCCTTTGACATCAATGCTTCTGAAGGAACGGGAGAAAAAGAAAAAGCAGCGCCAAAACAGGGGGTTAAATGTCCCTTTTTAGGATGGAATACAGCCTTTTGTTCTGCGGTTTTTTTGCCCTGTCTTTAGCAGGTAATATCCCAGCACCTTACAGCGGAATTCTGGCGGTTAAATCGGGACAACAAAAGAGCGTGACCGCTGTGCCATGCTCCCCTATTTTTTAGGTTGTGTCTACACGAGTTTTTGGTTATAAGAGAGCACCATATGCGGAGGGTGCTTTCATGAAAAACGTACAGCGGCGACACGACTTATCCGATGAAGCTTGGGCTCTCCTGGAACCCCACCTGC
>NZ_MJUZ01000028.1 GCF_002237645.1 Desulfovibrio sp. MES5
GTGGGGGGGGGGGGGGGGGGGGGGCCCCCCTTTTCGACACCCTCGTCCCTCCCCCACAAAGCATTCCCAAATATCAATGCCTACCCTTTACCGCTTGCCAAATTTGGCGAGCATGTCCTGAAAGGGCCTGTGCCCCTGCTCCGGCTTTTGGCGATCCTGACGATTATCAGCCCGGGGGCGGTTTTCCGTTTTGGGGCGCGGCCTGTTTTCACGCACGGGCTGCGTCCTTGCGGCGTTGGGTTCACGCGCCTGATCTCGTGCCTGATCTCGTGTCTGGTCGCGCGCCTGACCCCGCGCCGGGGCTGCGTCCGGATTTTTGCGCATGGACAGGGAAATACGCTTGCGGGCCGCGTCCACCTCCAGCACGGTGACGCTTACCTGCTGCTGCACGGTCACCACCGTGTGCGGGTCGCTGACAAAGCTGTCCGCCAGCTGGCTGATGTGCACCAGTCCGTCCTGATGCACGCCTATGTCCACAAAAGCGCCGAAGTTGGTCACATTGGTGACGATGCCCGGCAGGCGCATGCCCGCCTCAAGGTCTTCAATGCGCGTCACGTCCTCGGCAAAAGCAAAGGCCTCGAAAGCTTCACGCGGGTCGCGGCCCGGCTTTTCCAGTTCGGCAAGGATATCACGAAGCGTGGGCAGCCCCACGGTTTCCGTCACATAGGCTTCAGGCTTGATGCGACGCCGCATTTCGGCGTTGGCAAGCAGGTCTGGCACGGAGCAGCCGAGGTCAGCGGCCATGGCCTTGACGATCCCATAGGATTCGGGGTGCACGGCTGAAGCGTCCAGCGGATTGGCCCCGCCGTGGATGCGCAAAAATCCCGCCGCCTGCTCAAAAGCCTTGGGCCCGAGGCGCGGCACTTTTTTCAGATCCTTGCGCTGGGCAAAGGGGCCGTTGGCCTCGCGGTAGGTCACCACAGACTTGGCCAACGCCGGGCCAAGGCCGGATACGTGCGTCAGAAGCTCCATGCTGGCCGTGTTCACCTCCACCCCCACCGCGTTCACGCAGCTTTCAACCACATCGTCCAGGCTCTTTTTCAAATCAGTCTGATCCACATCGTGCTGATACTGGCCAACGCCAATGGCCTTGGGGTCGATTTTCACCAGTTCGGCCAGCGGGTCCATAAGCCTGCGACCAATGGAAACAGCGCCGCGCACCGTAAGATCCAGGTCGGGAAATTCACGCCGCGCCGTTTCGGAGGCCGAATACACGCTGGCCCCGCTCTCGCTGACCACAAGCACTGGAAGCGACAGATGCAAGGAGCGCACGAGGGTTTCCGTCTCGCGCCCCGCCGTGCCGTTGCCGATGGCTATGGCCTCGGCCCCGTAGTCGGCAGCGAGCTTGCGTACCTTTTCCCCGGCGTCCTTGCGCTGGCCCTCGCTCAGAATATGGATGAGGTCATGGTGCAGGAGCGTGCCCTGCGCGTCCAGGCACACGATCTTGCAGCCGGTGCGAAAACCGGGGTCAATGGCAAGAACCCGCTTTTGCCCCAGAGGCGAGGCCAACAAAAGCTGGCGCAAATTCCTGGCGAACACGGCAATGGCTTCGCTTTCGGCCTTTTTGCGCAGAGTCGCGCGCAACTCCGTTTCCAGAGAGGGCGCGAGCAGGCGTTTATAGCCGTCGTCCACGGCTTCGCGAACCTGCTGCCCGGCAGGCGAAGAATTTTTGACAAACACTCCCCGAAAAAGCGCCTGGGCCGGTTCAGCCTCCGGCAGAAAGCGCAGGGTCAAAATGCCCTCCGCTTCGCCGCGCAGCATGGCGAGCAGACGATGCCCTGCGGCCTTGGCGGCGTTTTCCTGCCAGTCAAAATAATCGCGGAACTTGGCCCCCTCCTCTTCCTTTCCCTTGGCCACGCTCGAGGCCGCCACGGCTTTGCGGGCGAAGTATTCGCGCATGGATGCGCGGGCCGCAGCGTGCTCGCTGGCAATTTCAGCAATGATGTCGCGAGCTCCGGCCAGGGCTACCTCGACGGATTCCACGCCTTTTTCCGCATCCACAAAAGGTTTCGCGGCTTGCTCGGGCAAGAGATTGGCGGCCTGCTCCAGCAGGGCCAGGGCCAGAGGCTCAAGGCCTTTTTCTCTGGCCATGGTGGCGCGGGTGCGCCGCTTGGGGCGGTAGGGAAGGTACACGTCTTCCAGAGCCGTCATGGTTTCGGCGGCCATGACGCTGGCGCGCAGTTCGTCAGTGAGCAGTTCCCGCTCGGCAAGGGACGCAAGAACGGCCTGCCGTCGAGCTTCCAGCTCGCGCAACTGCGTGAGCCTGTCGCGCACGGCGGCGACGGCCACTTCGTCCAGCGAGCCATGCGCCTCTTTGCGGTAGCGGGCTATAAAGGGAATGGTGGCCCCTTCGTCCAGAAGCTCGGCCACAGCCTTGGCCTGACCTGGGGCAATGCTCAACTCTTTTGCGATCTGCTCAAAAAACTGCACAAGAAATCCTTTGGTTCGGTGAAAAAACAAGGCCGCAGGGGCGGCGGGCGGCGGCGGACGCTCACGGTAGTACATACCGTTTTTGCATATGCCCGGCAAGGCTAAACGCCCGCATATACTCGTTCGCGACGCTCCCGGCTGACAACAAATCCTCGCCGTGAAAAAATGACGCAAATGGCTGCCCGATGTCATTGTTTGTGCGACCAATGAGCTTTACTCCTGAATTGATCGGGCGTATAAAAAATCACGTGAAAAAAATAACAAGCGTGGTAAATATAACATGCGCAGGAAAACTCTGCGCCAGCAGGAGGCCATCATGTGGAATGAAAGTTGCGATTACGACGTTGTTCGGGAAATTCGCGTCAAGACGACAGCTTATATCGGCGTTGGAGCCATCAACAAAGTTGACGACATCCTGGCTCAGATGAAGCAGGAGGGGATTGCATCCATCCTCTGCGTCAGCGGCGGGCGTTCCTACAAGGCTACAGGGGCCTGGGATAAGGTTGAGGCGGCGGCCCAAAAGCACGGCATTACCCTCGCCCTGTACAATCACGTTACCCCCAACCCCACCACGGACAGCGTGGATGAAGCGGCGGCAATGGGGCGCTCCATCAATGCTGGCGCCGTCATCTGCATTGGCGGCGGCAGCCCCATTGACTGCGGCAAGAGCGCGGCCATCCTGCTGGCCAACCCTGGCAAAAGCGGCGAGGATCTCTACTGCTTCCGCTTCACGCCCGAAAAGGCCCTGCCCATCATTGCCATCAACCTGACCCACGGCACAGGCAGCGAGGTGAACCGCTTCGCCGTCGCCACTGTCACCAGGCTCAACTACAAGCCTGCCATTGCCTACGACTGCATCTATCCCCGCTTTGCCATTGACGACCCCGCATTGATGACAGGGCTGTCTGCGGATCAGACCAGATACGTCTCCATTGACGCCGTAAACCATGTGGTTGAGGCGGCCACCACCACGGTTTCCAACCTTCTGGCCGTTAATCTGGCCAGGGACACCATCCGCCTTGTGCATACATGGCTGCCCGTAGCGCTGAAAAACCCGACGGATCTTAAAGCCCGTTACGGCCTCTGCTTTGCTGCCCTTGAGGCTGGCGTCGCTTTTGACAATGGCCTGCTGCACTTCACGCACGCGCTCGAACACCCCCTGAGCGCCGTTAGCCCCGACCTGTCTCACGGGCTGGGCCTGGCCGTGCTGCTGCCTGCCGTCATCAAGGAATGCTACCCGGCGCGCCCCGGCGTGCTGGCCCACATTCTTGAGCCCATTGTTCCGGGCCTCGCGGGCGTGCCCGAAGAGGCCGACAAGGTGGCCAAAGCCGTGGAACAGTGGCTCTTCGGGCTGGGCGTGACCCAGAAGCTTCTGGATCTGGGCGTGAAGGAGTCTGATGTGGACACGTTCTGCGACCTTGTGGAACAGACCCCCTCTCTCGGTCTGCTGCTTTCGGTGGCTCCGGTAAAGGCCACACGCGAAACTGTGGCTCGTATCTACGTCAATTCTTTACGGCCCATGGCCTGAGCAAAACTTGGTTGATATAAAGCACGCAGGGCACATGGCGGGTGCATCCTGCCTGTGCCCTGCGTGCGGAAACCGGCTGGCTGCCATTAGAACAGATTACTTGTGAGAATATCCCTCTCAAAGATCGGGGAAGACCCACAACGTCGCGCACGACGAAAGAGCCTCGATGCCCCCGAACTTTTGCCAACAACTGAAGGACTCTAGTCCCCATTGAGCGGGCAGAAGGCATATCTCGCCTCGGCGAACCCGCGCACAACATCCCCAAAACCAATATCTGCAAATATCCTGCTGTGTTCAGCAGCTCCGCCCCCTGCCCTTTGCCGTGACACGCCCGCACTATAAGCGCTGGTCTGCATCAAAAACTCCCTGCCACTGTTGCGGAATTGCAATAAAAAATCCCTCTCTGCGTGTGCCCCTGACCGCAAAATTTGTGTAGACACCATTTGCATGCTTTGAAAACATATGCTTCAAGGTTAGCATTCTCTATGCCCGACACCCCGGGCAGCAGATTCCGCAAGGAGACCGCATGTTGTTCTGCTCAAAGCTTGTCCGGGAACTTGTATTTGAAGAAAGGGCGTTGCAACCTTGTTGCAATACGCATAGCGTAAATGTGCCAAGTTTTTCGTTTGACGGTGCAGAAATAGATATGGCGGCGTATACCAGTCATATTGCCGCTGTTGCGCTGGAAATACAGCGACAAAACCCGAAGCTTTGCGCGGGCTGTCCTGAGCTTGTTCCTCTTTCGCATTCCATATGCGTCCCGGAATTGCGCTTTGCAGCACTGTCCCTGAACCACCACAGGCACGTCTGCAACTGTCGCTGCGTATATTGTGACCTGTGGAAACCGGGACAACACCCGCATCCTTTTGCCATTCTTCCCGCAATCCAGAGCCTTCATGCTCAGGGGGCGCTGGAAAAAGACTGCGTCGTTAGCTGGGGCGGAGGAGAACCCACCCTGCTGCGGGATTTTGAATCCACGGGCCGCTGGCTGCGCGATCACGGCTACTTCCAGTACGTGCATACCAATGCCTTACGGCATTCACCTTGGATTGACGAACTCCTGGCCAGCAACTGGGGCAGAATCAATATCAGCCTTGATTCCGGCAATGCAGCTGCCTACGCCCGTGTAAAGGGTGGAGACTGGTGGGATGATGTAATGGCTTCCGTTGAAAAATATTTTGCTGCAGCAATTACACCGGAACAGATTGATATTAAATATATTATCTTTGAAAAGAACAACAAGATCGCCGATGTGGAGCAATTCTTCCAGGTCTGCCGCCGCCTTGGGGCAAAAATAACGCAGCTTTCCTTTAACTTCTGGGAAGTAAATGCCGGCACTGTCAGCGAACACTCCATTGCTGCAGCAGCGTACTTCATGCACCGGGCTCAGGAACTGGCGCTTGATTGCGAGCTGTTTTTTGTGGATGCCCCTTTACGGACGCGTATTGACGCCGCGCGCCACAAGTTTTTTGCGTAGCGTTTGCCTGCACGCCAAAAGACTCAAAAGGGCTTTCGAACGTCGTAACATTCTGTCCGAACAGACTGTTACGAGTCGAGAAGTGCCTCCCAACATACCGGCCCCATTGGGGCCGGACATGCGCGACGTTATGGACTTTGCCGCGCCTACGTATACTCTTGAGGATCACATGCGACAGACAGTGATCATAAGCCATTAATGGACAACGATTTTCTGATCACATCAAGCGTTTCATTGGCGCCGCTCATCTGCAGGACGACTTTTTTTCCCTGGAGCCGGTCCCTGAGCTTGATGGCGGCCATGATAGTGGATGCGCCCGCCCCTTCAGCCAGATTTCTTGTGTGAAACATTGCCAGCTGAATGCCCTGCAAAATCTCGTCTTCACTCAAAAGAACAAAATCTGACAACTGATCTTTGTAAATGCTGAATGGCAACGCAAAGCCTTCACCTGTGGCAAATCCGCCTGCAAATGTCCTGTTGTCCGATGAACGCAGATCACCCTGTTTCCAGGAAAGGTACGCGGCCTGGGACGCAGCCGCCTGAACAGCGTATATCTCAATGGCCGGGTTGATCTGCTTGAAAACAGTCACAGCGGCAGCGACCTCGCTGCCGCCGCCCAAGGGCAGAACAATGGCGTCAATATCCGGCAGTTCGCGCAAAATTTCAGTAAATTCAGTACCTACGCCATTTATTAAATGTGGCTCGTTTGCGGCGTGGACAAAGCGTAAGCCATACTTTTTTTGGTACTCCATGCCAAACGCCGCCGCTTCTTCAAAGGTTTTTCCCTCTTCCAGCACTGTGGCGCCAGCTTCACGCATGGATTGTATTTTTACCTGATTGCTGTTTTGGGGAACCACGATAGTGGCGTCTATGGCGAATCGCTGCGCTGATGAAGCGATGGAAATACCGTGATTGCCTGTTGAAAATGTAATAACCCCCTTTACATTTTCCTGCTTCAGATGGTGCATGAGGTTAATGCCGCCCCTGATTTTGAAGCTTCCCCCCGGATGCTGGTTTTCATGTTTGATGTATACCTGACCGCCTATCAATTCCGAAAGGCTTGGGTACGCTGTCAGTTGTGTGGGTTTGAGGGCCGAATACACTATTTTTTCTGCGGCAAATACTGCGCCCAAAGAAACCTGCGTCCTCATGTTACCTTCTCTTCTTTCCGCATTGAAACATTTTAAAAATAAAAACCATACGCATAGCACAATTTTCCACGCAGCAAATCACTGCATTTCGGTCCATCGGGCAAACCGGCATCATATGGGTATGCCCGGCGGACAAAATAATGCGGACAGACTATGACCTGCAAAAACTATTTGGCGTATTTTTTAACCATAGTATCAACAGCGTCGGCATATGCGCTGGCCTTAAGGCCAGCGACCTGCCCCTGATCCGCGACCTCGCGTGAATAGCGGGTGCTGACCTTTGTATCCTGGAAAGGCCGTGGAGAAAACGCCTCCCACTGACCCGTTTTTACATCAATAAACGCGACCTTCAAACGGATGCGCATTTCCTGCGCTTCATCGGGAATCATGCCTCCGACGAAGGGCATCCATGACAAGACTTTCGTTCCCTTGCCTTTTCGCGCTGTTTCCAAGGTTCCCCAATAAACCATGATGGTATCGCAGCCGCCTTTTGCCGCCGCCAACCGCAAGGCTGTGGCATAATTTCCGCCATCACGCCCTGCGGGCACCCCGGAAAACGCCGCAACGTCATAATATTGCTCCAAAACTCTGAGCATCTCCTCATCCGGCATCAGTGCGCCGGATTGGACAAGCATCAGTGAGGAACCTTTGGGCAATACAAGCTTCTGCTTCCCGGCCAGGGAACGACTGATTTCCTCTTGCGAAGCCTCAACGCCCGGGTCAATGCCCAGCACAGCAAGTTCGCCCAGCTCGCCACTATAAAAAGGATTGCTGGCCCCGGCATTTCCCCTATGCTCGGCACGATAACCCGAATCAGAAATGGATCTGACGCCACACCCTGAGAGCGCAACCAATAGAAAAAAGACTGCAATGAGCTGGACCAGCACCATTTTTTTGTTTTTTTTCATATAACATTCGCTGTTGTCTGATCTAAAGTTGTTTTATCAGGATCAAAATCATCACAAATTTTCAATAGGATCTACTGTATCACTGCCATATATTGCAAGTTCTCTTTTCTCTCTTTTCGTGTTCGGATCGTCAATGCACTTTACTGATCTAAGAAATTCGAGATAATCATCCGGAACCCCTATTTCCGTTGCTCCATAAATAACATGGTGCATGTACCAGGAATAAGGCTGCAGAGACGGATCTGTTTTAGTTGCAAAATACATAATAGCCTTGAAAGATTCATCTTTACAATTGCTCACTGTAACAGTCTTCTTGTCATAGCCATGCACATAGCCTTCAAAACGATCCAACTTGGCCTCGTCTTCTTCTTGAATTTCAAATAACGCACCGAAAACATCGTCCTTACAATTTCCAGTAAACTGGCAATCGCATTTCCCCGACCCGTCATTACTCACTTTATGAAACTTGAGCGAATGCCCCTTGAGAGTAAAAAGCCCCTTCGGGATCGCGCCGGGCACTCGTTCCTGTAATCTTGCTACAGACATGTTAGAACCATAGGCAAAATATTTCATAAATCATTCTCCGAAAATTACTTTACTGCAACGTGTAATTATTTCTTATATAAGAAAAGAAGTTAATGATCTATTTATTAATTGTAAACATGCATCTTTTCAAACGCAAAAACAGCGATTTTCCTGTTCAGGATTCCCGTTGCCATTTGCTCTATGACTGAGAGGGAGAGATTTGAAATTTCGATACAGGTTAAGGACGAATATGTGCCTGGCTGTCGGATTGACTATTTTTCATTAGACAGTTTTTTCATTCAACTACAAACATTTCATGCCCTAGCTGCACTCAGCCCCCCCTGTCCTGTCATTAATGCAAAAAGTATGGATACCTGTTTTCAAGGCAACCGTAGTTCAAAGGCCAAGCATGGCCGTTGCACGCATGGCGCTTCACCATTTGCAGACATACTCCTCGGCATCGGGCGCCATAGAAAATGGCCTCATTATCTTGTCCAACACTGAAAGTACGGCAGTTTTCTTCGCAAGATCGGCAGCATATAGCAGCATTTTTTCCGTATAACGCCTGAACAATGATCCGCAGAACACGGGTTTCCGTCAAAATTTTCTCTTGATTTTTGAACTCCCCCTTAATAAAACTGACCAGTCAGTTTTATTAAGGGGTTTACCATGTCCGAATCCACATCCATTCCTTCCCCCCAGGCTCAAAAGTTCCCAACGAAGGAAGGGCTAACTTCTTCACGCCGAGCGCGGATAATGCTTGTGCTGGGCTTGCTCATGACGGCGGTTTTGCTGGCGTGGGCAGCGCGCTGGTTTTTTGTGTGGCGCTTTGAAGAAACCACCGACGACGCCTATGTTTCCGGCAATGTGGTGCGCATCATGCCGCAAATTTCAGGGCGTGTGGTGGCGGTGTTGGCCGATGATACGGACAGCGTGCGCGCCGGGCAGCCCCTGGTGCGCCTGGATGACGACGATGCGCGCCTGGCTCTGGACCGCGCGCTGGTGGACCTGGCCTCGGTGGTGCGGGAGATTGCCCGGCTTCAGGCGCAGCGGCGCGAAAGCCTGGCGCTGATCAAGGTCGCGGAAGTGACGTTGGAGCAGGGCATGACCAATCTTCGCCGCCGCGAAATTTTGGGACGTGAAAAGGCCGTGCGTCTGGAAGAGGTGCAGGACTTCCACGCGCAGGTCAAAAGCTCCGCCGCCCAACTGGATGCCGCCCGCCAGCGCAGGCAGGCCCTGGACGCCCAATTGCTGCACGGCCCTGTCGAGGATCAACCCCTGGTGCGTCAGGCTGCGGCCCGGGTGCGTGAATGCTGGCTGGCGCTGGAGCGCACAGTCATACGCAGCCCTGTGGATGGGCAGGTGGCCCAGCGCAGCGTGCAGTCCGGGCAGGTAGTTGCAGCGGGAACGCCGCTCATGGCCGTTATCCCTCTTAACAGCCTGTGGGTAGAAGCCAACTTCAAGGAAGTGCAGTTGCGCCACATGCGCGTGGGCCAGCCTGCCTCCATTACGGTGGACATGCACGGCTCCGGGGTGACCTATCACGGGCGGGTGGCGGGGTTTTCCGCCGGTACGGGCAGCGCGTTTGCGCTGATTCCGGCCCAGAACGCCACAGGCAACTGGATCAAGGTTGTTCAGCGGGTGCCGGTGCGCATTGAACTGCAAGGCGGGGACGCAGAACGGCATTCGCTGCTCATCGGCCTGTCTTCCGTGGTGGCGGTGAACATCAGTGATGCCTCAGGCCCGTTGCTTACCGACGCCGCCCGGCAGCGTCCCCTCCCGCCCGTGCTGACAGCGCGGGGCACGGAGCCGGACATGGCACCCATTGAAGAACGCATCCGCAGCATCATTGCCGAAAACACCCCGCCCGAAAACGGGGCAACGGAGCGCTAACTCATGGATTCCCCGGCGCATCACCCTTCGCAAGCTGCCCCCCACGGAAAGGATGCGGCAAACCCCGCCCCTGCTGCGGCCTCCAGGCGCGTGGAGCCTCTGGCCGGAGGCATGCGCGTTCTGGCCACGGTGAGCATTGCCCTGGTCACGGCCATGACCGTTCTGGACACCACCATCGCCAACGTGGCTCTGCCCACCATAGCAGGCAATCTGGGGGTGGCCTCTTCGCAGGGAACCTGGGTCATCACCTTTTATGGAGTCGCCAACGCCATCGCCATTCCCCTTACCGGCTGGCTGGCGCGGCGCTTCGGCGAGGTGCGCGTTTTTAACATAGCCACCTTTCTCTTTGTGCTGGCGTCGCTGCTCTGCGGGCTTTCCCATTCGCTGTCCATGCTCATCGCCGCGCGCATTCTTCAGGGGGCGGCCGCCGGACCGCTGATCCCCCTGTCCCAGAGCCTGCTGCTGACATGCTACCCGCCGGAAAAACGCGGCCTCGCCCTGGCCATGTGGTCGATGACTATCGTGGTCGGTCCCATTCTGGGGCCTATTCTCGGCGGCTATATTTGCGATGACTTTTCATGGAACTGGATTTTCTTTGTCAATGTGCCCCTGGGCATTTTCTGCCTGCTGGCCCTGCGCTTTGTTCTGGAAGGACGCGAAACCCCTGTGATGCGCGCACCCGTGGACAAGATTGGTCTGATACTGCTGATTCTGGGCGTGGGTTCCCTTCAGCTGATGCTGGATGAAGGCAAGGACCAAGACTGGTTTGCCTCCCCATTAATTCTCGGACTGGGCGTTGTTGCGGTCATCGCTCTGATATTTTTCGTAGCATGGGAGTTAACGGAAAAAGAACCTGTGGTGGATCTTTCACTTTTCCGCCACCGCAGCTTCACTGTGGGTACTATTTGCATATTTTTGGGGTTCATGCTGTATTTTGCCTCGGTAGTGCTCATGCCCATGATGCTCCAGACGCGCATGGGCTACACCGCCATGTGGGCAGGTTTCACCCTGGCTCCTATTGGCATATTTTCTCTTTTTGTCTCACCAATTTTAGGGAAAAATGCTGCCAAGCTGGACATGCGCGTGCTGGCCAGCATCAGTTTTGTGGTCTTCGGGCTGTGTTTTTTTTGGCGCAGCTATTTTTCCCCTAATATGGACGTATCCTTCGTCATGTGGCCACAATTTGTGCAAGGCCTGGCCCTCGCTCTTTTTTTCATGCCCCTGACCAGCCTCAGCCTCAACGGCATACCGAGCAGCCGTGTGGCCAGCGCCACGAGCCTTTCCTCCTGCCTGCGCACCCTGGGCGGTTCCATAGGTTCTTCGCTGGTCATGACCCAGTGGGAACGGCTGGAGGCCCTGCACCATGTACGCTTTGCCGAAGGCATGACCGACGCCAGTTTTCCTTTTTCCCAGGCCATGCAGGGTTTGCAAGGCATGGGCATGAGCGCTATGCAGGCCACGGCCTGGATCAATCAGGAAGTGACGCGCCAGGGCTTTCTTGTGGGATTCAACGAACTATTCTGGGCCGGAGGCTGGGCGTACTTCCTCATGGCCGGGCTGGTGTGGCTCGCGCCCGCGCCGCAACGCAGGAGATAGACATGTCAGAACCCCCCGTGCGGCCTGAGCCCACGAAACGCGAAATAAAAAATGAAACCCGCCGTCGGGCCATTCTGGATGCGGCCCTGAAGGTCTTCTCGGCGCACGGCTTTGCCGCTGCCCGCGTGGAAGACATCGCCCGCGCCGCCAAGGTCGCCAAGGGAACCATATATATCCATTTCGCCGACAAAAAGGATATCTTTAACACTCTGGTGCTCGAAGACATTCTTGCCCTGCACCAAAGCATCAGGGCGATGCTGGCCCGCACGGAACTGCCCCTGCACGAGCGCCTCTGGCGCATGGCCCAGCCCTTTTTGCAAAATAACGGCGTCTCCCGCAGCATGCAGATCATTCGCCTCATCCATGCCGAAGCGCTGCACAATCCTTTGCTGGTGCAGCCCTATCATGAACAGATCGTCAGCACTCTTACCTCGTTGCAGCGCCATATGCTTGAGGTTGGCCTGCGCGGCCCACTATGCGAACATCCGCAACTGATCATGGCGCCACTCATTCAGGGCATCCACTGGCAGGGGCTTATGGGTGATCTGGCGCCCCAGGACATTGCCAGCGCGTATCGCACCAACCTGGATGCGCTGTTGGCGGCGGCAGGATATTCCTTCAAGATGCCCCCTCATGGTCAATAGGTAAATGCGCCTGCCGGGAGTCCTTACCTGCTGCCATCAAGGGCAAGGAAATAAACCGCGCCGTAGTTAAACTGAAGAGCGTGAGTCCGCTCCATTCGTTTTTGGGGATTATGACTGATTGCTAGGGGAATTTACGGACAGCTTGCATGCCTTTCTCAACAATTACAGCATAATTAGCCCTCCTTTGCTTATTGTGGCATATTAGTAAGCTGCACAAGAAAACATGCAGCAACAAAGCTTGTGAACGCATTTCACTGTGCGTCAGACCGCCAGCATTACCCCTTCTGCCATAATAATTCTCCGCCATAAAAACGGTATTTTTTGCGAGCCGTGAACCCAATATATATGCAGCGTTTTTTCGTCCGGCGCTCCCCCAAAACGTACCTTTTTCAGATGCAAAAACGGCGAGTTACTGAATAAGCGACTCGCCGTTGCCATTTGCTCTGCGGCGGAGAGGGAGAGATTTGAACTCTCGAGAATTGGAAAGTCGCCAATATTAACGAAGAGAAGGCATGCGGGCGGTTCACGAACAAAGAATGACAGGCGGCACTTTCAACTTGATAGAGACAGAATTATTCATTCTTGAGTATTTGGAAGATTAATGCACAAGACATAAAATATTACCGCAACTAAATGTTATCAGAGCAGAAACAGGTTCATATATACCCTCAAAGCAGCTCAAAGTATCGTCAGTTTAAAAAATTTATAAAACTGTTACATCATACTGAAAACACATGGTTGATCTATGTAAACTGATCGTCTCAAATATTGTCTCCCTTTTAAAGTTGATGTGTATAATATACTTATCTACTATAAATTAAAACAAATATTATTTATTTTTCAGAATTTATTAATTGGGATATTCTATACCAAAACTACAAAGCTCTGTTGTGGATAAGAACTCTTTTCTGCTTTAACGGATGGCAACAGAAATAATATCTTTTTATAACATTGTATTACATAAAAAATTAACACCATAACCTTGGCTTTTACCAATAGCCGAGATCCTATTGATAAGAATCACTCTGATTCAGCAATATATCCAAAGATCGGGCCCGAGCGGTACCTTTTAACTGCATTTTCTACGAAAATTCATACGTTATGCAACTTGCAATGTCGAATTCTGGAGTTGTTTGCACATAACATTGCGAGTGACGACGAAAGGCACGGCTTGAACTGCCCAAATCGCTCTGAGGCGAGATAAAGAAGCGCGCGCATACTTGTCTTTTGCGGCGTCAGCACTCTCTTGTAGGATTTTTTAGTAATTAATGCGTACGGGATTCAGCTATTCTCGAGATTTAGTATTCGCAATCGCGGAGTACGAGAGCATATGTTAAATAAATTTTTCGCTGGGTTCGAAAGATGGTTCATCGCGGTCATTGAGGCCACTTCAGAGCGATCCACCTTGCAAGCTATCCGCTCTTCTCTCGTACTCGCTCTGCCCGTGGTCTTTCTCGGATCCATTGCCGCCCTCATCAATGGCTTTCCTTTGCCTGCTTACAGGACCTTCATGGAAGCTCATTTCGGGCCGAATTGGCGGATGTTCGGAGAGATCATTCACCACAGTTCCTTTTCTGTTATTTCGCTCATCATGCTCTTCCCTCTGGGGCAGCATCTGGCCGAACAGTTCAATGATCAAAAGCCGTTCATGCGAATAAGCCCGCCCATGGTAGGGCTGGTGGCATTCGCCTCTTACCTTTGCCTGTTGCGTGGACACATCGGAGAGGTTGCGGATGTCACGCGTTGGATGGGCGTCTCCGGGCTGTTCGGGGCCATACTTATGGGCTATCTGTCCGCGCGGCTGTTTTTCTTTTTGTTTTCCTGCAGGCGGCTACAGTTAAATCTGCCGGGCGGCACGGTGGACGCGGTAATTCCCCTGGCTTTTAACGCGCTTATTCCAGCCATGCTCACTGTGACTTTTTTCGCTCTGATCGGCACGTTAACGCACGCCTATGGCGGCATCAGCCTGCCGGAGATCATCCACAAGGTCATCCGCATGCCTTTCGACTACATCGGCGACTGCTTGGGCCGAGGCGTGCTGTACATATTCTCCATCGATCTGCTTTGGTTCTTGGGTATCCACGGGGCCAATGTGCTGGACCCTATCACTCACGACATCTACGGCGCGGCCGCCGAGGCCAACCTGATCGCCGCCGCTGCCGGGCAGCCTCTGCCCCATATCATGACCAAGGCCTTCATGGACATTTTTGTGTTTATGGGCGGGGCGGGAAATTCTGTGGGGCTCACCGGAGCACTGTTGCTCTTTGGTCGACCTGGCGACGGCAGGCGGCTAGGGGCCATTGCTCTGGTACCCTGCGTGTTCAATATCAATGAGGTATTGCTGTTCGGCCTGCCCCTTGTGCTGAACCCCATCATGTTCATTCCTTTCGTATTTACGCCCGTGCTTCTGGCGGGCATCAGCTACCTGGCGATGTCATCGGGCCTTGTCCCGGTGCCTTCAGGGCTTATGGAGTGGACCACCCCCATTTTTCTCAACGGCTACCTTGGCACTGGCTCACTCTGGGGCCCAGCACTCCAGCTTTTTAATCTTGCGCTGGGCATTTTGGCCTACACGCCCTTTGTTCTGCTATCCAACAAGATCAGCGAACGGCGGCTGAAGCAGGCCTTTGCCGTGCTGCTCAAGCGAGCCTGCTCCACAGCGCGAGAAGTGCGCCTTACCTCCTACAGCGACGCTGCCGGGGCTTTGGCGCGCAGCATGTTCACGGACCTGTCCAACGACTACCAGAATGGGGGCAAGATTTTTCTGGAGCTTCAACCTCAGGTCTGCGCCCAAAATGGCCGGGTGGTCGCTGCGGAATCATTGCTGCGTTGGCATAGCAAACTTTATGGACCGGTGCCTGCGCCCATCACAGTCGCCCTGGCCGAAGACTCCAACCTCATTTGCCAGCTCGGGCTCAAACTGGTGGATAAGGCATGTAGAATCCGTCGTGCCTGGTATGACGCGGGACTTCACGACATCACCATAGCCGTGAACATCTCCCCAATACAGCTTACGCCGGACTTCCCCGCCAAGATCACAACCATATTTAATAAATACGGCCTGCGCCCGGACATGCTCGAAATAGAAGTCACAGAATCAGGTGCAATGGATGAAGGTTCTCCAGAGTGTCTTGTGCTTCGGGAGTTGTATGAGCAGGGCTTTCCTGTGGCCATCGACGATTTTGGCATGGGACATACCTCGCTGAAATATCTCAGGCGTTTTCCTGTCAGCACAGTGAAGATTGACGGGGGCATCAGCCGGGAAGTGCTCACAAATCCCATCTGCGCTGACATTGTGGCCTCCATCACCAAACTATGCCACGCGCAACGCATCACCAGTGTGGCCGAATTTGTTGAAACAGAGGAGCAAGCCACTACTCTGCGCGGGCTTGGTTGCGATATATTTCAGGGTTATCTTTATTCCAGACCTCTATCGGCGGAGATGGCCTTGCAGTTCATCAGGGAAAACCACGAACGTATTCCCCTTGCCCCGGGAACTTCCGCATGGCCCGCCAGTTGCTCTTAGTTCGCGCATTGGCGCTGATTGCGCCGATGCTTTGTCTTTTACTGCTGCCCAGTACGGGACGGGCCGATAACGACTTGGCCCCGGCTACGGCAGGTCAAGAATCACGACTGGACATGAAGACTGGTTGGGGATTTTTTGAAGGCGCGGAAATCAAGGGCGGCGTGTATTACTTTCGGCGTGACCGCAAGCGCTACGACGTAAAGACTGAAACCTACGAGGAAAACCTGAACCACAGCTCACTTCAGGGTAACGTGGAGTTCAATTCCGGTTTCGCGGGCGGCGTTTTGGGGGCGGATTTTGGCGTGTTCGGATCGCACGATCTTTTCAATTCCGGTGCTGTGGATCACGAAATGGGCTTTGTGCCTTGGTCCAACCCTTGGCATCCCGACTGGAGTAAAACCTCAACCAAGGACGGCTCCTCCATATACAAGGCCGTAGTCAAGGCCAAGCTCGGCAATTTTTGGACTCGCGCCGGCTTGTACCAGCCCGAGGGACCGGGTGTGCTGGGGGTCAACTGGTCCATTATGCCCGGCACATACAGAGGGATGAACGCAGGGCTGGACGTGGGTGGTTTTTCCCTGGCTGCGGCCTGGGCCGACGCGTACAAAGCCCCCTGGTACACGGATCTTTATTCTTTTAAGAAAAACGACGGCGAGGGCCGCGTGCCCTGGTTGTGGAGCTTGGGCGCACGCTACGCCTTTGACTGGGGCCTCACCTTGGAAGCCGCCTACGGCGAATCTCTAGGTCATCTCAAAAACGCCCATCTTAAAAGCTCTTACGCCACGCCGACATCTCTGGGCGTGCTGACTGTTGGCTACCACCTCTATGCCATGGCCGACAGTGACGATTCCGGCACGTCTACCAACGACAATTTCGACGGCCTGGCCGTGCAGCACTTCGCTTTCGCCAAACTGGAAACAGCCCCCTGGACCTTACGCCTGGAAGGAACCTATACGAGCGCTCCAACTTCTTCGGCCGTACAGCAGGGACAGTTTGCCTACCGCCTCACGGACAGAAATGGCTCATCCAAGGGAGCCTATGACGTGTGGTGGGATGCCCGCTCGGATTGGAACGCGGACAATGAAAAAGCTTTTTTCGCTGGGGCACAGCGCGCGCTTGACGACCTCTTGCCCTGGCAGGGCTTCTACGTGGGGGCTGGGGCTGCTGTGGGCTTCGATGGCCGGGGTTATGGCGTTGACGGGCGTTTGAGTGAGTGGGCTGTCACGGGCGACATCGGCTACGTGCGTCCAGACGGCCCCCTCAAAGGCGCTTTCGTCAAATTTCACTATACCGAATATATCAACGGTACCGACGACCCCAGCTGGACCTACCGCAACGCCTTTCAGTCTGAACGAGACTTCAAACTGCTTGTTGGCATTCCTTTTTCTTTTCTTTCACAATAGAGCGCTCGGCCCCGTACACAACTATCCTTGAGATTTGATAGCTCTGCTGCAATGCGCGCTTTTTTCGCAGCGGTTTGAGCCAACGTATGGACAGCGGCATGCACACGGCCATGTACTCGCTAAAAATATACCCTTTTCAGACGCAAAAACGGCGAGCTACTTGTTCAGTAACTCGCCGTTGCCATTAGCTATGTGGCGGAGAGGGAGAGATTTGAACTCTCGATACAGGTTTAAGCCCGTATACTCGCTTAGCAGGCGAGCTCCTTCGGCCGACTCGGACACCTCTCCGCGTTAGGGCGCAGTACGCCCCGAATGCAGAAGTGCAAGCTAGCCCAGGTTGACATGGCTGTCAAGCGTGCGGAGATTTTTGTTCTTTTGCCCACGGCCAGGCGTGGCGACCCGTGGCTGTCACAACCACGGGTCGCCAGCGGCCGAAGCGGCATCCCTGAAAATCAGGCTGCGACCGCCCTGTAACGCCCCGGCGGGCCGCATGCGCACGATTGACCCCTGCCCCGGCTTGGCGTAGTTTTGCAGTTTACATTATCGCCAGGAAGTAATGGAGCGCATCATGGCCCCCGAGACAAAAAACATGACCCCCACCGCCGACACCCACTGCACCAACGCCGCCGGCACGGCAGCGGACACCGCCAGCAAGCCCGGCGTGGACTTCATTCGTGCCCGTATCATTGAAGACAATGCCACAGGCCGCTATAACGGCAGGGTTCATACGCGCTTTCCTCCCGAGCCTAACGGCTATCTGCACCTTGGGCACGCCAAATCCATCTGCCTGAACTTTGGCGTTGCCAAAGAATTCAGCGGATTGTGCAACCTGCGCTTTGACGACACCAATCCCACAAAAGAAGAGCAGGAATACGTCGACTCCATTCGCGAAGACGTGCGCTGGCTTGGCGGCGACTGGCAGGACAGGGAATTTTACGCCTCCAATTATTTTGAGCAGCTCTACGCCTACGCCGAACAGCTCATCACAATGGGCAAGGCCTATGTTGACGATCTTTCGGCGGAAGAAATCCGTGAGTACCGGGGCACGCTGACCGAGCCGGGCCGCGAAAGCCCCTGGCGCAACCGCAGCGTTGAAGAAAATCTCGACCTGTTCCGCCGCATGCGCGCGGGTGAATTTGCCGATGGCGAGCGCGTGCTGCGCGCCAAGATTGACATGACTTCGCCCAATCTTGTCATGCGCGACCCCACGCTGTACCGCATCCGCCATGCCTCGCACCACCGCACGGGCGACACGTGGTGCATCTACCCCATGTACGACTACACGCACTGCCTGTCGGACTCCATCGAGGGCATCACCCATTCGCTCTGCACGCTGGAGTTCATCAACAATCGCGAGTTGTACGACTGGGTGCTGGAAACGCTTGGCGCATACCGCCCGCAGCAGATTGAATTCGCCCGTCTCAACGTCACCTACACCGTCCTTTCCAAGCGCAAGCTCATCCAGCTTGTGAAGGAAGGGCATGTTCGCGGCTGGGACGATCCCCGCATGCCCACGCTCTGCGGCCTGCGCCGCCGGGGCGTGCCCGCCGAAGCCCTGCGCGAGTTCTGCTCCCGCATTGGCATGGCGCGGGCCGACTCCACCGTGGAATACTCCATGCTGGAATTCTGCGTGCGTGAACACCTCAACGGCCATGCAGCGCGCGTCATGGCCGTGCTTGATCCCATCAAGGTTGTCATTGAAAACTATCCCGAAGGCCAGGTGGAAGAGTTCGACATGCCCTACCACCCGGAGGATGAAAGCTACGGCAGCCGCAAGGTGCCCTTCTCGCGCGAACTGTACATTGAGCGGGATGATTTTCGCATGGAGCCGCCCAAGAAATACCACCGTCTGGCCCCCGGCGCGGAGGTGCGCCTGCGCTATGCCTACTTCATCACCTGCCGCGAGGCCATTCTGGACGACGCTGGCAACGTGATCGAACTGCGTTGCGTGTATGACCCCGAAAGCCGCGGCGGCCAAAGCCCGGACGGCCGCAAGGTCAAGGGCACCATCCACTGGGTGTCGGCCCAGCACGCCATCCCGGCGGAAGTGCGCCTGTACGACCAACTCTTTGCCGCTGAAAATCCCAATGCGACTTCTGAAGGCCAGACATTTCTGGACCATATCAACCCGCATTCCCTCACTGTTGTCGAAGGTCTGCTGGAGCCTGCCCTGGCGAGCCTGCCCGTGAGCGACAAGGTTCAGTTCGAGCGCCTCGGGTATTTCTGCAAGGATAAGGACAGCACCGATGCCCGCCCGGTCTTCAACCGCACGGCGACGCTGCGCGACACCTGGGCCAAGCAGGAAAAAAAGGGCTAGCAAGGGCAACCAACGCCATATGGCCAGCGGGGCTGCCAGAAGCTGGGCATATCGCCAAGCGTAACATACAAAAACAACAAGAAAACTGGGCGATTACAGCCTGACATATCACGGCGCGTCAGATACGCATTTTGTCACTTGACAGGTAAAACACCAGTATATATAGTGCGCGTCTCAATGGGTCGTTAACTCAGCAGGTAGAGTATCTGCCTTTTAAGCAGAGAGTCGCAGGTTCGATCCCCGCACGACCCACCATATATTTTAAGGGCTTATGGCTAACCGCCGTAAGCCCTTTTTCTTTCTCCCCACACCATTCCCCACACGGCTTATGAAAAATGGTGGGAATGGATAGTAAACAATGTATATGGACTTTCACGCCATTAGGGGTTTACACGCACTGTAAACTACGCCTATCTTCCATACATGAGCAACAAGAAATACCTCCCTCTCATGCGGCCATGTTCCAAGTGTGGCAAAATTCCTCAGCGTGAGGCCTCAAGACCGGAGGGGAGAACCCACGATATTTACCGCTATGTTTGTGAATGCGGCAACTGTCCACTCCAGTGGTCTGTCAGCGAATCTGCTGCAATTCGTTTGTGGAACGCGTATGTTGCGACTTGACCTATACTTCAGTCGAAAAATAAAAGTATAGCAAGGGCAAGGAAGCGGGAATCCCCCGTTTCCTTGCCCAAGAATCAACTGTGATTTTTACCTGCCTTCGCTTTCAGACAAGGCCAGCTTTTCCGATTCTTCTTCAGCATTGCATCTGCCGTCTTTTCGATTTTCCAATTCCACCGATACCGCCGCCGCAGTGAATACTCCTGCGATGCCAGCTAACATGCCGCCTATAAATGCCCATTTACTGTTCATTTCCCTGCTCCTATTTGCTAGCCCAGTACCGACTAGTCATCCCAATTATCCTTAATGGCTTGAAGCACAGCTATAACGACCGGAATCCAGCCTAGGTAGTTCATTTACCCTCCTTGCGTTTAGCAACGCTGGATGCGCCGCTTTTTGTTTAGTAAGAAGAAACGAAATATTCCCGTTTTGTACCAAGGTCCAAAATCAAGGGGGACCATCATACAGCACCGCCTTTAAGCAATGCCGCCTGCAGCATGGCAAACATGGCAGGCACCAGGTCGGGCAAGTTGTTGACCACCTTGCTGGTATGCGACAGCAGGTGCGTGATGTGCTCATCTCTGATGCCAAGTCCATAAACTTCAAAGCCGAGTTGTTGGGCCACCCCTATGGCATTGTTTGCAGCGAGCGGGTTGTCCGGCATGCCGTCAGTGATAACTAAAATCATCTTGCGCTGCTCTTTGAGAGGCAGCATGGTTTGCAAAACCCACCACAAGGCTCCAGCCAGGGGTGTACCGCCAGAAGCCTGAATGTTGAACAGATCTGGCACCGTGTGCCCATGCCGCATGATGGGGAATACAGAGTTTGTGACCGTCGTAGCGGGGAAAGCCGTAACCGCTGGATTCACGCCACGAATATGGCTCAGCGCAGTTGCCACGGCAAAACAGGCTCGATTGGCAAGATTAATCGGTGCGCCAGCCATGCTGCCGCTTACGTCCAGTAGAATATGGACAGCCGTATTGAGGCCCAGTTGCACAGACTCTTTTTGGAAAACACGAACATTACCAACCTGCAGACGGTGTAGCGAATTGGCGTGCAGTGTGCCCTTGCGCCCAATGCTGCATCGCCTTTGCGTTTGCGCCTGCAAGAAACCCTGAAGGCGTGTACGCAGCGCAATGCTGGCCTGTAACGCTTGTAGCTTCTGCTCTGCTGGCAAGGGGGCTGCATGTCGGGTGCCTTCCACGGACACGGTCAATGCGTCACCAGCGGATTCTGTGCTGCTATTAGCAAGCTCAATCGCCATGATTTCTCCGAGTTGCTGGGGTAAATCCTGCACTTCCGCATGAAAAAGGGCCTTGAGCGGTAAAGCACTCGACGGTTGGACCGGTTCAGATTGCTGGTTGATTTGTGTGGCAGAATCGTTGGCTTCCCCTGTCGCCCTTGGTGTGGCTCCCTGACCCTTCTTATTCGTGCCTTCGCTGGTTGCTGTTGGCTGAGGTGGTTCCCACTGCCTGACACATATGGCAATTTGTCGAGCATATTCGACTGCTGCCGCAGTATCCGGGCAATGGATGTAAACCTTGACCAAGATGGCATCCAGAGCCCCTAGCAAGCTGGGGAAGTGCTGCTCCACGATGCTTGCGGCGTGTTGGCGTGCCAGGGTCACCTCATCCACATTCCAAGCCCGCACCGTCAGAAGCACATAGTCCAAAACAGCAAGGGCCGGGGAATCGTCCCCGGCCCTTGGCTGTGCTTGCTCTACAAAGAATCGTCGTATCAACCAGTTCAGGTTTTTCCGGCAGCCAGGGAAAACGCCTGACAGCTTCTTTTCAACACGCCAGTCCTCAAGGCAGTTGAACAAATTGAAGGTCACTGGATCAAGCTTTGCAGCTTTCAGCACGCTGAAATCTGTGTGCCGTATATGAGCAGCCTCGTGATCGCAGAATCCCTTGGCCAGTGCCAGCAATTCCGGCTCACAATCCATAGGCAACGCGGGCAAGTGAATAACCTTACCGTTGGTGCAGGCCTCCTTGCCGCCGATACGAACCTGCACTCCATAGCGATCGCCAAGGATAGATGCCACAAGGGGCAGACAGTTGAGAACGTCTTTTGTGCGTATCATGGCATCACCACAGGCCCAGGCTGGGTATGGCAGGATGCGATAATGCGCTGTCAGCCACAGGAATATCAGGCAGAATGGGCTCATCATCCATATTCCCGTCCACGGTGCCATCCATCTGTCCAGCAGGGCCGTCCGGCTCGTGAATGATTCCCGGACCAGCCAGCAGCCCATCCAGCACAAATGCCGGGCCGTAGCCCTCAATTACTTTCTGGGCGTGGCCCACAAGGGCCGTACTGTCCTTGAGCAGGCAGACCAGCCCCTGCAACAGCAGCAGGTCTGTGCCTGTGATGTTACCCTTCTTGGGCATGCGCAGCAGTGCAGCCTGCACGATGTCAGCCACCGGGGCCACATGCGGCTCCACAAAAGACAAGCCCGTGAGCTTGGCATGCAGGGTACGCAACGGCGAAAGCGCCTTGTGGGTTACCTCCGTCTTGCCGTGATAAACCCTGCGCCATATATCGTCAGCCGATTTGGCCACCTCATCAAACAGTGTGCCGCCGAGGCCCTGCACCTCTTCCGCCAGCCCGGCTTCCAGCACAGCGGTGTTGTCCGGGTGCTGCTCCAGCGGGGCCACCTTGTACAACTGCCAGCGGAAATCCATGCGGGCGCGTACGTAATCAGGCCCCACAAGGGAATTGCGGATAATTTCGCCCCATTGATGGTGCTTCTCAATCCATGCCTGCACATTTTGGTCGTAGCCAGCCAGAAACGTTTCCTTTTCTTTCTGGAATTCGGCGCGGATGTTGAGCAGCTCCTGCACGATCTCGCCGGCCTTTTCTTCGGGGATGGCCCAGCCGGACATGAACCGCACCCCGTGCCGGTCAAGGTAGTTGAAGGCACGGGCCTTGAGCGTGCCGAACACCTTGAGGTTCTCCGGGTCGGCAATGCGCTTTGAGCCCAACGAGGCCAAATCTTCAGGGGGCAGTTCTGCGCCGCCCAGGTCTTCTTGGCTCATTTTACGACGGGCCGACCACAAGCTGACGTTAAGGTTGAGGGCCAGCAAGTTATCAAGAATACGGATGTCAGAAACAAGTTGTGCCATAGTAGCCTCCTAGAATGAGCTTTTTGTTGTATTGAGGGAGTAGCCTTCTTTGATTTTCTTTTCTGCGCGGGCTTCAAGCTCCATCACGGAATTGTTACCTTCACAGTTTTCGGCGGGAATAAAGTGCTGCTGTCCAACGGTATCTGGCTTGCCCCACTTTAGCGTGAGGCCCACAAGGCTAGCTTCGCCGATCCAAAACTTGCCGTCCTGTTTTTTGCCAGACAGGTTGTGGATTACCTGAAGATGAACGAGGGGCTTGGCCACCGTAGGTGTGTGGTGCAGATGGCCACGCATGAAGCGTAGGGCTTGCTCGCCTTGCAGAATTTCTGCTTCAGGCGTTCCTGTGTTGGGGGATTCAACTTCCACCAGTTGTGGGAACATGCGCTGAGCCAGCTCGTGCAACATGGCGCGGGTTTCACGGCTGGCTCGGAAGCCCAGTGCCCGGTCGAGGGCGTAGGTGACTGGCTGTATACCCTGATGGGCCAGCGGCTGAAATCGCTCAGTCAAATCCCCCCAGCGCAGTAGGCTGCGTGTAGAGAATGTTACTTCTATGGTGTTGGTCAGATTGTTTGTGGTAGCCTCGCCCATGAAGAGTTTGCGAACCTCATTGGCGTAGTCCACCATGGTTGCGCACAACGATTTGGGCAGCGATGGGAAACGCCGGGCAAGTAGGCTTTTTTCCACATCGGCAGATGGATAGCCAACTTCGCAGATAGTAAAGCGGTCCAACCAAGCGAGGTTTTGCCGCTGCGTTCCCTGGTAGAGGCCGGTGTCATCGCCACCGCCATTGGTATTGGCCGTGGCAACCAGACGGAACATGGGGTGCGGCACAATTAATTCGCCGCCTTTTTCCGCTATGCACAGGGGTGAGCCGTCCAGCACGCTGTTCAGGCCTGCGGAAATCTCTGGCGAGGTCAGATCGATTTCGTTCAGCAAAAGTATCGCCCCGTAACGCATGGCAAGCGCAAGCGGGCCGTACTCGAAGGTCATGCTGCCATTTTTTACTGTCAGGTGACCAACCAGGTCGGCAAACTCCAGCCGCCCGTGCCCGGTGACCTCAAATACTGGGTAGTTAAGCCTGGCTGCCAGCTGTTTGATGCATGTCGTTTTACCGCAGCCTGTAGGCCCGAAAATGTACAGCGGTTCCTGCGGGTTGAGAAACCAGACCACAACGTCGCGGCTGGACTCATGGAAAATATAGTCGTGGTCAATGGTTGGGGTGTAGGCCGAAGGAACGGCGTAGCCTCTGACCGTGGTACCGGAGGGCTTGCCGCTGAAGACCTGACCGGCGTCAAGGTCGGTGGGCTGCAGGTTACTAAGCCCTTCGATCAAACTGGTGTTCATAATCGCTACTCCTTAAATGCAGAAGAGCCCGGCTCCTTTTTAGGGAACCGGGCTCTTCGAAATATGGGATCAGTCTTTCAGGATATCTTTTTGTAATTACAGAAGGAATTGTCCAGGATCGTCACCTTGTTCGCCAAAGCCATCGCCTTGGGCAAATTCTCAAGGCTGCGTTTGAAACGGCGGACAACATCCTGAGGTGGAACGCTATGCCCTCCACGGGATGCGCGGGCTGCAACTCTTTTTAGCGCAAGTTCCTCTGACGCAAGGCGTATGTATACAAGCTCAACTTCATAGCCCCGCTGTTTTGCCTCTTCCATCAGAGTAAAGTCAAACTTGGCGGTAAGGGTAGACTCCCGCGCAAATGAAACACCCTCCTCCAGAAAAAGGCGAGCCATACGAGCAGCAGCCTTACCAGCGGCAATCGGGGACAACCCTTCTGCAGCAAGCTTATCTGGGTCAATAACCAGCAGGTTTTCCCGCATGGCAATTGTCCTTGAGAATGTACTCTTGCCTGCCCCATTTGGGCCACAGATGCACAAAAGCTTGGGCATTACCCGACCTGTTGGGCTTCGGTGATGGACGTTATTTCAGTATGTCCGTCTGGATAGCGAAGGGTATACTGCCCGTCTTCGTCTAGGTAGTTCAGCGGAACTCCTTTTTTCAGCTCAAGCTCAAGGATTATACGCTGATTTTCTATGGCCGTTTCGACCAGTTCTTCGAGTGTGAGCGACATAATGCCTCCGTTTTCACAGATTACGGATAAGCCTGCTGTCGGTCAACGGTCTGTGCCTGTTATAAGTTTTTTGAAAATATCGGGAGTCAGACTAGTAAGTTATGATATTGTTCCTTTCCCTGCTGGAGTTGAAGTGTTGACCGCCCGTCCTCCAGTTTATGGGCGAAATGCTCAATTTTTCGAAAGGTGAGCCCGTACGTTCACAGCGGGCCAGCAAGGTATCCACGTCGATGTCACCCAGATGCTCTGCATGAAAAATCTCGGTTAACTCCTCCCGCAGAGCCTCCTTGTCCAAAGTGGTGCGACCAGCTGTCACTGACATGCGAAAGCGGTAGTTCCCCGTGTCTACCCAATCCCGAGTGCCAGCCTGGCGGTGAACAAGCTTAAGCACCGTTTCCATTTCTTTGATTTCCTTTTCTAAAGCAGTGCGCTGCTCCTTGAGGGCAGCCAACTTTTCCAGAGCTGGTTCCCATTGGGGCATTTGCACGCCCTGTGGGAATTTGGGGCAGTCACCGTTGTATTCGCAGTACGAGCACAAGGGGTAAAAGCCCTGAGCACAATTCACCTGTGCCAGAGTTATGTGTCCGGCACGGAATGCTGCAAGCTCGCCCCAAAGCTGTGCCGCATGGCCAAGGGTCGTATCAAGCATGGCCTGGTTGAAGCCATAGGGGCCAAACGCCCTGACCTCTTTCATGGAAAGGCAGAGCAACCATGCCTCCATACTTGCCTCGGCAGCCGTTGCGGGCAGCTGAAGGCCAAATTGGGCACGGCAAAGTTGAGGGAAGGTCACTTTGTCATGCAGAAGCGTACCGTCCTCAGCACGGAGGCTGAAGACGGACTTGCTCCATGCTTTTGTCAGCAGGCCGATCTGTCCGTGCAGTTGCAGCAGGTGGGAATCGTGCGGGGTGCCGGGTAGCTTGTCGGTGCTTTTAACTTCCAGAATGCGAATGGCATTGACGGGCGAGCCCCAGACCAGCACAAAATCAAGATGGGCTTTAATGGGCACGCCCTGATGCTGCCAGTTGATTTCAAGCTGGGGCAGCATATACAGCCCCAGTGATGTCAGAGCTTGCCCAACCCCGGACTCGAACCAGTGTCCGCGCTGAAGCGTGAGCAGGCGCTCCAGACTGGTTGAAGTGGGCAGCACCTTTCTGGCCAACGCCGCCCGTGGGCATTCCCAGTGCTGGCCAATGTCGCTCATTCCCACATAGCGGGAGCGGTCGCCTAGGTGTGCAAGTGTGTCTTTGTGGGCAACGGCTTGCAGGCCTTGTCTGATTAACGCCCGTAATCCTTCTGAACGGTCCTTCTGTTCCATGGTTTAGTCTCCATAAACGTGCAAGGGCCGCCATCAGGCAGCCCTCTCACTCGGTATTTTGATTTTCACTATGCGGCATCAACATACTTCCACCACAATTTTCTCTGCGGGTTCCAGCGGAAGCCCGAACCGGCCAGTAATTCCTTTTTGGCCTGCGTGTTGCCGGTGGCAATGATGCAAGGACGTCCGTCCTGGGCTGTAACTTGCTGGTAGGTGACACCTTCTAGCGACGGGAGATTTTCAAGGCTTGCTGGCGGTCGATTTGAGGTGGCTGAAGAATTATTTTTGGCATTGGTGCCGGGCAAATGCGCTTTTTTCATTTCATGACTGTTTACGGGCAATTTCGGGCGAGATGCCGATTTCCGACCAGTTCTTGCCCCTTCGCCATCGTCATCTTCAGTTACCATTCCCAACATGGCGGTTAGAGCGTAGCGGCGAGCGTATGTTATTGCCGATCCCATTCCCTGTGGGTCGGCCTTGGGCAGAGGCACCACGGCCAAGGAACTTTGCCATTGACCCGACTCAACATGTGTCAGCTTGGTAACCAGCCCGAGCGAGTTGGGCTGCTCCACAGGCACAGGATACTGACACAGCCAGATGCCGTTTTCGATGAGCGCATCACGACAGGCATCCATGACGCTGTTGAGGCTGGCGTACCAGCTTTTGGTAAAAGGATTTTCAGCGTCCTTGGCTATGGGGCGCACGGTTCGCTGTACGCTGAGCAAGGCCTTGGCCAATTCGGTGATGTTTTCTGATTGATATTGGTTCATGAAATACCTCCAGAAATGAGAAATCCCTGTCCAGCATGACGCTGGGCAGGGATTTCTTGGTTGTTTTAAAGAGTAATTTCTGTCTTCTTACTGAAATAATATATCGTTAAAAAATTATTGAGATACAAATCTTTTTAGCTCTGGGAAAAGTATTTATCCCAATATAAAAATCAACTCTCATAATGGCCTTTGCATTGAATTATCTGACAGACATCGCCAACAATGCGGTAGACGAGTCTGTGCTCAGCATCAATGCGGCGACTCCACCAACCCTGGAGGTTAGCTTTCAAAGGTTCCGGCTTGCCTATGCCGACATATCCGTTTCGCTGAATGTCTTTAATCAGCATGTGGATGCGCTTGACGGCCTGTTTGTCGTGCGTATGCCAATATAAATAATCATCCCACGCCACATCATGCCATAGGAGCTTCATGCGCGTCCTCAATCAGTTGGCGGTAAGTGCTGTTTGTACTGGCATCCATTTCTTGAGCCAGTCGCGCAAGATGCGCCTGGTTCTGCTGGCTGTAAAAAGGATCAAGACTTGGGGTAAAAGGCAAAGCCTTTTCCCGCACCATCTGCGCGAGAAATATCCGTACCGCAGTTGCCACATCCATGCCCAAATCGGCAGTAATGGCTTGGGCCTGGGACTTAAGGGCATCATCAATGCGTATTTGCAGGTTGGCCATGACAGACTCCTTGTAATGTTTTGCGTTACAATGGTAATGACACATTGGGATCGTGTCAATGGCCTGCCGGAACGCAATTGCGCACAATTGCCAGGTGAAACTGCAAAAGAGTTAAATATTTTCAAACCATGCTGTATTCACGTCAACCTCTTCAACCATGCGAACCTCAACGCCAAGACGAAGCTGTTTGAGCATATCCACAAGGTCTTCCCCATCAATTAGATCAATAGGTGAGGCACCATCACGGGTGGCTTCCTTGATTGCATCACGGGTGAACGCACCTGTGGTGATGAACAGCCCCTCGCGCCCCTTGCTTTTTTGCGGGTGGGCATCCTCTGACAAGAAAGCCTTGAGGCAGGCCTTTTGCCGCAGGCAGGCTAGTTTCCGGTAACGTGCGGAGGGCTGGCAAAAAGGTCTTGCAGCATGTTTTGCCCTGCGGCCAGTGCGTAGCTCTCAAATACTTCAACCGGCTGCGGCGGGCTGAACAGATAGCCCTGAAACATATGGCAGCCAAGGTTTTGCAAAAATTCCATCTGTTCCTTGGTTTCCACCCCTTCAGCGATGGCCTCAAGCCCAAGGCTGCTGGCCAGCGTCATGATCGTGCCTGCTATGGCGGCATCGTTGGGGTCGTCCAGCAGATCCATAACAAAGGACTTGTCTATTTTGACCTGATCGAGTGGCAGGCGTTTTAAAAAAGCCAGAGATGAGTAACCTGTGCCGAAATCATCGAGCGAAAACGTAATGCCGAGTTTTTTCAGCTCGTTCATCTTGCCGATAATTTCGTTTACATTGGCTGTAAGCTGGCTTTCGGTGAGTTCTATCTTGAGCTTGCCGGGGGCAATATCATATTGCTGCACAATTTCGGTTACCGACTGCACAAAATTAAGCTCGCAAAACTGGCGCGCGCTCACATTTACTGCAATGCTCAGGTGCGCCAGGTGCGGGTTTTCTGCCCACACGGCAAGCTGGGCGCAGGCCATCTGCAAAACCCAGTCGCCAATAACCACAATCATGCCATTGCCTTCTGCCATGGGTATAAAGTCGCCGGGCATCACAAGACCACGGCGCGGGTGATTCCAGCGCAACAGGGCTTCTGTTCCCACTATTTTTCCCTCGGAAGTTACCTGTGGCTGATGGTACAGTGTGAACTGTGAAAGGTTCAGCACGGCATCTTTAAGGTCACGCGGTTTCAAGTTCAAAGTGCAACACCCAGTCCTTGGGTATTGGCGTCTTCTAAAAAAACTTCATAGGGTGTCTTAAACCCAAGGCATTTTCTAGGCCGCCAGTTCAAGCGGCACATTGCCGCTAT
>NZ_MJUZ01000029.1 GCF_002237645.1 Desulfovibrio sp. MES5
AGCGAACACCAGGACCATGCTCCACGCGGATGTCTACCCGACCTTCCGCCGTGTCCAGTTCAACAGCCTCAACAAACCAGGGCTCGGTCAGCCCGAGAATCCGAAAATATAGGTCCGTATCCTTCATTGGTGCCCTCCGGGAAGGACATTAGCAGATCAGCTACCCACGGAAAACCCGGAAGAACCATACTTTGTTCTTCTGGTGTCCTGGCGCTGAAAACTTTCAGAATGCGGGAAAATTCTGAAACCGTTACCTGTGGGAACATCGACTGGACTTTGATGTGCGCGTTATGAAGCCGTGAAAGGATGCTCAATGGAACTGGCTCCTGCACGGCTTTGGCAACAATAAGCTCCCATAATTTTTTGTGCCATGCTTCATTGTTGGCAGATATGGGCATGGTTGCAGATTCTAGATATCCACGAACGCGGGCTGCCCCATGCCTCTTTCCTGCTTCTTCTTGCCTGTATTTATGAAGGTTTTCAACTCTGAAGGCCATTTCTGCAAAAACAGGCGCAAGCGCACACGTCAGTCTCGATAGCGGGGCAGACACAATGTCTGTAAGATTCGCGCTTGGCAGCACGATCTTTGGGCAAGTGCGAAGCCAAAGGTCACTGCTTTTATTTTGCAGCCGCAGAGCCTCTGTTTCCAGTGTCGCCATAAGCGGCGTAATTCCTTGGACTACGACATCGACAAGGCCACTTGTGGGCAGTTTGAGCGATACTTTGCCCCTGCGGCTTTCATGTTTCAAAATACTGTATGAGAGTCGCAGGGTTTCCAGTTCAAGGGCTGAAACGGCAGCAAGCAATTTGGGGATTATGAGGTCGGAGACTCCTTTGCCTCCGATGCTATCAACGTTTCCAGTTGAGTCATGCGCAAGTTCATAGAAGTCAGCTGGTTGCTCACTTTCATGATGGCATCTACCACTGTTTTCAGGTTGGGCTTCTCCAGGGAAGGCAGATCGATCTCGCCCACCGTACCCGAGGCTATCTCGTCCATGGTTCCCATGAGCATCTTTGCTTCCTTGAGCAGGTTGTCCATAGTTATGCGCATCTGGAGCATTTTTTGCGTGATCTCTATTTGTTCCTTCTTGATCGCCCCCCATTCCTCTAGTTGCGATTTTTCCAAAGCTGCTATGCGGATTTGCAGTTTCTTGAAATTTTCTTCTGTCATGATGTAATACCTCATTTACGGTTTCAATGTTTTTGTTGTATTCTTTTGGACAGCCAAGAATGCGGTCTTGACTGGAATGCCGCCAGACGCCTTCATGTTTTTGTGGGATTTCTTGTATTCCACGCCGTAGGTATGAGCGGTGATCAACCCGTTCGGGTGCCCCTGCCGTTTCCAATGCTGTATTGACCATATTTGCCCATTGAGCCCTCAGAATTTCAACCGGCGCAATACGTTGTTTAAGTTCGCGCTGTGCGCTGATAGGGTCAAGGGCAATGGCTTTTTTTCCAAAAGAGCCATCAGGCATAACAGTGCAAGCAGTAATGGCCAGATGAAAATGTGGATTTGAAGAATACGGTTTGTGTGAAGTGACCTGTACAGCAACGCCATAGGTATCACTAAGCCAATGCCCGTATTGTAGCATAAGTTCATGGTTCTTGTCAGGCGACAGTTCCACAGGCAGGGCCAGACTGGCCGTCCTTGCTGGCACTGAGTTTCCACGTTTGTAATGCGCTTCAAGGTTGGCCCAGAATTGCTGATATTCAGGAATGTTGACAGTCTCGGCTTTGGGCAGCAAAAGGTGGGTCTGGCCCAGTTCACTTTTCTTATACCGATAATTGTGCCATTCACCAGTGCGCGGGTCACGGATGCTGCTGGCGGTCTGGTATGCCACACGCGCCACAATGCTCTGTCCTTTGTTTCGCTGGACAGGTTTGATGTTCAGATGAATATTACCTTGCAGCATATGGGTGTCCTGCTGTATTTTTTTCTTCTATCGCCTATGGCGATATGTCTTGGCCTCGCAGAGCGCACTTGCAGTCGTAGCGAAGCGGAGACTGCTCTAAGTGCGCCGTGGGGCGTAGCCCCCCCACGGGATTTCTTCTATGGTAATGAACTTTTTTTAAAAAAGGAGCGTTTTTGCAGGTATGAATACCATCAAGAGTAGAAAGATGAGCCTTGAAGAAAAATTGGAACATCTTAAGCAGCAGGAATTGCTTATTGCCGCGAAAAGAGAGGCCGTAGAGAAACGGCTTACCGACCAGGCGCGCAAAGAGAGAACCCGCGCCTTTGTATGCATGGGAGCCATGATTGATAAACTTATGGCAATGGATACGGAGTTGAAAAAAAGGATTTTAGCCGAATCTCTGAAGGAAAATATCAATAACAGACGCGGCATGGGTCGCTACTGGAGTGACTTCATGCCTCCTGAAGAAGAACTTGCAAAAATGAAAAGGAAGAAGAAGCAGCAGGAGCCCACAGAAGCGGGCTCGGAAGAATAAATGTGCTGCTGTCGTTATTGGTTATTTTTCATCAAGCTGGAATGAAAAATGCCAAAGATTTTTATCGATGGGCGGGCTTGTTCCTGCCCGTTTTTCATTATCACGGGCCTCTTGATAAAAACGCAACGCGCCATCCACAAATCCGTACCAGCTGTTACGAAATTGCCCACCATCAAAGATAGTCCTAACCATTGAGAGGTCTTCCAAATCTATCCTCTGGCTGTTCATGGGGATAGAATGATAACAAAGTGGTGCCCACAACCATGCTACATCCTTGAATCGCGGCCAGATATTGTTTTGGATGTTATCCAAAGACAATGTGAAGGGAAATCTATGTTCCGTTTCGTCCCTCAAATTATAAAATTGTTTAATGATAAGATTAATGACTTCTTTGAGAGGTTTTTCAATAACGGTGTGGAGAAAATAAATGCCCCCACAGAATTGACCTTGTGAAACTCGCTCTTCGAGTGAGCCTTTACCGTTTTCAGAAAATCCTTTCCAGCGGGAATACTGCAAAAAATTTGTCCTGGAACCGTATAGATAACGCGGCAACTCAATAAATTCAATTGAGCTTTTTTCTTGAAGCTCAATTTCCATCACTTCCATCTCTGAAATGAGAAAAGCCATTTCTTGTGCCACATAGCCCATAAAATCTTCCGGGTCACGGGGAAAGAGCATGGCAGCAGCCGTCAAGCCAAGATGCAGCTTGCAGCGCAGAGGGAAAGCATCTTTACCTTGTAATACTTTTTCGGGAAAAGGAATAATGCGTCGTTGATGTATTTCAAAAATTGGTACATGTGACATCTTCTATCTCCATCTCTGGATACCATCCAGAGTTGCTGAAAGTCTTCCTGTCTTCCACCCATGCGTTATAGTGGCCCTTATTGTCCACAACAAGGGCCGCCATGTCAAAATTTCTTGAAGAACACCTGGGACATCGTATCCCCACAAAAGAACTTGCCCACTGGCTTGATCTTGACGTTGACGCCGTTCGCCGCCACTATGAGGCATTCGGTGGGATACGGCCCATTCCTGGTGGCAGGATTCTGTTCTTTGAGCGCAATGTGGTGGATGCCTTGCGAGGTTCCAATCATGGCATCAAAGATTATGAAAGACGGACGTGTCCGGTGGAAGGGGCGGGTTCAGAAACTGGGCCAGATTCGGCAGAAACTGTTCGACACCAGGGCAGCAGCCCTGGAATGGGAGGCAGAAGAGCGGAAAACAAACTGGGAGGCCACGACAGATACGGTCTGCTCCCTGAAGAATTGGGCAGAAAAGTATCTGGATCATGCAGCCAAGTACGACAGGAAGACCTTCAACGAAAAGCGCCAGGCACTGAGAAAGCTATTTGCCGCCACAACCGGCAAAGGCAAGGCAGCGCAGCTGATTGTGAATCCATTGTCTCCTGTGGCAAGCCTGACGCCGGGCAAGGTTCTTGCGGCGCTTCGGGTGCAGTTTGAAACCCGCAGCGGCAATGCCGCCAACAAGGATCGTAAAAATCTTGTGGCGGCCTGGAATTGGGGAATCAAGTATTTGGGTTTGCCCACCCCCAATCCCTGCCTTGTGGACAGATTCCCGGAAAAGCGACATCCGCGTTATGTCCCTGCCGAGGAAGACTTCTGGAAGGTTTTTGCCCAAACACAGGGACAGGACAGGGTTATGCTGCTTTGTTATCTCCACCTGGGAGCCAGGCGCAGTGAAATCTTCCGGCTATGCTGGGAAGATGTGGACTTCGGCAACAGTCGAATCCGCCTGTATACCAAGAAAAGGCGTGATGGTTCGCTGGAGTATGACTGGCTGCCCATGACCGGTGAACTGGCTGAAGCCCTGAATTGGTGGTGGGACAACCGCACATTCAAAGACAGCACCTATGTCTTCATCTGCGAACAGGACGGTGGATTCTGTCGGGAGCAGTACGGCAAGCCCTTCAAGGAGCGTATGCAGCTCATGAAGCGGCTTTGTGAACGGGCCAAGGTCAAACCCTTCGGCTTTCATGCTATCCGGCACCTGACTGCCTCCATCCTGTATAAGATGGGACAGCCCGTAAGTGTGATTCAGGCCATTTTGCGGCACAAAAGCCCCAATACCACGGCAATCTATTTACGGACACTGGGGCTTGAAGAGACACGCGGAGCCTTGGAAGGTCTGGCAGCCCGTTTTGCGGGCCACGGCCTTGAACCTGATCCTGCCGGAAACGGTTCTGGAAACGGTTGCGGCAAGGTGCTTTCCTTCACTGCTAAAGGCAGTACACAGGAAAAAACGCCCATACCTTCTTCTCAGGTGGTAGTTCGCCGTAAGCGAACAGCTTGAAGGGGCACAATAATCCCACTTGGGGATTGGGAACGTCCGTAACTGCTTGCCCTACAAAGCGTTGCGGAAGGGGGAAAAGAAGGAGTGTTTGAGGCCGGAAATGACAGTTCAGAAATTGTAGTTTTTTCAAACCGTTTCTGTAACCGTTTCCGCATGAAAAAAGGGTTACACCTTTTGATGTAACCCATTATTTTCATTGGCGTCCCCAAGGGGATTTGAACCCCTGTCGACGGCGTGAAAGGCCGTTGTCCTGGGCCGGCTAGACGATGGGGACGCGCTGTGAGGTGTTCTTTTAAGGGAAAAAATGGCAAAGTGTCAAGCAGAATTTTATAATTTTTTTCGTCATGTTACACAAAGCGCTGCCAAGGGCTGGCATGCGGGGGCACATCGCCTCAAACGGGCCTACAGTGAGGGCGATTTCACTTTGAAGCTGCTTTGGAAAATGCTAGCAGGCGGCTGATCTCAGGGCGTAAATGCGGGGTATCCGCATTATTGCACGTCGAGGCGGGGGGCTCCTCTCTGAGGGTATGCACTCTCAAAGGCAATCTGCAGATAAAAATTCGCTGTAGAGCACTGGCCTGGGCTTGATACAAAAAGGCGTCGACCAAAATGGCCGACGCCTGCACGGAAAGAAAGGGCACAGCGCTATCCCCAACGCCGTGGAGGGTTCGGCTTTTGACTGCCTTGAGCCGACCCTCCATCCCTTCAAACAGATTACCTGCTATCTCTTCATGCCAATAACGGTTTCCAGCATGGTGTCTACGGTTGTAATGCCCTTGGAGTTTGCCTGGAAGCCACGCTGGGTTGAAATCATTTGCACGAATTCTGTAGTCATATCCACATTGGATTGTTCGATGTTGTAGGCCCGTGTCGTGCCAAATCCATTGTCGCCCGCCACACCCAGACGCGGTTCGCCAGAATCATTTGTAGCAGAGAAGAGGTTGCCGCCTTCGCGGTACAAGCCCTGGTAATTCTGGAAATCGTACATGGCGATCTGATACAGGGGCAAGGTTTTGCCGTTGGAATAGACACCGTGAACGACACCGGAGTTATCTATGCTTACGTTGCTCAATGTGCCTGAAGCATAGCCATCCTGAGTGCGGTTTTGTACTGTATAGGATGTAGTATTGGCCACACTGGCGTATTCCTGACGTTGCGCGTTGCCCATAATGGGAACATTGGAATAGTCAACATACGGGGGAGGCGTCGTGGCTGGCGGAGTAGGACTGTGCACCGCCAGATCGGCAAGTGATGTCGTATTATTCGTCCACGTAGGTGTACCCATGCTTTTGAGGCCGAAATCCAGTTCTGTAATGTAATTCTGCACCTGGCTTACAGGAGTCCCCCCGCCGTTAGACAGGGTTTCGCTCACACTGTTGGCCAAGGGCTGTCCCGTGAAGTTGGCGGAAAAGACCGGCAGGCCGTTGCTGGACACCTTGGTTGGCTGCCAGGAAGATTTGAGTGAAGGATCCACGGCCACCTGGTCGTTGGCGGCAGGCGTTTCCGTAGCGCCATAGGTGTAGGCGGTCTGGTTGACCAGCTGGCCACTGGCGTTAAAGATCATGACGCCGCTCATGAGCACACCCGCATTCTTGTTGGTGCCAGCCGTGGGGTCGTTGTAAAACTTGGTCGGCTCAGTAGTCCAGGTGTTGGTGGCCTCATTGTAGCCTGTGCCGCCAAAGCTGCGGTTGTCTTGTGAAGGGGGAATGGTGACCAGATATTCATACACAGTGTATCCGGCGGGCAAACCCTTGATGTTGTATATGGTATTGCCGTTGGAATCGGTCTTGGTGGTGTCAACTTGATCATAGTAAACGGTCATCGTATGGGTGCCGCCGCCTTCATCATAGACGTCAATGCTGGACTGCGTGGCATAGGCGGTATCGGCCATTGGCGGATTGCTTGTTCCATCCCACAGGTCGAAGAGCGCGGTCATGGGGCTGGTGGAGCTTGTGGTGCGATCACCGGTGCCATCATTGGTCAGGCCCATAGTAAAGGTCACGTTGGTGGTCTGCTGTGGAACGATATTCCAGCTGTCCAGCACGATGTCAGTGGGAGTTCCTGAGCCAACATAAGCCGACTTACTCAGCTTGTCGCTGCCAAGATTGGTCGCGCCGTTATTGAAAGTCAGCTTCTTTTCGTTGTTTACCTTCCAGCCTTGCAGCAAATAGCCTTCAGGGTTCTGGAGTTCACGGCTTTTGTTGAAATAAAAGTCGCCAGCGCGTGAGTAATACATTTGCTCACTATTGGGCTTGCGCACCTGGAAGAACCCGTTGCCGTCAATGGCAAGGTCAGTCGCTGAGTTGGTGGTTTCAAGCGACCCTTGCGAAAAATCGCCCAGGATGGCGTACACGCCAGCTCCTGCGCCGATCTGACTGGTGCCGCTGGTGGTGCCGATGCCCCTGTACAGATAATCGTTGAAGTCCATGCGCTGGCTCTTGAAGCCAAGAGTGCTCACGTTGGCTATATTGTTGCCGACCACGTTCATTTTTTGGCCGTGGGTGAGCAGACCTGAAACGCTTGTCCACATGCTGGCTGAAAGACCCATAACTTCCTCCGTGTCTTGGATAGGGGGATATTTTTTTTGAGCGGGCGCGGTGCTATGCGCTGCCAGGCTCATTGTGCCGATCTACTGTTGTTAAAGCACGTCGCTCAGACTGATGTTGCTGTTGGCTGCCACGTCGCTGGCTGCCGTCTTGATGGCCGCAGCGCTGCTGGCTGCCGCATTGCTGGCTGCCGTACTGATGGCCGCTGCACTGCTGGTTGCCGCATTGCTGACTGCCGTACTTATAGCTGCTGCACTGGATGCTACTGCATTTTTTGCGGTGGCAGTACTGTTGTCGGTATCAGTAGTGGTACCCGTACTTGTGCTGGGATCACTGCTGTCAGTTGCAGTTGTTGTCGCGGGCAGCATGACCTGGCGTACATTAGCAAGGGGCATGAGCTGGCCGCCCTCAAGGCCGAGGTAAACCACGCCGCTATCAGTCACAACGCCTGTTACCTTGGCGTCCACCACCTGGTCAGAAAGAACCGCGTCACCGTTGCTGTCGCGCAGTACAAGGTTGACCGTGTATACGCCGTCGCCTGCCACAGTGCCGTCAGTGTTCTTGCCGTTCCATAAAAATTCGTAAGTCGTACCCTTGTTCTTGGCGCTGAGTTCTTCAACGTAGACGGCATTGTTGTCGCCATCGCGAACCGTGATGGTTCCGCCAACGGTATTGTCCGCAGGAGAGTACCGGAAACGCGTGATGGTGGTTTCCTTGGTAGTCTCGTCGGTAGTCTTGCCGATGGAGTTGCCCGAAATCGTCACCTGCTTGCCTATGTAGGAAGTGGCGTTGATCATCTGCTGATTGTTGGTGGCAGTTGTAAGGCTTTCCATGCTCGTATTGAGGTTCATGAGCTGCTCAAGACTGGAGAATTGCGCCATCTGGGCAATAAATTCCTTATCTTCCATCGGGTTCAAGGGATCCTGATACTTGAACTGCGTCACCAGCAAAAGCATAAAGGAGTCCTTGTCCAGATTACTTCCCTTCTGTTTGCTCAGGGCGGTATTGAACTCATTGTTGGTCTGGTTCAGTGACGTTGTTATGCTGCTGGCCATGGCTTGTTCCTCACGCTCGGCTGTTTTTACGCCACCACATTTAATGAACGGGTGGCATATCTTGCCGCATGGGCAGAAGAATGCACAGGCTGTTCCAAAGTGGTGTCTTCAAAATTATTTGAAGAATTTCGCATTGTTGAAAGTTTTTTCAACCTCGCAAGTTCTTCGCGCCGGGCATCTTCTTCCTGCCAGGAGTTGTGTTGATCCAGGTTTTGCCAGGCATTTTCGTCCTGCTGGCGGGAGTTCAGCTGCACCTCCACCTTGTCGACTTTAAGCCCCTGCTGTTCAAGGTTGGTGCGGATGGCTTCAAGCTGGCGGGTGACAATCTCGGCTGTTTCAGTTTTTTCGGAGCGAATGGTCGCGCTGACTTCGCCGTTGCGCAGGCTGAGGCTGAGGGTGATGGCTCCCAGTTCCTGCGGGTGCAGTTGCAGGTCGAGGCGCGTCGTGCCGTTGCGGGAGCTTGAAAGCAGACCCTGCTCAACCTGCTGCCCAACATATCTTGCCAGGGGTGCGGGCTGAGAAACGGCTTCCGGTTGCTCAACGGCGGTGGTGAGATTTTGGATCATTGAGGCCGCAGCCTGATTGTCCTGCCGCATGGTGAAAAGGGGACTTGTTTCAACTTTGCGGGTGAGTTCATTCCAGGATGAGTCACGCCCTGTTTCTGAATTGGCGTCCTGACGGCTGTCGCCTGCATGACGGCGGCCTGTATCGTTTTGGCGCTCATCAGGCGTGCGTGTCAGGGGGGTGTCCTCGGATCGTCTGTTGGTGGTCCCTTGAGTGTTGGACGCCTGCTCCCTGTTGGACGAAGCCTTGGAAAGCCCTGTGTCGGCAGTGGCTTTTGCGTCTTGACTGCCTGCATGGCCAATGCCCGCGCTCTGACTGCCGTCAAGCTTTCTGCTTATGGCGTCGCTCTGGCGCAGTACGTTTTCGGCGTCAACGGTCCTTGCGCCTTCGTTGCCAGCGGCACTCAACGTTTCGTCCAGCATCTGACGGCTGTTTTTGGATACCGTTTTGCTGATGAGAACCTTGCTTTGCTGGGCTTCTTTAATGCGCAGGGCGGTTGCCTGACGTTCTTTTTCCGTACGGGCGCGGGCTTTGCTGACAAGGGGTTGCAAAGTCGTTTGCAAGGCGGCGTCCAGCTGCTTTTGAGCGCTCTTCTGTTCATTGAAAAAGCCGCTCGCTGGAGCCATGAGAGTGGAAAATTGCCCCACAAGAAGATTAACGCTGCTGTTGCCGCCAAAACTGTTGGCCAGCGTTTGCAGATTTGAGGAGTCAAGCCCAAGCCCGCGCCCGAAGGCAAGCGCTTCCGTTGCGCTAACCTCAAGAACAGTGGTGGCGTCCATCTGCGAAATAAAAGCATAGACAGTGCCGAGCGCAGCTTCTCCTTTGCCTTCGGCCATGAGTTGCTGCACCCGTGCATCCAGAATGCCTGAAGAGTCTATTTTTTTCAGCAGCGACGTGATCTGGGCCTTGTCGTCATCACTGAGTTGGGGCGCGCCGTTCAAGGTCTGCAAGCTGGCCATAATCTGAGAAAGCGTTGCGCCGTCGGGCTGTCCTGCCAGGGCATCAAGCTTTTTCAGGGCATTTTCTGGCGCTCCAGCCTTCACAAGGTCGTAACGCAACTGCACCAGCTCCTGCTTGGTGAAGCACACCTCATCCAGCGTATACGTTACGCCGTCTGTGGTGGCGCGGCTGTAGGGGCTTTGCACCTTGGGCGTAGCGGCTGCGGGTTGATTTTCCTCAAGCGCTGAACTTACTGAAACATTTTCACCCTGTTGCATACTGTCGATAGCGTCATGCACGGAAGCGAAAAAGTCCGCAAAGGAAGAGTTTTCCTTGCTGCTGCTGATGAGGGCATCAAATGATCCGGCGCTTGTGGGAATAATCTGCATCATGCACTCCTTGATGGCCATCCCATTCAAAGAGTGTTCCAAAATAAAAATATAATTATATAGATATGTTATGATTTATGGGATTTGGCGGAGAAGGCAAGTATTGCCGGGATCGGGAAGAAAAAAAGGGCAAGCCGAAAAAACTGGCGCATGCTGGCGGGAAAGGAAAGGTTTTCAGGGCAAGCGGCTGAAAAAAGAGCTGATTTCGTCCAGAGTTTTCAGTGCGGCGTTCCAGGCATGGGAGGAATAGTCATCATTTTGCAAGCGCATATGAATGTAACCGGCAAAAAGACGTATGACGGGCGGTTGGGAACGCCAGAAGCCCCCCGGCAAGCCTGATCTGGACATCCTGAGATGTTGCGCACATTGGCCGCACAGCGCGGCAAGGGCCATGGCAATGCTTTTCGTCACACGAGGAAAGGCGGCATGCAGTTTTTCGAGCCTCTGTACCAGTAAAACGCGCTGGTCGGGGTCATAGAGAAAAAGAAAGACAGCCTGCCAGAAGTCTTCCAACAGGGGGCGGCAGCTTGTTTCTGCCGGGTCATCCAGCCGTTCAAGGCTGTGCAGCCCCAGAGCGTCACGACCCGTACGTGACAGGGCCAATCCTGGCGGCACAGCCGGACGCCCGGAAGACTGCAACAGACTCAGAATCAGAGCCGCCACACCGGGAGGCGTGAAAGCCTGCTTGCAATAAAGCTGGTTGCGGTGGCACTGCCAGCAGCCGACGCAGCTCATGGCTGCTCGCAAAATGTACTGACCCGGCGATGATGGGCCTGTTTCCCGGGCGTGTACCGGCCCCATTGAGAGGTTAAGTATTGGTACGCCTGTCATGTCCGCCAGATGCATAGGACCTGTGTCAGGGGTGACACAGAGATCCAGAGTGCGCATGAGGGCCGCCAGATCTTTGAGAGACAGGCGACCGCACAGGTCAGCGCCGTGCAGTCCGGCTTTACGGGCCACTTCGCGCCCCATTTCCTGCTCTGCCGGGCCGCCAAGAAGCAGCGGCAGGGCGCCCTCTACGGCCAGACGGCGCGCCAGTCTTGCCCAAAAATCAACGTCTGGCCGTTTGGCCGCTTCGCTCGCGCCAAGCACCAGTCCAACGCGTCGTGTGCCGGCAGCCTTTGCCCTTGGGTGCGGTACACCTGACAGGTCGGGATGTGGAAAAAGATCCAGCAGGTGCAGGTCAGCCCAGTGAAATGCATTGTTCCAGTTATTTTGTGTCAGGGCGGCCCGGTACAACTGCCAGTAGCCGCGGACATGCTGATTGCTGAAAGCGTCGGATGCGCTGTTTTTTGCCAGATGTTCCGGCCCAAGCTTGCGGCCCGCCTCGAGTCGCGCCTGGCAGTCCAGAGCCTGCGGGCGGCTGCTCAGGTTGATGGCCAGTTCATAATGGCGCTCGGCCAATGCCTTGCAATGCGTTGGCGGAAAAAAAACCACTTTGGGCAATAGAGGCATGAGCCCCTGAAAAAACTGCGGTTCGGCTGCAACCCACAGTTCATGCTTCGGGTGATGTCGCAGCAGATGTATAAGCAGGGGGACAGTAAGAATCAGGTCCCCCATCCGGTGCATCTGAAGGACAAGTATGGGGTCTGCGCTCATGCGCGCTCCCTGTGGCTCGGAGGAGTCTTGGCGGCAGGGGTTCCGTATACCTGACGCATGTGTTGCAGCAGCGTCTGCAGGCGGTGGGCCCAGGTATGGCAGGCCAGAACTCGCGTGCGGGCCCGCAGGGCGACGGTCTGGCGTTCGGTGTGGTTGGCCAGATAGTGCCGCGCCAGATGCGGCGCTTCATCAGGGTCACGGTAGCAGATCATTTCATGCGGTTCAAAGAGCTGCTCCATCTGGGGTCGCCAGTCAGTAAGAACAAAGGCTCCGGCGGCAGGCACATCAAAAATTCTCTGGTTTACCGCCCCTTTCATCTGTTTGCTGGTACAGTTGAAATTCACCAGCGAGCGGCAATAAAAGCGCGGCAGGTCAGTATAGTAACTCAGCGCATCCAGATAGCGCGGCTGGACAGGCTCGTGCCTGAATTCCGCCTTCCACCCGTCATCACCCACAATAAGAGGTTTCAGCGGCAAAAGGCGGCGCACGCAGCCATTGCGATACAGGCGCGTGGCTTGCCAGGTGACGGCGGTTTCATAAGCAAGTCTTGCCTCATTATTCGGCAGGGCTTCATATTGGGCAAATACCTGAGGAAAGGCATCACGCAGAAAGTCGGCCACAGAGCGCTGCTCGCTCTCCATAAAAGCCTGCGAAACCTTGTTGAAGGGGAGCAGCAGGGCACGGGGAAAGCGCCCGTGCTTCAGGCGGCCGCCCACTTTGTAAACCATTGAATTTCCCACAAAGGAAATATCCGCCTGCCATGCAGCAGGCGCGTCTGCGCCATTGTCGGGATGAAAGCGCTCAGGGTCCGTGCCCAGAGGCAGATAGAAAACATGCTCAAAGCCTGAGGCCCGCAAGCTTTCGATATTGTCCGCATCCCAGGTGAACAGGATTGTCCAGGGGCTGACGCAACGCGAATACAGGTGGATGATAAGGTGGGGATTATCCACAAACCATGAGGCCAGGGGCAACTGAAGGCGGGCGAGCAGGTCCATGAGCACGCCTTCAACGTCCACGCCCATGTGATTCAGCGTGATGCAGCAGTCAGGGCGGAACGACACCACGGCTTCCAGCAATTGCTGCACAAAATCAGTGCAGGCCAGGGTGTCGTTCTTGATATGCACAAGTTTGTACTCAAGGCCAAGCCTGCGGCACGCTCCTTCTACCTCGCCCATGAGAAAATATTTGCTGGTGAGCAGAAGAACGCGCGGCTGCGTATTCGCAAATCGAGGCCCTGTGGCCCGGCTCCAGAAGTCGAAGCGGGCGCTGGCCGCAAGCTCTTTTTGCAGGCGGCCATAGTATATGCGATCAAGACGCAGATAGAAAGGAAGGGTCAGGGGCAACAGGCGCAAGTCGTCATGCTGCGCCTGCCAGTGGGTCAGCTGGCGCAAGGCCTCATCCACGTCAGTGGCGGAGACAAACTGCACCCTTTGGCGATCTTGTGGGGGCAGGGCGGCAATAGCTCCACTAATTTTTTGGATTTCAACTTCTTTTTCAACAACTGCCACAGGGCCCGCACAGCGTTCCAACAAGAGCCGCAGGGCATGCCCCATGCCACAGCCGAGGAGCACAGGCAGGGCGTCTTGCAACTGTTCGTCCGACAGCGCCTGGATGATGGCGGCTTCTCGTTCCGGGCCGCCCGGTGAAAGCATGGCAAAGCTGCGGGAGCCGATGACGGCTTCCACGTCAACAGGAGCGGCATCGGGGGCGGCGTTCTCGCCACAGGGGAAGATTGCGCGAAACGAATATTGGTCTGGCAGGCTCATTGAGGCTCGCCCAGATGAGAGTGCTGCAAATGCTCGATGATGATTTCATGCTCAACCAGACGGCACACCACCTTGTCGTAGATGCTGTCGATGGTGAGGAAGGCGCGCCCGATGGAAAGTTCCACGCCAGGGTAGACGCGCCCCGGCACCAGCAGGCGACAGTTGTGCATATAGTTTTCGTCCAGAGAGAGACGAGCCCAGAGATCGTTGCGTCGCTTGATGAGCTGCTGGCGCTGTGCCCGAAGAGCCTGCAGTTTGCGGCTCGTTTCATTGGTTTCGGGCGGCAAATGTCCGGCAACGGCATTGAGGTGGGTAATGGTCTGTGACTGCTGGGCGATGATGCTGTCGATTTTTTCCAGCTGGCGGATGCTTAGCGGGTCGTAGCCGAGGTACACCTTGGTAGGAATGCCTGCCTTGTTGCCAAGCTGTTTGCCGACATAAACGCTGCCGTAGGCGTTGATGATGCCCCCGTAGGCAAGCTCACGGACGACTATGCTGGCTCCGGCATACACAGTGGAATAAAGGCAGCTTTTGTCAATAACGATATTGTCGCGGGCGCGGGCTTCCACTTTTTCCAGAAACGGGGAGAGCAGCTTACCCCCGGCATCCACCAGACTGTGCTGCCCTGCGCCGCCCCGCACGCCGCCGTCGATCATGAGATTACGCCGGGCGCGCACAACGCCCCCTTCCACCATGCCCATTATGCGCACATTGTTGGCCTGGACGGAAAAACCGGCCCGCACGGAGCCGTGAATGGCCATGTCGCCCACAAAGAAAATATTGCCTGTCTGAAAGCTGATGTCCTGACGGACATTGAGCAGACACTTTACGGTGATTTTGCCGTCAAGATAGAATACGTAACCATTGGCGGCAGCAAGCAGATAATTGGGATACTGGGGATCGACGCGGGTGTTGGGGCCAGCCGGAAACTTGTGCCTGTCGAGCATAAAGCGAGGGTCGGGATCCGGCCCGGCGTCTTCAAGCGGGATGATTTCCGCCAGCACCTGACCGTCGATAGCGTTCTGGACATACCCCAGGCTATAGACGTCAGAAGAACCATTCTCTCCGCCCGGTTTGAGGTGGAGGTGGTCAAAATCGGGATTGAAGTAATGCCGCAGATAGTATTGCACCATGCACCATCCGTAAAGCCTGTAAGCATGCGCCCGGGCGGTCAGTCCGCAGCGTCGGGAATATAGCCCTTCAATTCCTCTTCGCTGTCAAAAGAGGGAAAAAAACCCTCAATTTCCACTTTTTTCAAAAGCTCCGCCACGTGGGGCGCTGGCGTCAGGAGAACCAGTCTTCTGCCGTGCCCCCGGCTCTTGGTGCTGGCGCTTACAAGCACTCCCAGCCCTGAAGAGTCCACCTTGTCAACGTGGCTCAGATCCAGAATGACCTGTTTGATGCCCGGGGCCAGAAGGTATGCTTCCAGTTGGCGGCTGAACTGGGGAACATCAGGCAAGAGCATGTCGCCCAGATAGCGCAGAACCGTGACGTTTTTATGAGACTCCGCTTGTAGGGTAAACACAGGCTGCCCTCCAGGCTACGCGGGCGTCAACTGGCAAAAAGATTTGCCGAATCAAGCCATATGGTGACAGGTCCCCAGTTGCACAGGCGTACCGCCATATCGGCACCGAAGATGCCTGAAGATACGCTGACGGCACAAGATTCGTCAACCATCTTCACAAAATAGTCAAACATGGGCTTTGCCCAGTCGGGATTTCCCGCATCGATAAAGGATGGGCGTCGACCTTTGCGGCAGTCTGCGTACAGGGTGAACTGGGGGACAAGAAGAAGCTGGCCGCCAAATTCTTCAAGAGAAGTATGAAATTTGTTGGCAAGTTCACCCTGGCCGGGAAAAATACGCAAGCCCAGCAGTTTATGGGCCATGCCCTGAAATGCCGGTCTTGTGTTGAAATCAGGCCCGTCTTCCTGCCCAAAGCCCACCAGAGCCATAATGCCAGGGCCGATGGCCGCCACCTGGCGGCCATCAACGCTGACGGAAGCTTCCGTTACTCTTTGGGCCAGAATACGCATCAGGAATGTCCCATGGGTTCTTCGCCGGCTCCAGCCGCGCTTGCCGCTGCGCCGTTTTGCGCCTTGCGTTGCTTGCGTTTGGCAAGCTTGGCTTCTTCCTCTTCGCGCAAGGCGCGCCGGAGTACTTTGCCCACAATGGTTTTGGGCAGTTCCTTGCGGAACTCCACAAGACGCGGCACCTTGTATCCGGCCAGCTTCTGGCGGCACCAGGCGATGATGTCAGCCTTGGTGAGTTCTTCCCCTTCCTGGGGCACAACATAGGCCTTGAGCACTTCACCGCGAATATCGTCGCGTATGCCCACGCTCACCGCTTCCTGAACCTTGGGGTGTTCCAGCAGCACTTCATCCACCTCGCGGGGGTAAACGTTGTAACCGCTGACAATAACCATGTCCTTCTTTCTGTCCACAATGTAAAAATAGCCGTCTTCGTCCATAGTGGCCAGGTCGCCGGTATAGAGCCATCCGTTGCGCAGGGCGCTGGCCGATTCGTCGGGCCGCCGCCAATAGCCGCTCATGATCTGCGGGCCCGAGACGATAAGCTCGCCCATCTTGCCGGGGGGCAGGGTCAGGGAGCCGCCTTCCATATCCACGATGCGGGCGTCAGTGCCGGGCAGGGGCATGCCGATGGAGTTGGGCTTCTGCCCCTGTCTGCCCAAGGGGTTGCAGTGGGTGATGGGCGAAGCTTCGGTGAGTCCATAACCTTCAAGAATGGACGCGCCGGTGGTTTCCTGAAACTGGCGGAATATTTCTCTTGGCAGCGGCGCCGAGCCGGACACGCATATCTTGATGCTGCGCAGGTCGAACTGGGCCAGATTCTTCTGCTGCAAAAGTGAAATGTACACGGAAGGCGCGCCGGGGAAAATGCTTGGCTTATGCTTGGCTATGAGGCGCAGCACGTCCTGCGGCACATACCTGGGCAGCGGCAGGGTGGTGGCGGCCAGAGCAATGGGAATAATAAGCCCGGTCGTAAGGCCATACACATGAAAAAAGGGCAGAAGAGATATGAAGGTATGGTGGTCTTCAGCCTTGACGTTGATGATGTCCAGCACCTGGCGACAATTGGTGCCCAGGTTGGAATGCGTCAGTGTGACGCCCTTGGGCAGGCCAGTGGTGCCGCCCGTGTACTGGAGCATGATCGGGTCATGCATGGGGTCGGCGATGGGGGCTGAATAGCGCTCCGCACCCTTGAACAGTTTTTTCCACTCAAAAACGCTTTTGCCGTCGTAGGGGATGGGCGTTTTTTTGCTGCGGGTCTTTTTAAGGCGATACAGCCAGTTAAGGGGAAAAGACAGCGCATCGGCCGCGCCGGTTATGATAAAATTGCGCAAGGGCAGGCGGTCACGCAGGGCGGAAACGCGCGGCCAGAGCATGTCGAGCATGACGATATGTTCCGCCCCGGAATCCTGCATGTTGGCCATGATCTCTTTTTCCATATACAATGGATTGGTCATGACCACCACTGCCCCGGCCTTGATAATGCCCCAAAAGGCGATCACGGTCTGCGGCATGTTGGGCATCATGAGGGCGACGCGCTGGCCGGTCTTCACGCCAAGGCGCTTGAGCGCGCCCGCGAAAAGTTCGGCGGATTCGTGTAGTTTTTTGTATGAAATTCGTGTGTTATGAAAAATGATCGCCGGGCGGTTGGGGTACTTGTCCGCGGCTTCGTCCAGCATGGCGTACAGGGGCTTGTCCCAGGGTTCGGTAATGCGGGGGACAAAGGCGTCATAGTGGGCAAACCAGGGGCGGTGCAATTCTGTGTTCATGGCGATCCTTATGGAATCAGATGTCGCGTTGCAATGAAGAAGGCGGCACAAGAGCGGGGCAGTCTTCTGCCCACGCGGTAACAGCGGCATATGCCTTGATGCCCTCGGCGCGGCCCGTAAAGCCCAGTCCCTCCTCGGTGCTGGCTTTAAGATTGACGCAGGCGGGCGGTAGAGCCAGCAGGCGAGCGATATTTTTTCTGATCTCTTCGCGGTATGGCGCGAGGCGCGGCGTCTGGGCAACAACTGTCAGATCCGCGTGGCACAGGCGCACGCCTGCCTGACGCGCCATGTCCAGGGCCTGGTCCAGCAGAAGTGCTGAAGAAATATTGTCGAAACGGGGGTCTTTGTCGGGGAAGTGCTGGCCGATATCGCCCAGACCCGCGCAGCCAAGCACGGCATCGGTAAGGGCATGGAGGAGGACATCGCCGTCAGAGTGGGCCACAACCTCGGGGCCTGAGGGAATGAGAATTCCCCCCAGCCGCATGGGTCGGCCTGGGCCGTAACGATGCACATCATAGCCCATGCCGGTACATGGACGCGGCAGGGCAGGAACGTCGCGCAAAAGGGCCAGATCGTCGGGATTGGTAATTTTCACGTTGGCAGCCTCGCCTTCAACCACATGAACTTTGTGTCCCAGAGCCTCAAGCAGCGAGGCGTCATCTGTGACGCTCAAGCCGGTTTCCCGGGCATGGGCATGCGCCTGGCGCAAAAGGTCGGAAGAAAAGCCCTGCGGCGTTTGAACAGCCATAAGAGTCTGGCGCGGCAAGGTTCCTGTGACAAGACCGTCAGCGACGGTCTTGATGGTGTCCGTCACGGGCAGGGCCGGGATAACCCCGCAGGCGCCGCGCTGCAAAGCCTCCCAAACGCGTCGCACCAGAGCGGGCGTCAGGAAAGGACGCGCCGCGTCGTGGATAAGCACATGACGGGCGTCTGCGGGCAACACGGACAGGGCGTTCCGTACGGAATCCTGCCGCATTTCACCGCCGACAGCCGTAAGCCAGGGAATGCCCAGGTCTTCGGCAGCGTGCAGCTCGCGCAGGCGCTCTTCGCATTCCATATGACCGTTTTGGGGAAAAACAAAAACAATGCCCGCAACTACCGCGCTGCGGCTCATGGCCCTGGCGGAGTGCCAGTACAGGGGCGCGCCCCGCCAGTGCAGAAACTGCTTGGCGCGTCCGCCAGCGGCGGCGGCAAGGCGGCTGCCCTGCCCGGCCGCCAGAAGTATAGCCCAGGGTTTGATCTGCCCTGGAAGGGGGATGGAACTTTCAGGCATGATTGAGCCTTTGGCTAACAGTATGCGGGAGTCGGACTGTAAGCCGGGTTCTGTCACAACGGTTGCCCGCGTGTGATCGTCATTCCTCTAGGAGTACGGTTGCCCGCACCCTCAAGCAACCTACCCGGAAGGCTGTGGCCGGGCCAGCCGCCTTCCCTATTTGGTCTTGCTCCGAACGGGGTATGCCGAGCATGCCGCGTCACCGCGGCATCTGGTGGTCTCTTACACCACCGTTTCACCCTTACCCGACCAAGGTCGGGCGGTTTGCTTTCTGTGGCGCTGTCCGAGGGTCGCCCCTCCTGGGTGTTACCCAGCGTCCTGCCCTGTGGAGCCCGGACTTTCCTCCCCGGGTTTTCACCCGCGGCGACGGTCTGTCCGACTCCCGCAATCTGGAGCTGCATGGGCGGCAAAGCACGCCGCAAGACCGGATCGCATGATCTTTAATCTGGAGCGGTCCGGTCCTGGCTCATGAGCCAAAAGTTTTAGTCAGTCAGCGTCTGTGGCTTGGGGGCGCATTGCGGCGCATCAGCCACGCTGAAGTGTTCGCACCAGAAAATGAGGCGCTGGCAATTGGGGCAGCTCAAAATCTGCTGGCCGCGCTGCAGCTCGATAAAGGACTGCGGCGGAACGGCAATGTGACAGCCAGAGCAGATGCCTTCTTTAACAGCCACAATAACGGGGTGCTCCAGGCGTTCGCGGATGAATTCGTAGCGCATGAAGACAGGCTGGGGAATGGCCTTGCTGACCTGGGCGCGTTTGGCATTGAGCTCGGTAAGTGCGGCGTTGCCTTTTTGCAGCTTTTCTTCAAGGCCGTCACGCTTCACTTCAAGTTCGGCCTTAATGGCCATATGGGTAAGGTCAATTTCGGCCAGCGCGTCTTTCTGGAACTGCAGTTCTTCCATGAGAGTCATTTTTTCTTCTTCACGGGAGCGGTTCACTTTTTCCATGCTGTCCATTTCGCGCATCATGGCATGGTATTCGCGCGTATTTTCAACCTGCATAAGCTTGTTTTTGCTTTTCTTGATGCGGGCGCTGTCATCGTCGATTTCAAGCGAAAGACGTTTTTGCTGTTCCTGAAGGTGGGTCAGCTTGTCCACAATATAGTTGCGTTGCGTTTCGCTGGCGCTGAAACGCTGTTCAAGCGAATCCAGTTCGCTGGGGGCACGCTCCATGTCCTGCCGTACTGAGTGGATGGCGTCATCAACTTTCTGCAGCTCAACAAGCTGCTTGATCTGTTCAAAGTAAACGGCATTATTCATTTATAAGATCCTCCTGAGGATTCATGACAGGGCAACGGTGCGGAACGGGGAAGCAGAAGGCACAAAGTGCACTGCAACCCCATGAGCCCGTTGCTGGAGCACGTGGCACATACGGCGCATCATTTCTTCTTCAAGGCTGTGGTGCCCCACATCAAGAAGCGGGATTTCAGCGTCCAGCGCAGTGTGGTATTTTACATCACCGGTAATGAACAACTGGGCTCCGGCCTTATGCGCCGCAGCCAGCAGTGATGAACCGGAACCGGTGCAGTATGCCAGCCGGTGTATTTTTCCGGGAGGCGGCCCGCTCAGGGTCGCTGTGGAAAGATCAAGAATGCTTTCAAGCGCGCGAATGATATGCTCGACAGTCTGGGGATGCGGCAGGTCGCCCGCAAGGCCATACCCCAGTATATGCCCGTCCGCGTCGGGAGGGGACACCGGTTCAAGCACGGTCAGATTGTCAAGCTTCAAATCTGTCGCCAGCCAGCCCGCAGGCCCCCGGGGGTTGACGTCCAGCGAGGTGTGGGCCGCATACAGGGGCACATCCGCGCGCAAGAGCAGGCGCAGCACTTCGTGGTATGCATCAAGCTTCGTCGGCAACGAGGGTTTGAGCGTTAAGGGGTGATGGCTCAGGATGAACTGTGCTCCAAGATCAAAGCTTTGCCTGATGGAGTGCGGCGTCGGGTCAAGGCAGACTGCGATGCTGCTGACCTCATGCCGCAAGGCTGCAACCTGAAGCCCGGAAATATCCCACGGGGCCGCTGCTTCCAGAGGCGCGATTTCTTCGATGGTATTAATTAATTCAGCTACTTGCATGTATGTGCTCCACCATAAAAAACGGCGCTTTCTTGCTGAGCAGAGAAAGCGCCAAAAATCACCGGCGTTAAAAGAAATTTGAGCGATACCGACAAGATAGTTTTATACCTACCAATTGGTGCGATGCCGTAATCCACAATAATAAAGGGATCGCACCGTCAGGCTTTGAATCTTCATTTCATAGTTCAAAAATAGGCGGCTGTCAAGATTGGTTGCGCCCAAAAGAGCACACGTTCAACTTGTTCGAGGTTGCCGCAGAACAGGAGGGGCAGCGCGTTGCCTGTCACTGGGAGTCAGTTTAGAGCATGCTGTCTTTGAAAAAGATTACATGCTCTAGCGCTGTACGCGAGTGCAGCGCCCGCAACGTGGGGTGGATTCTGTCAAAAATCGCATTTTGGACAGAATGGCTGCTCCAGAACATGAAGCATTTAAAAGTTACCCTGATTTAGTCAGCGAAATCAGTATGCTGTCTTGTCTGCACTGGACAGCCATGTAGCGAATGTATTGCATGCGTCTTCACAGCGCAGTTGTTCGATAGGCAGTTTTCTTTCTGTCAGATCTCTTGATAATTCCTGGTAAATGGCCGCATCATCAAAGCCGGCGGCTGCCGCATCTTCGCGTGTATTGCAAAAATATATTTTTTCAATGCGTGCCCACCAGATGGCGCTGAGGCACATGGGGCAGGGTTCGCAACTGGCAAAGACTACCGCGCCCGAGAGGTCAAAGGTTGCAAGTTTGTGGCAGGCCTCGCGGATAGCCACAACTTCGGCATGGGCGGTAGGATCATTGAGGGGGACAACTCTGTTCATGCCCTCGCCAATTATTTTTCCGTCTTTCACAATGACCGCGCCAAAAGGCCCCCCGCCAAGCTGCATGCTTTCTTTGGAAAGCTCGATTGCTCTTTTCATGAAGCGTGTATTTTCCATTGGAATCCTCTTTTGTAATCAGACAATATCGGGTTTACCAAAAGTTGGCCCAAATTGGTCTACATGGCAAGCCGGAGTTGGCCGTTGCGGCCACCTGGCTTCTGCGTTAGAAACAGTGAATGAGTATGCGCAGTTTCTTTCGAATATTCCGTGATCTTTTTTTGCCGCAACCGCGCAATGCCTGCCCGCACTGTGGTGGTGTACGCTGCATAGGGGTTTGCCAGTTTGATAAGAAAGAAGAGGAGAAAAGTTCTTCAGCACCAGAAATTAATGGAGAATGTCACGGTGGTTCCGTTGTAACGACAAAAAATGATATCAAATAACGTGAAAAAGGATATGTTGCCCTGTTAACCAGCACTATTATAATTGTTTTTATTTTATAGCGTTATGAAGGTCATGAATTGCATCTCATCAGAAGATATAATAGATAAAAACAGTTTTGTATCAAAAATGGTTACAGTACTCCCTTCCTGATATTATGCTGCCTGACGCATCGGTTCCGCGTGAACGGATGCTTGGCGGCAGGATGCTCCGAATCATCTTTTGCAAAATCCCGTATATTTCCCCCGTCATCACCGTATCTACTCGGTTCTTTTGTCCGACAACCATATAATCACGGCAGTCGCCTGCATACGTACCGATGAGTTTTGTAAAAAATAACAGCCTGTTCATCAGGCTTGTAATGATGGTCAGTCTTGCCCTCTGCCCCCCCATACTTCTAAGCCATTTTGCAAGTTCATATTTTATCAGCAAATACGGCTTTGAGCAGGCGGAACAGACGGTCTCCAATGTGGCGCAACTTACCGCAGAATCTCCTGTTGTCATTGAAGGAATGCAGACTCCAAAAGGGGATGCCTGGGTTCAGATGATAGACTTTCTCCGCATGCTTACAAGCGTTTCCGGTGTAAAGTTTATTGTGCTCATAGATATGCATGGCAACCGTATTTATCACCCTGAGTTGCAAAAAATCGGCGCGCACATTGTTGGCGGGGATGAGGGTGAAGCCTTGCTGGGTAAAACCTATATTTCTTCCGCCCGCGGCACCTTCGGTTTTTCTCAACGGGCTTTCAGGCCCGTCTATAATGAAAGCGGTCAGCAGATCGGCGCCGTTGTGGTTGGCATCATGTCTCGTGAGATTGAAAAGAGCGTATCCCGGCTTACCAGTCCCATGACATGGCTGTTCAGCCTTTCGCTGGTCATTGGCCTTTTGTTGGCCGTTTTGCTGTCGCGCAAAATCAAAAAAATTCTTTTCGGCCTTGAGCCGGATCAGATCGCGCGTCTTCTTGAAGAGCGTAACGCCATCCTGAGTACAGTGCGCGAGGGCATTATCGCCATTAACAGGAATAACAGGCTTGTTGTCGTAAATGAAATGGCGGAGAGGATCCTTCGGTCCGCCGGAGTACAGGGAGAATTGTTGGGACGCCCTGTACAAGAAGTGGTGCCGTCAACGCGCCTTGATGCCATCCTTAAAGAAGGCAAGCCTGAATATGACCGTGAACAGAACATCAATGGACAGATCATTATGACCAATAGATCCCCCATTATTATACAGGGTAAAACCGTTGGAGCTGTTGCAACATTCAGGGATATGACAGAGATGCGCGCCCTTGCGGAGCGCATGACGGGTCTGAGCAATTATGCGGAGGCCTTGCGATCCCGCTCGCACGAATATCTGAACAAGCTGCACGTTATCTCGGGGCTGCTGCGCAACAGGCGTTATGAAGAGCTGGAAGAATATCTGTCGCAGATCATAGGCAGTAAAATACGCGAAACTTCCTCCATCAAGGTTAACGTGCAGGACCCGATTCTTGCCGGGCTTTTGGAAAGCAAGTTCAGCCGCGCCCACGAGCGCAATGTCACGCTGACCCTGGGCGGCAGCGGCGTTATTCCGCAGCTTTCACCCCACGGAGCGCACGCTCTTGTGACAATTTTGGGCAATCTGGTGGACAATGCCTTTGACGCTGTCAGCTTTACTCAGGAAAAGCATATTGATTTGTCCGTGCATTGCGAAAATGGCACCCTTGTAATCACCGTTGCGGATACCGGGCGGGGCATAGACGAAGAACACCTGCCGGAGATCTTCAGAAAAGGTTTTTCTACCAAGGGGGCGGGCAGAGGCATCGGCCTGTATATGCTGCTTTTAACGCTTGACGAGTTAGACGGCTCCATCGAAGTTGATTCTCATGCGGGACAGGGGACGTCCTTTACTGTGCATATTCCCCTGGCCATGCTCACCAATGGGGGGCAGGCATGATCCGCACAATAATTGTTGAAGACGACCCTATGGTAGCTGATCTTGCAGCCGGATATCTGGAGCGCATTGAAGGGTTCAGCCTTGATCATACCGCCAGATTGGCCGAAGATGGCCTGGAGCTGTTGCGTACCTGCCATGTGGACTTGGTGCTGCTGGACGTGTTCATGCCCGGTATGGATGGAATGGAACTGCTGCGTATTATCAAATCCCAGTTCTTTCATTCGGATGTCATCATGATCACGGCAGCCCAGAACAACGAAGATATTCTGCAGGCCTTGCGGCTTGGAGTGGCGGATTATATTGTCAAGCCCTTCACCTTCGAACGTTTTCGTGAGTCCATGTTGCAGTTTCAGGAAAAGCGCCGTCTGCTCATGTCGCCTGAAGTAGCCATGACTCAGGACATTCTGGACAGGCGTATATTCATAAAAAAGCCCAAGGGGGGCGCTGGCAGGCCCAAGGGGATTGATGCCCAAACCCTTGAAACCGTAGTGTCGGTATTGCAAAAACAGCCCGGCCTCTTCAGTCTCAAAGACATTGAGCGGGTAGCCGGAATTTCGCGTATTTCTTTAAAGAAGTATTTTGACTATCTGGCGGAAACGGGGCGGCTTGGCAGTTCCAAGGGCTACGGCGGTCAGGGCCGACCGGTGACCCTGTATAATTGGCTGGGTTGAGCACTGCCCTGAGGGACCCGTTGTGTCATTAAACCTGACTGCCGGGGGTGCAGCATGCGACGCATCGTAACCATGGCCTTTATTTTGACCCTCGCCCTGCTGGCGGCAACGCCCGGCATGACTGCCCAGGCGGGATGGCCAGCCTACAGGGGGAACGTAAAATCACGCATTTACCACAATAGTGGCTGCAAGTATTTCAATTGCAAGGCTTGCACTGTGCCGCTTGCATCCCCACAGGAAGCTAAAGCAAAGGGATTTCGGGCCTGCAAAGTGTGCGGCGGGTAGCCTGGGCATCAGGGAAAGCCAGCAGAAGACAATCCGCACAGCACCGTCGCCCATATGTCTTCAATGCTTTATGGCGCCGCAGGTCACTTGCGCGCAACCCGACAGAGTTTTTTCAGGCGAAGCTGTTAAATTATACGCTGCCGTGGACGGGATGCCTTTGAGTATCGCATGGTTTTTCATCAGCACATTGAACATGGCTACATTACAATCAATCCGGCGAACAGGAGGCAGACAAAGAGCCCTGCCAGCATAAATCCTGCCACGCTGGCAGAGATTGCCATGATAAATACGACGCCCCGATTTGCGGGCGGCACGGTTTTACCCTGGTTTCCGCGTTCCATTTTTTGCGTGCGTTTGTTTTGTTGAGTTGTAGTTCTTTTTTTGTGCTGTGTGCTTCGCCGCCGGGGAGGTGGCGCATGCTTACGTTTCTGTTGTTGCTGTGGCTTAACATCAGGGTATTCTTCTGACTGCGGAGGGGAAATGCATTCCCATAAATCTCTGGTCAAATACATACGTTCCTCTTCGGATAGAATCATGTATTTACCCCTTTAGGTCAGAATGCCTTTTGCGCAACGCTGCTTTGTTCCCCAGGCAATTTTCGTGTGTCGTGAGAAAGCCCATCCCCCATGGGGCAAGAACACGAAAAATTGGGCAAGGGCGGGTAGTTATGGAAGACACTCACCCGGATGGACAACATTTATACATGGGGTATGAAATGGCGTGGCAATGCGCTTTGTTGCCATTGCGCGGCCTCCTTGTTATCAAGACAATGCGGTTTTTTGTACGTGGCTTTTGGCTGCTGCTATCAAGGTCTTTTCATTTTGAAACGCTCGGCGCTGTGTGAACAGACGTCAGCCGTGATGGCGTAAGCGCAACCTATTGCGCGGAAAAGCGCCATAACGGATGTGGCTTGATCTTTAAGAATGCATATTCTCAAAGATAATTTGCTCTAGCTGCTGGTGATAAATATTTAGTCGAAAATTCGAATATGGTCAATCGAAAAGTAGAACAAAAAGAAATTTGCGAACGCCTGCGAGATCTGATCGCTTGGCGTAAACGTGTTGATGGCATGACACAAAATGATTTTGCGTTGCTGGTTGGCTCAAAGCCGACCACCTTTCTTGACTATCTTAAACCCAAGGGTCAGTCGAAAATTCGACTTGAACTTTTGAATAACATTGTGAGCGCCTTTCCCCAGGTGAACCGAGAATGGCTTTTTTGGGGAGAGGGCGAAATGTTGATGGCACAAGAGCAACGTCCCGCCTGCAGTCAGGTTTTGGGGGCAGACGCTGCAACCAGAGATGCTTTGCTGGAGAAGCTGCTTGCCAGAAATGAAGAGCTTCAGGATAAAATCCTTGGACTTACACGTGAAAATGCCTCGTTGAAAACGAGGATGGAATTTCTGGCGGATGAAGGTGAGCAGACACAAGCGCCCGGAGGCACGATTCACCCATCAGGTGAGGATACGGCAGAGTAAGGCAATTTTTTTTTTGATCAACCTCAATAGGCTATCGCCATCTTTCTTCATCTGTTCACAATCTGCTCGGCGCAGCTTTTTATGTTGCAAGCTTTCTTGAGTAGGCATTCTGCTGCATGCTGAGGACAGGCCCACATGCGTATATTCCCTTCCGTAAAAATTCAACGCGAGAACATCTTTTGCGGTTGAAATAGCGCGTCAAACCAAGATGGAAAAATTTGAAGAATAACATCTTGTGTACTAGTTTAGACTTGATCTGACAGTCACTCCGTTTTGACGGCGTTGCCTGTCCGATTAATTAAGCTGTCCGACCTTCTCTTGCCAGAGATTTTTTCCCTCAATGAGTGTTTGCATGGGCGTTCTGCCGCAGCACATTTTGCCTTGATGGGTTCTCTCTGTGTTGTAGTGGGCTATCCAGTCATCCAGG
>NZ_MJUZ01000030.1 GCF_002237645.1 Desulfovibrio sp. MES5
GTGGGGGTGTGGGGGAGGGACCCTTTTGCAAAAGGGTCCCTCCCCCACAAAGCAGTGCAACTCGTCCCCAGGCAAAATGCTCTATATGTCGCTCTGGGGCGGGCGCTGGAGCAACATCTCCAGAGAGGCTGCGGCCTCTTCGCCGGTCAAGCCCTGGCGCGGGGCCAGTTGGGGCAGATTTTCCACAGCGTCGCAGGGGCGCACATACAGGGGCTCAATGTCCTTATCGTCAAATTCGCCGTGGCGGGCCAGCAGGCACAGGGCATTGATATCTGGCGTCACCAGTTCGTCCAGCGTGACTATGGGCGCGCCTTCGTCGGCCTTGGGGCGCGTGCCGTCCAGTGAGGGACGCATAAGATCCAGCGGGCAGAAAACAGCGGCGTTGCGCGCAAGCCCGCTGCCGCAAACCCATATGGTGCGGCTGCCCGCGGGTACGCCGTCGGGCAGGGGAGCCGTGCGGCTGGCCACAATGCGCTGAAGGGCGTCCTCTGGGGAGCACAAATCCACCGTGCTGCTGGGCTGCGCGGGAATCATTGGGCCGTATGACAGAAAAGACTGGCAGTGCACGAGGTTGCGTCTCGCGTGGGTCAGCACCCATATGGTCGCGCCGAAAAGGAGCTGGCCGCGCAGCGCCACTGTCGTGGCAAGGGCCTGCATGTAGTCCAGCCCGGTGACGGCGGCCTTGCCCGTTCTGCGCAGGGCCGCCGTTGTTGCCAGAACAAGGCGTATGCCTGTGAAGGAGCCCGGCCCCCGCACGCAGGCTATACGACGGAAACTGTTGGGTTTTATGTCCAGAGCGGCGCAGAGGCTTTCCAGCGCGGGAGCGAGAATTTCGGTGGCGCGGTCAGCTCTGTGCCATTGCTGGGAGCAAAGCGTTTTTTCATCGTCGGTAACGACAATTTGCAAGACGCCTTCAGCCGCGTTGAGAATAAGCTCAAGCCCGGTGGAATATTGGCTCACGATCCGCTCCCGAACCAGCCAGCGCCCTTGATGATGCGCCAGAGGTCATTGTAGGTGGCCAGCAGCATGAGGGCTACCAGCAGGGCCAGACCGGCCCGCATGGCATATTCCTGCACCCTGGCGTTGACCGGGCGGCGGAAAATCATTTCCCACAGGCAGAAGACGATCTGGCCGCCGTCAAGCACGGGAATGGGCAGGAGATTCAGCACCCCAAGGTTGATGCTGATGAGCGCGGCCAGGGCCAGCAGCCCGGCGATGCCTTCATGGGCCTGCTTGCCAACCATCTGCATGATCATGATGGGCCCGCCCACCTGATCCAGGGGAACCACCCTTTCAACCAGTTTTACAAAACTTTTCCAGGTCAGGGCAAGCATATCTGAGGCCTGGGACGCGCCTGCCCCAGCCGCTCCCCAGAATCCGTGCTCCACAAGGCGTACCGCGCCCGTGTTGCGTATGCCCACAAGCCAGGCTTTTTCATCTTCGCCGAAGATGGTTTTTCTCACGGACATTTCGGGCCGGATTTCAACGGTCATGATGCTGGGGGGCGTGCCGCTCTGCCCAGACGCGGCAGACGTAGTATCTGCCGCAGTTTCTGGCGTAGTTTCCGGCGTAGCTTCTGCGCCGGATGTTCCGGCAGGGGCGGCGGTCTTGTGGGGGCGCTCAAGAACAACGCTGAGGGGTTGCCCGTTGCTGCGGGCAATGGCGCGGGTCATGTCTTCCCACGCAACGATGGGCTGGCCGTCAATGCTCACGATGGTGTCGCCAGCCTGCACGCCCGCCTTGGCTGCGGGGCCGTTTTCCACCAGTCCGCCCACCTGCGGCAGCAGCTGGGGCGTGCCCCAGCCAAAGGCCAGAATCCAGCACAAAAGCCATGCCAGCAGCATGTTGGCCACAGGGCCTGCGGCGACAACAAGGAGGCGCTGCCAGGCTGGCCGCAGCGAAAAGCTTTCTTCCTTCGTGAAACCTTCGGGCAGTTCGCTGTCGTCCTGCTCTCCCACAAGGGCGACGTAGCCACCCAGAGGAATCAGGGACAGGGCGTATTCCGTCTTGCCCCATTTGCGCTTGAGGATTTTGGGGCCAAAGCCCAGAGAAAAGGTGGAAACTCCCATGCCCAGGCTGCGGGCCACGGCAAAATGCCCCAGTTCGTGAAAGAAGATGAGGCCGCCAAGAACAAGGGATACAGCTATGATGGTTATCAGCATGCAGATTCTCCGTCGCGGGCAAGGGTGCGTACAAGCTCGCGGCTCTGACGGTCAAGGCGCGTGAGGCGCTCCGCCAGGGTATGGGCCTCGCTTTTGAGTGCGGCCATGCGGTCAGAAGGCATGGCATCCTGTTCAAGCGGGGCGCAGAAAGGCTGGTGGCCGGGTTCGCCGGCGTCGTGCGCCTGCAGTGCGGCCCCGATCAGCCGGGGTATGTCAAGGAAGGCGCAGCGGCCTTCAAGAAAAAGCTCCACAGCGGCCTCATTGGCCGCATTGAGAACAACACAGCGCCCGCCCCGCAAAGCGAGAGACTGGCGCGCCAGATCAAGACAGGAAAAAACGTCGGTATCCGGCTCATGAAAGGTAAGGGCCGTGGCCGTAAGATCAAGGGGCGGCACGTCAACAGGCAGGCAGCGCGGCCACAGCAGGCAGTTGGCGATGGCCAGGCGCATGTCCGCCGTGCCGAGTTGCGCCAGCTGCGTGCCGTCTTCAAACTCCACCAGTGAATGGATCACCGACTGCGGGTGCACCAGAACCTTGATGCGTTCGGGGGGCGTCCCGTAGAGGTGATAGGCCTCGATAACCTCAAGGCCTTTGTTCATAAGCGTCGCCGAATCTATGCTTATCTTGGCGCCCATGCTCCAGTTGGGGTGTTTGAGCGCCTGCGCGGGGGTTATGCCCTGCAGCTCTTCGCGGCTGCGGCCACGGAAAGGCCCGCCGCTGGCCGTGAGGATAAGGCGCTTCACTTCCTGCCCGCGTCCGGCAAGGCACTGGAAGATGGCGTTATGCTCCGAATCCACGGGCAGAATGACGGCCCCGGTGCAGGCGCAGATGCGGCGCACCAGGTCGCCTGCCAGAACCAGCGATTCCTTGTTGGCAAGGCAGATGACCTTGCCCGCAAGGGCTGCGGCCAGGGTTCCGTCCAGTCCCGCCGCGCCGACCTGGGCCGAAAGCACGGTGGAGGCTTCGGGCAGGGCGGCCATGCGGGCGTAGCCCTCACGCCCCACCAGGATGTCAGGGGCATAGCCCTGCGGCAAAAGCTTTTTGAGCCCAGTTGCGGCAGCTTCGTCCAGCACCGCCAGATACGGCGGCCGCCAGCGGGCGGCCTGTTCGGCCAGGCGGTCGATCTGGCGGGCGCAGGCAAGCCCGACAATGCGGAAAGCCTGTGGATGACTGGCAACCACGGCCAGCGCGCTGCCTCCGATGGACCCGGTGGAACCAAGTATGCACAGGCCGCGCGGCCATGCGCCGTTCCAGGCGGCGTCCGGCGGGCCGGAAATATAGTCTATGGAAGGGCCGCCCTGACCCGGCCAAAGTTGTGCCATGTCTGCATCCTGTCTGTTGTCGCCGTAATTGGAACCTGCTGGCATGGGCTGACGACATGCCCATGTGAAAAAGTAGGTCCGGCGCTGAAAAATTCAAGCGGCCCTCTGACCGGGCCGCTGTAAAAAACCGTTTACCCCGCGTGGCGCACCGCAAACTTTTTTGCGGCCCTTTCCCGTAATTCCGTCGTTACCGAACCATGACCACAGGGCCAGGGCAGTTTACCGTTGAAAAAAAGTAAAAGCCCTGGACCGTGTCGTTACGAGATGGATTTCCTGTCATATCAAGGCGAAATTCGACGCAGAAATACCAGGAAAGGCGCTCGTGACGATACTGTCTAAGGAAGCACTGATTAAAGAGCCTCCTGGAAACGCGCAGTTATTTCGTTTGGCAAGGCGCGATCTTTTTTTGAAACAGGAGTGGACTCTTCCGTCCTCGACTGTTTCAAAAAAAGTGAAGCAACGCCGCCAAACGAAATAAATCAGCGTTTCCCTAAAAGAAGAAAAACCACTGGTCAACAACGGCCACCATAGGCATGGCGAACAGCAGGCTGTCGGCCCTGTCCAGAACGCCGCCGTGCCCCGGCAGCAGGTGGCCGGAATCTTTCACGTTGACCGAGCGCTTGAGGGCGGATTCAAAAAGGTCGCCCACCTGGGCAAAGGCGTTTACCGCAATGCCCAGAAGCGCAAAGGAAAACCAGCCCGTCTTGCCGAACATCTCGCCGTAGATGGCGCAGAATATGACGCAGGCCACAAGGCTGCCCACCGCGCCCTCGGAGCTTTTCTTGGGGCTGACGCGGGGCCACAGCTTGTGATGGCCAAAGCGCGTGCCAACGAAGTAGGCTGCCGTGTCGGAAATGGCCACAGCGGCTATGACAAAGATGAGCTTGGTGGTGGAAAGGTAGGTGGCAGGCAAGAGCAGCAGGGGCACATAGGCCAGGCCCGCCATGAATATGCCGCTGGAAACAAAGGCGTTTTCCTCTTCAAGCACGTCCCACCTGAAAAGAAAGCTCATGGCCGAAAGCACGAAGCCCGCGCCAAGAAACACAAGGGCGTCTTGCGGGCGGTGCAGCCATGTCAGGCACAGCATGCCCCAACCAAGGGCAATGGCGCAGACGCGGCTGGGGATGCGCCCATTGGGGCCCCAGAAAAGCGAATAGAATTCCCAGAGGGCCAGGGCGGAAACCAGCAGGATGAAGAACAGCAGGGGCCAGCCCCGCAGCCAGAGCACCAGCAGCAAAACTGCGGCCAGGGCCACGCCGGTGATGATGCGGCGAAAGTCGATGGGATTGGCGGTGTGTTCAATGGGCATCGATTTGCTCCTGTGTTTTGCCGAAGCGGCGCGAGCGCGCGGCGTAGGCTTCCAACGCCAGGCGCAACTGCGCGGCGTCAAAATCTGGCCAGGGCGTCGGAGTGAAATACAGCTCACTGTACGCGCACTGGTAAAGCAGGTAGTTGCTCAGGCGCTGCTCGCCGCTGGTGCGGATGAGCAGGTCCGGGTCAGGTTGGCCGACCGTATAGAGGCGCTGCGCCAGGCTTTCTTCGGTAACGTCGTCCGGCTGCGCGCCTTCGCGCAGAAAAGACCGGACAGCGCGGACCAGTTCGGCCCTTGAGCCGTAATTGAGAGCGAGATTGAGGGTCATGTGCGGCCCGGCGGCGGTGCGCTTAATGGCGTGGCGCAGAGCCGTGCGCTGGGCCAGCGGCAGGCCGTCCAGATCGCCCAGCACCTTGAGGGCAATGCCCTGTTCTTCAAGGCGGGGCAGCTCCTGGCGCAGAAAATCCAGCAACAGCGTGAAGAGGGCGCTTATTTCAGTCTTGGGGCGGTTCCAGTTTTCACTGGAAAAAGTGTAGAGCGTCAGGTGGCGTATGCCAATTTTGCGGCATTCGGTAACAACGGCGCGCACGGCTTCCGCGCCAGCCTTGTGCCCGGCCTCGCGCGGCAGGTTGCGGGCCTGTGCCCAGCGTCCGTTGCCATCCATAATGATGGCCAGATGGGCGGGCAGCTGTTCGGGCAAAAGCTCCGTCGGCGGCCCGGCCTGCGGGGCGGGGTCCGTGTCTGGCGTCCGGCTGGGAGGCTGGCCGGATGGGGGCGTGCTTTGTTGCGTCATACTTTCAGCCTGTAGGGAAAAATCCCTGGGTATTGGCCCGCCCGGTTCCGCGCCAGAAATATTTCGGCGGGGGCGGACGAACCGCGCCGCAGCCCGCCACGTTTTCAGTGAACGCGGCGGGCCACGGCCCGTAGCGGGACTATCCGTTGACGACCGGGCAGATCAACCTTGTGAGCATGACCCGTAAGGGTTTTGATGCGCTCGCTGTGGCGCGACAGCGGCCGCAACCCGCGCCCGCGTCGTTAGGGCGAACGCCTGCTCACACAGCCGTCAGGGCAATTTCAACGTAAAACTGCCCTAGATTTCCATTATTTCCTTTTCTTTGGCAGCGCACTTTTTGTCCACATCAGCCACGTACTTGTCCGTGAGTTTCTGCACATCTTCGGTAGCGCGCTTCTGGTCGTCTTCGGTAATGGTCTTGTCTTTTTCCAGCTTTTTCAGGCTGTCGTTGGCGTCGCGGCGCACGTTGCGCACCGCCACCTTGGCGTCTTCGCTGTATTTGCGCGCCACCTTGCCCAGGTCTTTGCGGCGCTCTTCGGTCAGGGGGGGCATGACAATGCGGACGACCTTGCCATCATTGACAGGCGTAAGGCCGAGGTCTGACTTGAGAATGGCCTTTTCAATAAGAGCTATGCCGCCCTTGTCCCAAGGCTGGATGGTCAGGGTGCGGCTGTCGGGCACGGCTACCGAGGCCATCTGGCTGATGGGCGTGGGGGTGCCGTAATAGTCGGCCTTGATGCCGTCCACAAGGGCTGTGGTGGCGCGTCCCGTACGCAGTTTGGCAAACTCGCGGTCAAGAGCGGCAAGGGCTTTTTCCATGCGTTCTTCGGCATCAAGAAGGATGCTGTCGATATCCATAAATATTCTCCTTGGGGCTGCGGCCTGCGGCCTGTTCCTGTGGGGATGGCGCTGCGCCTCCCTTTGTGAAAATCTGAAGCGGGCTGACATGTAAAAAGCCAGACCGCGCAGCGCGGGCCTGACGGCCGCGCCGCTGAATGCATCAGGCGTTGCGTACTATGGTGCCCACGGGCTCGCCCATGACGGCGCGTCTGATGTCGCCGCCAAGCATGCGGCAGACGATGATGGGCACATTGTTGTCGCGCACCAGGGCAAAGGCCGTGGCGTCCATCACGCCAAGGTGGCGGGACAATGTTTCATCATAGGTGATGGTTTCAAATTTTACGGCGTCGCTGAATTTTGTGGGGTCCTTGTCGTAGATGCCGTCAACCTTGGTGGCCTTGATGATGGCGTCGCACTTCAGCTCCATGCCGCGCAGCACAGCCGTGGTGTCGGTGGTGAAGTAGGGGTTGCCCGTGCCTGCGGCACAGATGACCACGCGGCCTTTTTCCATATGGCGCAGGGCGCGACGACGGATGAAGGGCTCACAGACTTCCTGCATGGTGATGGCGGAAAGCACGCGGGTGGGATAGCCCTGCTTTTCAAGCATGTCCTGCACGGCCAGGGCATTGAGCACTGTGGCCAGCATGCCCATATAGTCGGCTGACGAGCGTTCCATCCCCTTGGCGGAGCCTGAAAGCCCGCGAAAAATGTTGCCCCCGCCGATAACCAGGGCCATTTCCACGCCCATGGCAAGAACAGTGCCGATTTCGCGGCATATTTCGGCCACGGTTTCAGGGTCGATGCCTGTTTTGTTGGGCCCCGCAAGGGCCTCGCCGCTCAGTTTGAGCAAAATTCTCTTGTATGTCGGTGACATGTGTCCGCCTTCGTCTGGATAACCGGCCTGTTTGCCGGGCGATTGTGCAAGGGATCGCCCATCACGCGGGCGTGAAAAAACGGGACCGGGCCACCCCGGGCCCGTTCTCCCGCAACAGGGCAGTCATAACAGAAAAAGTGGCTAGCTCAAAGTCTTTTTGCGCCCCTGCGGCGGGCAGAAAAAGGGCCATTCTTCAACGCTGAAGGGCAGGCTGCGGGCCATTTCAGCCAGGGCTGCCCTGGTCTCTTTTTCCAGATGGGGCGAAAAGACGATTTTGAGCAGGGCCGTTTTGGGCTCCAGCACGGTAAAATACGCCGTATGGTCGTAGGCTTCCAGCAGAAAGCGAAAAAGAGCCGTGTGGTGCGAAGCCAGACGAACCAGAAGACGCCCGCTCCGCTCCGGGGCGGCAAGGGCCGGGGCGGGTTTGCGGCGTTTGCGCAGGGCCGGAACCTGTGGAGCGGCGGCTGGCGGCGTTTGCTGTTTGGCGTGCATCAGTACAGGCCCGTAAAGCGCGCCAGAATCACCAGGCCTATGCCCACGACAATGGTCAGAAAATAGTTTTTGTACCACCAGGCCACCAGCAGGGTGGGCAAGCCCGCCATGAGAAAGAGATTGGAGGGGCTTATGCTGAACTTGCCTTCGTAGATAAAGATATCGGGGCCAACCAGCGCGGCCATGACGGCCACGGGCACAAAGGACAGCCAGTGGCGCAGCACCGGGGGCAGATTGTCGCCCTTGAGAAAGGTCACGGGCAAAAGCTTGGACAGCAGAGTTACAGCGGTACAGCCCGCGATGCACAGGACAAGGGCAAGGTGGGCATCAAGCCAGCTCATTTCGGTCATGATTGCGCCTCGTCAGTATTTGCCGTCATCAGGGCAGGTTCATCCATCAGGCGGGGGGCGTTGCGGTGTTCATGACGCGCCTCGCCTGGGGCTGGCCCCGCTTGCGTTGCGCCATATGCGTCAGGCGCGCCACCGGCTTTATCCGCAGTGGTTTTGCCCGCAGAGGCTTTTTCCGCGCAGGCGCAGCCGGACTGCGGGGCGCAGGCGGCGTCCTTTTTATCCCTGTACAGCAGCAGGGCTGTGCCGAGGCTGGCCCCCACCACCGTGGCCACGGCGACATTCCATTGGCTCATGCCCGCGACCTTGAGCGCGATGGACAGCGTCAGGGTAAAAATGGCGACCAGGACATGCAGGCGACTCACGCACTGCGGCACCAGCAAGGCCAGAAACATGGCAGTAAGGGCGTAGTCCAGCCCGAGGGGCTTGACGTCGGTGACAAGCTCCCCGCAGAACGCGCCAATGGCGCTGCCGCCCACCCAGGCGACCTGCGTTGTATGGTTGCAGACAAAAAGCGTGGTGAGGTTGCGCTTCCAGCCGTTCTGGAAGGCCGTGACGTGAACGGCAAACGTTTCGTCCGTGAGTCCAAGACCCAGCAGAAGGCGCTGAAAGCGCGGCAGACCGGCCAGCCAGGGAGACTCCGCAGCTGACTGGAGCAGATACCGCAGATTCACGATAAAGACCGCCGCCATGATGGACAGGGCGCCTGCGCCCGCGCCCCACATGCCCGCAAAGACAAACTGGCCGGACCCGGAAAACATGAGCACGGACATGGCCACGGCCAGAGAAGGCGGAATGTTGTTTTTGACCGCCAGAACACCGAAGGCAAAGCCTACAGGCGTGTAGCCGAGCACAATGGGCAGTGCTCGGCGCAGGCCCTCCGCCAGGGGGGAAGCGGGGGAATCGCTCGACATGTGACAGCACCTCATCAACTGTTGAAAAAATATATGGCTACGCTTTTTGATGCGGTGTGGCAAGTGGCGGACGTTCTACCCTCCTATGAACTATGTTTCGTATATGCGATAGCGGGAGTGCGGCTCCCCAATGGGGGCTTGCGGCGCACTACCACCAGAATACGGGGTATCTTTTGCGTGCGGCAAGATTGTTGGCTGCCAGAGCCAGCACAAGCATGCATGTGGCCCCGGCGGCGCAGGGCAGCAGGACGTACCAGTAGCCCATTTCGTGAATGCCGGGACCGCCGATGACGGCAATAAGGGCAGTGGCGCCTCCGGGGGGGTGCAGGGTCTGGGTCATGTGCATGAGCGCAATGGCGGTGGAAACGGCCAAGGCCGCTGCCAGCACGGGTTCCGCGCCGATCATGGCCTGACTGCTTACGCCCACAAGCGCTGACAATACGTGCCCGCCCACAAGGTTGCGGGGTTGGGCCAGAGGGCTGTGGGGCGCGCCGAAGGCCAGCACGGCGGAGGCCCCGAAGGAACCGATGAGCAGCGGCAGGTTCCATTCCTGCGCGCAGACTTTTTCCAGCAGGGCCAGACAGGCGACGGAAAGGCAGCTGCCCGACCATGCCCAGAAAATTTCATTCCAGCTTACGCGGGGCTGGGACTGGCTTGAGCGGATGCGGTTCAGGATGCGTGTCATTGAATGTCCTTGTTCTTGATCCAGTCAGGTTGTCAGATACGTGCCATGAACAAAAAGGCCGCGTGCAGTCCGGCCAGCAGAGCCGTCAACGTGGTTCCGGCCCATGCGGCGCTTGAGGGGCGGCCAAACCATGTGACGGCCAGGGCATGCTTGGGGCAGACATTGGCGCAGTCGCGGCAGAGATGACAGGACGAGGTGGGGCAGCCGCTTTCAAAGGCCTGCTCTGTCATGGCGTCCTGACGGCATACGCGAACGCAGGCCCGGCAGCCGCTGCACTCCCCCACACGCCGGATGCGCCAGGGTGAAATGCGGCCAAACCACTGGGCCAGAATACCAAGCGGGCAGATGCCGCGACAGTATGAGGCATATCCCTTGACCCGGCTTATGAGCAGGGCGCAGGGCACAAGCAGCAGGCCCAGCAGCAGGCCGCAGGTCAGCGCCGCCACCGTGGGCGCGCCGGTAAGGCGCAGGGCCAGGGCTGCGGCAAGCGTCAGGATGAGAGCGCCCAGGCGCAGGCGGGGCAGCCAGGCAGGGGCCGGGGTGTTTTTTGCCTTGCGCGCGGCCGTGGCGTCCCACACGCCGAAGTAGCAGAGCTGGCTGCACCACGCCGCGCCCACAAGCAGGGTGGACAGGCCGAAAAGGCCCAGCATGAACCAGCCGCCCCCGCGATAGACCGGCCCGGCCGCAATGAGGCCCGGCACCGGCAAATGCAGGCTGCCCGTGAGCAGAAAGCGGCTTTCCACAGCCAGCCCCAGCACAAGCTGGCCAAAAAAGACCAGCGAAAACAGCCGCCACAGCCGCATACGGGCACGCGGGGCCGTGCGGCGGTCGGCAAGCCAGCCTGCGGCAAGCACGGCCCACAGGGCGGCCAGCACAATCTGCGCAAGGCCGCCTTGCGGCACAAAGCGCTCCAGCACCAGCAACTGCGGATTCATGAACCATACGGGCAGCAGCAGAGCGAGGCATACGGCCATGGCTCCCATCTGGGCTGTCGCGGCGTCTTTCCTGTGGCAGTAGCGCTGTTGCGCGCTTTGCCTGAGCAGCAGCAGGGCGGCGGCAACGGTAAACAGGGCGACGGATAAAAGAATGACCGCAAGGCGCATCCAGGGCTGTTCCATAAGCTGGCGGATCTGCACAAACTGCGCGGTGGTCCATATCCAGCGGGCGGCCAGAACCGGCAGGGCCAGCAGCAGAAACTGCCGTACCCAGGCAAGGCGCGTCCACACCAGCACGGCCATGAGACCGCAGGCTGCGGCCAGGGAGGGCCATCCCGCGCGCCAGAAGTGCGCCCCGGCCAGGGCAAGAGCCAGAAAACTCGGCAAGGGGATAAGACGGGAAGCTCCGCCCATGTCAGACTTCCTTGAAAAAGCGTGTTACGCAGGATCGCCAGCGTGCCGCTATGGCGCGTATTGCGCCTTTCGCGCCGTTGCCCGCCCCCGTGGAACGTCCCCGGTGGGCTTGGCCCATCCGGGCCTACGCTGCTCCAGAAGGCAAGCTACGCTTGCCCGTCAATTCTTCTATGTCTATGCGCACAATTGCGGTGCGTTTTATGCTGGATTTGGGGGCAGGCTGCGGGCACAGGGCCGCGTAGCGCTGGGCGATGGCGTCCAGGGCGCGGCCTTTTTCGGCCTCGTCCTCAATAATGCAGGCCGTGCCCTTGCCGCAGAGAGACTTGAAGTAGGTGGTGGATTTTTCGCGATGGATGGTCACATCGGCGACGAGGGTAAAGGCCACGTGCGGATTCTGGCGGATGCAGTCCAGCTTGCGTCCCTGAAGGTCGCAGTGGATATAGATGGCCTGGCCCTGACGGGCAAAGTTCAGTGGCAGGACATAGGGATATTCGCCGTCGTACATGGCCAGGCACAGATCGTCGACGGTGGAGAACATCTCGTCAAAAAAAGCGGGATCGTTACATTCACTCTTCTGTTTACGCATTATTGAGTCCTTGATGGTGAAAGGTGGCGCGGGCCGCTGTCAGGCTGTGCAGCCAGCGCTGGCAGGCGGCCTGCAAGTCCTCTGTATCGGGATGGCGGGCGGCTTCACGCAGGCGTTCCTGCCGGGCCGCAGTCATTGGATGGGTGCCCTTGCGTTGCGAGGCAGCCACGACCTGGGGGCTGACTTTGCCCTGGCACAAGAATCCGTCCAGTACGGTATTGCCGCCCTGTTCAAGCATGGCGGCTGCGGCGCGCGAGCAGCGCAGGGCATGCTCCGATTGCGGCCATGCGCCCAGCGTGCCGAAATAAAAAACGTTTTTGTTTTGTATGGTCTGTATGTAGCGCTGGGCGCGGGCATCAGGCAAGCCCTGGCGAACCCAGAAGCCCACGGCCAGGAGGTCGTATTCCTGCGGGGAGGGGGCGAGACGCACGGCATGGCAGGCAATGCCTGACGCTTCGGCCATGGCCTCCGCCACTTTGCGGGTATTGCCCGTGCAGGAAGAATATACAATGCAGGCGCGCATGCCTTACCTCGGTGTCGTTGTATGCCGGTTTGCCGTCAGGCGGCGCGCAGAGGGGGCTGCCCCTGATGCGCGGTCTCTGCCATGGCCCGGCCCTTGCCTGCCGGAGCTTTTCCGGCGTTTGAAACAGCGTGCTTTCACGCTCATGTTGCCCTGTATGGATGTTGCTGTGGCGGCCGCATGAACTGAGCTGGCAGCCATCACAGCATTTCAGAATTGAAATGTTCCAGATCAGATAATCTTTGAAATGTGAGGCAGTTCAATTTGTCATTCAGCCGAAAACTGCAATTTGCGGCTGAATCAATGCCAGGGTGTGGCGCGCTGTGCTCTCGTGCCGCGTTAAAGCCTTTTCCCATTTTCAAAGATAAAAGGCTCTAGCCCTGGGCCCGTTGCAGAAGGGCGTCGTGATCCAGCAGGGTGATGCTGCGGCGTTTGTGGTCTATGATGCCTGCGGACGAAAGCGCGGAAAGCTCGCGGCTGAGGCTCTCGCGGCTGATGCCCATAAGGCGGGCCAGTATTTCCTGGGTGACGCCCAGGCGCAGGGTAGAGCTTTTTTCCATCTTGGAGCGGTGCAGCAGCCATGCGGCCACGCGACCGGCTACGGATATGCGGCCCTGCGATCCGGCTATTTTGGTAATGAGCAGGCGCTGGCGCAGGCTCATGGCCCCCAGCAGGCTGACGGCCAGCGGGGCGTTGTTTTCAAGCGTGTGCAGAAAAGCCCGGCGGTTCAGGCTCAAGACCGTGGTGGGCTGGAGGGCCACGGCGGAAATGGGCAGCCCCCCTTCATAAAACAGTACCCCTACGTCCAGGAATTTGCCGGTGTGCACAAGGTGCAGCACGCATTCCTTGCCCTGGCTGCTGTGGCGGCACAGCTTGACCAGACCGGAGAGCAGAAGCATGGCGTCCGCGCTTTCGTCGCCTTCCTGAAAAAGGGCAGTGCCGGGAGCGAATGTCTGCAGGCGCGCGTGGCGGGAGAGCGCATCCCTTTCATTGGGGGCAAGCGCGGTCAGCAGCCCCGTGCACAGGGCATCGGCCACGGTGGCGTGCAGTGCGTGTTCTTCGCCCATGACGGCGTCCATATGGGCGTTGTGCTGCGGAGTTGGCATAAAACCTCCTGATTCCCGTTGTTGGGGCTGCCCTGCGGCCGTTTGCCGGGGGAAAGCATCGTGACAGTGTAGCGGGCGTAAAGCCAGTGTACAACACAAAACCCCTCACATTTCTGTGACTGTACGCACAATTCAGGGGCGTGGCGTGTTTCTTTCCTGTGAAGAGGCAGTGGCATAATTGAGTTGCAAACAATCGGCTTGCGCCATTATCGTAGCGTAACAACAAATGTGCTTCATGGGCATGCACGCGGTTGGCGCGCATAGGGTGATTGTGGTCGCAAGGCAACTGTTTGCCAACGCCACTGTATGTTAATAGCATGTGTAGACATTTTTTTTGAAAAAGGGGTCGGTATGCTCGATAGAACGGATAGAAACATCCTTGCCGCTTTGGAAAAAAACGCAAGAGTGTCCAATACTGATCTGGCCAGAGCCGTTCACATCAGCAGGCCCAGCATCATCAAGCGCATCAACAGGTTTTTGGAAGAAGGGATTATTGAAAAATTCACCGCTGTGTTCTCTTTGAAAAAAATCGGCAGGCCTGTGTGCAGTTTTATACAAATCAGCAATATTAAACTCTCGGTGCAGGAAATGCTGAAGGTTTTGGACAGGGATGAAATTGTTGAAATATATTCTGTAACCGGAGAAAACAATTTCATAGCAAAAGCTGCGGTATCTGAAATTGAAGATATGGAAAAGCTTTTGCAAGACCTTATGCCGTATTGCAAGGTCGTTACATCACTTGTCATTATCAAGCACAAGGTTGACAGGTCTCTGATGCAATAGCCGCATGACGTAATTTTTGTGCGGCAGCAGCAGGGGCTTTTGCCAGCAGTTTTACCCTGAAACTGTTTTGGCATCCGCGAGGGAAGGCCCGCCGTGAACGCGCAAGCGCTGCGTATCCATGCTGCTGCGCCGTCACGGAGGCGGCGTAACCTTCAGGTCTTCGTAAAGACGATCGCACGCGTGCCCAACTGGTACTGCGTTTTTTTGATTCCCACAGCCGTATGATCGGCCATCAACCATACCCTGACTACCTGCAATCATACTGTCATGACCCGTCCGCGCAGACCCTCCTCTGCGCGGACGGGTTTTTGGATTATTACGCAATGTAAAGAAATAGCGGCAGCGCTTTACGTTTTGTAAAAAAGAAGTCCCATAAAAATTCGTTAGGCTATGTACCTTGTCAAATGAACTGGTATAACATGATGACAAGTTGTTTTGTGTTCATGCGCCAAGCTCGCGCGCCATGCCTTTGCGGCATGGCGCGGTCAGATTGCCAGGCATTTATGCAAGGACGACTGGAACATGACAGGAGAACAGTATTTGCCTAAGGGGCGTGGCCAGCCATGCCGTAGCCATACACGCTCATCAACAATGCAAGCACACCGAGCAGCCTTTGAAAGGGGGATCCATGAGCAACGAGCCTGACAGCAATACTGTTCTTTTTACACGTTATGATGCCGGATGGGTCATTCTCTGCATTGGCATGGCCATCGGCGGAGCCATGGTTTTTATGCCGGTGCAGGTGGGCATGACAGGATTATGGGTGTTTCTGGCGGCATCGGCCATTGCCTACCCTGGCGTGTACCTGTTCCAGAAGTTTTATCTTGAAACGCTCACCAAGACAGAAAGCGCCGAGGATTATACAGACATCATAACGCAGTATCTGGGAAAAAACTGGGCAATGCTCCTGAGCATCCTGTATTTTTTATTGATGCTGACGGGTATGCTGGGCTATTCTACAGGGCTTGTGCGCGACAGCGCCTCCTATCTGCAAACGTATGGCGTAACCAAAACGCTTCTTTCTGATACCGCATGGTGGCCGTTTGTTATCATGCTGGTCATGGTGGCCATAGCCGCCCAGGGTGAAAGGTTGCTCTTCAAGGTATCCGGGCCGTTGGTGGTGGGCAAGCTGGCCATCATTCTTGTGCTGGGCATGGTCATGATACCCCACTGGAGTCTGGCCAACATAAAGCCTTTGACCTCGCTGCTGCCCTTCGTGCGAGATGTGTTCATAACCATACCGTTCACCGTGTTTTCCGTCGTGTTCATGCCCATACTGAGCCCGATGAATATCGCCTATCGCCGGGTGGAAACGGACAGGCGCATTGCCACGTACAGGGCGTTTCGCGCCAGCAGGGTGGCATTTGCCATTCTGATCGTATCCGTGCTGTTTTTCGCGCTGTCGTTCACGCTTTCGCTGCATCACGAAAAAGCCGTGGAGGCTTATCAGAACAATATTTCGGCATTGGCCATTGCAGCCCAGGTCCTGCCCGGCGCGGTCATCAGGGTAATGAGTACGGCCCTCAATATTTTTGCCCTGGTGACAGCCTTCTTCGCCCTGTATCTGGCGCTGCAGGAGGGGCTTCAGGGCATATGCTTCAACCTGCTCAGCCGTTTTCTGCCCGAAGAACGCATTAACAGAAGGGCCCTGCATCTCTTTGTGGCGCTCGCTATAGCAGTGGGCCTCTGGGGCTGGGTGCAGATGAATGCCAAGGTGCTGTTTATTCTGCATTTGAGCGCGCCCCTTTTTGGCATCATAGCCTGCTTCATTCCTGTATATCTGATTTTCAAGATGCCGTATCTGGCCTACCTGAAGGGATTCAGAGCGCTGTATGTGCTGCTTTTCGGCATTATTCTGACAATTTCGCCACTACTGCGCTTTTTGGAATAGCATTGATAAAAACACATCCTTTACACGACGCAGAAGCTGCCAGGCGAGAGACGGTTTTTTTAGACGCGACGCCTGACGCCATACTACCACTACAAGGAGGATATCATGACATATGCATTTGAATTGGGCGCAAATTTCGCCAATACCCTGGACAGCGCGGACCCGCTCAGAAAATTCCGTGAACATTTCTATATTTCGGACGGACTCATCTATATGGACGGCAACTCTCTCGGGCTTTGCAGCCGGGATGCGGAAAAGTCCATCCTTGGCATGCTTGAGATATGGAAGGAACACGGCATCAACATGTGGAGCATAGAGGACGGAAAATACTTTCTCTATCCTTCGCATCTGGCAAAGAAAATAGCGCCGCTTATCGGCGCTGAAGCTTGCGAAGTCACCGTGGCGAACAGCACCACGGTCAATATACACCAGGCATTCGCCACGCTTTACAAGCCTATGGGGGGCAAGAACAAGATTATCGTTGACGGGCTGAACTTCCCCACCGACAGGCACGCCGTGGACAGCCAGGTACGGCTGCGCGGCCTTGACCCGCGTGAAGTCATAAAGGTCGTGCCCAGCGAGGACGGCAGAACCGTCAGCGAAGACGCCATTATCGCCGCCATGACCGACGATGTCTGCATGGCGCTCTTCCCCTCGGTATACTACCGCAGTTCACAACTGCTGGACATGAAAAGGATAACAGACGAAGCCCGTAAGAGGGGCATCGTTATGGGATGGGACTTGTGCCATTCCATAGGTTCCGTGCCGCACGATTTTGCGGCCCTGGACGCGGACTTTGCCGTATGGTGCAACTACAAGTATCTTTCTGGCGGGCCGGGGGCAGCGGCGGGCCTGTATGTCAACAAAAAGCATTTCGGCGCTGCGCCGGGGCTGGCAGGCTGGCAGGGCAACGTCAAGAAAACGCTTTTTGAACTGCACCAGCAGCACGAACACTCGCCCGATGCCGACGGCTGGCTCATCGGCACGCCGCCCATGCTTGCCATGGCCGGGCTGGACGGGGTTCTGGACCTTTTTCATGAAGCGGGCATGCCCGCCCTCAGGGAAAAATCCCTGCGACTGACGGCCTACCTCATGTTTCTCATCGACAAGCGCCTGACGGCCTATGGCTATGCCGTGGGAACCCCCCGCGACGACGCGCACCGGGGAGGTCACGTGGCTTTGGAACATGACGAAGCTTACCGTATCTGCAAGGTGCTGAAAAATTACAAGGTTGTCCCCGATTTCAGAGATCCCAACGTCATCAGGCTTGCGCCCACAGCCCTGTACAATTCGTACGCGGACATTCACAACCTGGTGGACATCTTGGAAAAAATAGGGGCAAACAAGGAGTATGAAAGCTTGAGCAGAGAAAGAAGCCTTGTGGTCTAGGCGCAGGGAAAAGTACCTTTGAAGGTATATATTATCGAGAGTCAGAGTAATTTCATTTTGAAATTGCTCTGCGACGCGAAGGCGGCAGCCGCTACGAAGTGGCGTGGATTCTGGCGAGCTTTAGCCGTTGCGACGAAGGAAGCTACGGATAAAGACAGCAATTGGTTGCTCGAACGGACAGCCTACTGATGGCTGTCGCTATCCGTAAGCGGCAAAGAGCCGCTAACGGCTACCGCAAACCACGTTTTTCGCCAGAATGATGCGTTGAAACACGGAGTGTTTCAAAAGCAAAATGCTCTAAGACGCCAGCGTCGGCACTTCAGGGCAAGCCCTGTTCACGCCGCCGCCAGGGCACGTCCCGTTTGAAATTGCGCTGGTACTATACAAAAAGGCCACAAGGATTTTAAGGAATAGAGGTGTAAGGAGTAGGGGGTGTGGGGGAGGGACCCTTTTGTGTAAAGGGGCCCCCCCCCCGCCAAAACCATTTCAACGTGACATAGCGACAATGGCGGGCGTCTGTTCACGCAGCCGTCGAGTGGTTTCACGGTGAAATCGCTCCGGCCCAAAGGCCTTGCACGGAATCCAAACCATGCCGTGCGGCGGCATGGCGCCTGCAAGTCGACAGGCCCCGCTTCTGTTGTGCAGAAGCGGGGCCTGGTTTTTTTGTCACATCCTGTGGCGCGGGTTTGGCAACCCCGGCGTTTTCATGACCGGAATGCATCAGCCCTGCCGTAACGGCACTTTGCGGCGAAATGCGTCAGCCGCGCGGGGGAACCTTGCCGTATGCCCCTGGTAGGCGGCCGGGGGCAAGGCCATTGGGCGGCAGCGTCCCCTGGCCCATGGCCTGGTCAAAAGGCTGCACATGGGCCCGTGGCATAGTCTGCGCCTGGGAGGGTGCGGCAGTGGGGGCCGCTGTCGCTGCGGGAGCGGCCTGCATGGCGGCGGGGGCAGGTGAATACCCCGGCAGGTTGGGCTGCGGCATGGTAGCGGCCGCATCGGGAGCGCCCATGGCCTGGGGCTGCGTCAGGGCGCTACGCCCGTAAGCCGCCTGGGCATGGGAACGCGGCACGGCCGCGCCCTGATGCTGCGTGATGGGCTGCGCCATCTTGCTCACAGACCCTGCTGGCTGCATGCGGCTCGCTATGTCAGCGGCGGCTTTGCGCGCCTCGGGCGTTTCGATGATCTGGGCGTAGGCTCCGCGCAGGCCGGACAGTATGGTCTCCACACTGTCGAGGGATTCCACGTCCATCTTGAGGTTGGCGCGCAACAGACGGGCAGTGCAGAGCAGGTACAGGTTGTTGAGGTTGACCGCCAGGCTGCCGCCTTTGTCCATATTGAGGGATGCCGCCAGCTCGTTAACAATGTCGATGACCTTTGAGATCATGATGCCCTTGCCCGCAAAATCCTTGGCCAGCATCTTGGTGCGTGCCTGCTGGATGTACTTGAGGGCCCCGTCATAGAGCATGAGCAGAAGTTGCCCCTGGTCGGTGGTGCCAACCTTGGTTTGAAAGTACGCGTTTGCCGCCTTGTTCATATTTCTATCCTTGTGCGTGCTGGTTGCTAGCTGCTGCTGCTACTGCTACTGCTGCCATTCAGTTTGGATATCTGCGATTCCAGCTGGGTCTGCATGCTTTTATAGTTATTCAGCAGTGTTTCAAGATTGGCGAAATATTTTTTCTGCCGGGTTTCCCAGAGCGCTATGCGATTCTGCTCCTGGGTTATTTTTTTATCTATGTTCTCCATAATGGTCTTGTAGTTGTCGCGCAAGACCATGAGAGCGCCGTTCTGCGACTTGAGGGCGAGGGCGTCGGCGTTTTTGTCCGTCTCTGTGGAGGACAGGTTGACGTCGTTGAACACCATTTCGCTTTTCAGAAAGCTGTTGACGGTCTGTACCAGTCCTTCCTTGATGCGGACCTGGCCGGTGTGTTCGCCCTGGCTCAGGTCATCGATGAGGATGGACAGACCGCGCGCGTCGCCGGAGCCAACGCTGTAATAATACCCGGGCTGGCTCAGGTCGCGCTTGGCCTCAACGCCGCCCACCATCACTTTTTCAATGTTGCCGCTGGCGTCAACGGTATAGTTGACATCATATGTTCCAGCCTTGGTGATGCCGGCCACGTGACTGCCGTAGCGGAAAGATGAAGAGGTGCTGGAGCCTGTGCCGTCGGTGCAGAAAAAATCCACCACGGCTTCCAGGTTGTTGGTGATCATGTTGGTGTAGTTTTCCTGATCCAGTTGCTGCAAGGCGGCAATACTGGATGAAGGAGCTATCTCAAGCAGACCGAATTTGTCGCTGGCTTCGTTATTGTTGACCTTGATGCCCAGGTTGGCCAGGTTTGACAAAACGTCGCCAGAAAGCAGATCGTCAGCGCTGGTGCGGCTTTTAAAGCCTGGCGGCGACGCGCCAAGGAGGCTGTTGAACCGCGACTTGAAAAGCTGCACACCGTAGTTGCCCTGAAGCAGCCCACCCTTTTCAGCCGTGAGCTGCGAAGGGCTGTAATTGTCGCTCGATGACTGATTCGGGTCGTTGGTGGTGGTTGCCTTGTCCTTGTCATACTTGGTGTAGTCACGGATGGTCAGAAGGATGGAGTTTACGGAATCCAGAAATGTCTGGATGGATTTTTCCACTGAGGTGATGTCGGTGCTCACGCTGATGCGCGCCTGTCCCGTGTTCTGTATGGTAAAGACCACGCCTTCAATGACGTTGCTGACGCTATTGGAAGCCGACTCCATTTCAATGGGCCAGTTGTCAACAGTAAAACGGGCATTGGTGGCCCGCTGGATATTCCAGTTGGAGGATTCGGCCACCTGACCCTTTATGCCGGGGCCGCTGACGCTCTGCACGTTGGTGATGGCAAGAAAGCTGTCCCCGTCAGCCGCGCTTGTCCAGTCCGTGCCATCGGCTTTTACAAGCTTGGCTGTCGCACCGGCGGCCTGCGCGGCGGAATTGTTCGCCAGCGCCTGCTGAATGGCGGTCACCACGTCCTGCATGCTGGAGCCGCTGGCGAGGGAGGGCACGCTGATCTGGGTACCATCGTTGAGGGTAACCGTATAATTGAGGCCAGGCTGCGTGGGGTCCAGGGTGGCAGAAGGCGTCAACCCTGTGGCCAGGGTGGTAGTGGCCGTGCTGGTTGTCAGGCCGTCCATGCCGCCGCCCGTGCCTTGGCTCACATAAAACTGGACCGTATTGCCAAGCGAAAATGACAGGTTGCCGTTGCCCGCAGTTGTCGGCGCAACGCCGGTCTTGGACTGAATCTCGTCCGCCAGGTCCTGATACGTTTTGTTGTTGGCCAGAGTTATGGTCTGGGTAGCGCCGGTGTTGTCGACAAAGGTGTAGGTAAAGTCCTTGGCGCCGTCGGCGCTGCTGCCGCCCAGCTTGTCGCCAAGCATGCTGGCCTTGAAAACAATGCTGGTGGTGGCGGAAGCCAGCCCACCCACGCGGTTGCCCATATCAGCCGCAGTCGTCGTGCTGGTGAACAGGGCGGTATCGGCAGCATTGGCGCTGGGATCAAAGGTGATGCCGGTAATATTGGTCAAGTTGACAGACCAGCCGCCGCTGCTGTCCATGTTCAGGTCAGCCGAATTCATGCCAGAGGCCTGGGCCATCTGGATGAGGGCGTCCTTGAGGCTGGTGCCAGCCTTGATGGTGAGGTTACGCGTTCCCGTGGTGACGCCGTCATCGTATTGCAGCGTCATGGTCAGGTCAGACTGCAGTTTTGTCGTGCTGGGATTGGCGCCCACCGAAACCTTGGTGCTGGCTGGAACGGCTTTTTCGGTGGTGCTGGCGTCGCGCTGGTACATGGCGGTAACGCCCGTGAGGGTCAGATTGCCGCTGCTGTCCAGCGCGGCCACATTGCGCCCTGTCTGGGTGTTGATCTGGTCTGCCAGATTTTGATTGGTCTTGTCGCCCGTGACGGAAACGGTGAACTTGGAGCCGTCCTCCATAAGCAGGTCAAAGGCGTATTTATTGGGATTGGCGAGCGTTGTGCTGAGGTCCAGCGCGTTGTTGGTTTTCCACACTGACGTGCTGCCCGCCGAGTTCATGCCCACAAGACCGCTGCTATGAATGACGAGATCGTTTTCCGCTCCCGTGCTTTTGCCAGCCACCTGGAAGACATACCCCGTGCCTGTCTGCACGATGCTGACCTTGATGCCCGGATTTTCGGTAGAATTGTTGACCATGCTGGCAAAGGATTCCAGCGTGGTCTTGGGGGGCACCTTTATGCTCTTGGTGGTTCCGGCATAGGTAAACGTAAAATTCTGGTCCACGCCGGAGTCATTGATGACGTCGGTTTTGGAACTGAAGACGTGCCCTGTGTTGGCCCATACAGAATTATTGGCCATCTGCAGCACGTTGACGCTGTGCTGCACGTCCTGCGCGGAAGCGTTGGCGACAGCCGTCAGAATGTTTTCATTGCTGCTGGTAACGTTTTTGGTGACAAAGCTGTTTTTGTTGCTAATGCCCGTGAGTACGTTGCTGGCTGTCTGCACCTGCGTGATAATAGAGCCAAATGCTTCATACCGCAGATTCCAGTCGGACTTCCAGGCAGTCAGACGGTTGAGCTGTGTGGACTCTACCTTTTTTAGCTTGGCAAGAACCTCGTCAAAATTGGTGTCCCAGCCACTCAGGTTGGAAACGGCGTTGGAACCGGATAAGCTGATGGCCATAGGCGCCTCACATCAAGATATTTTATGCCTGGCGTGCGGGGCATATATGCCGGGCGCTGTCTGTGTTGCAAGATGCGTGCAACTCTACGGGGCATTTTTTGCCCCCCTGTTCCGGAGCGCGCTTGGATAAAGGCTCAGAACCGTATAGTGGAAATAACGGCCACCGGCCGAAAAAGTTTAGCGCAGGCGCTGGTTCCGGGCAGTCTCATTGCGTGGTTGTTGCGGCAGTGGTGGGCCTGCGGGCAATGAAATGACTCCGCTACGGATGCGTGATGACTGCGGGGCAGAAAACAAAACAGGAGCGGTACTCGCGGCAATGCCGCCAAGCCTGTCAAAATGCGTGCGGGAGCCGCCCGGTACGCGCAGCTTTTTCCTGTGGCAGGCGACTCTTGACAGGCCGCAGGCAATGTCCTATCAGAGGCGCATACAAACTTCTGGAGTTTGTCGTAAGCGTTAACGTCACGCAACGCATCACTTTCCGCAACTGCGGCCAGGGATGCGTTTTTTTGTGTCCTGGAGCAAGGCGCTGTTGAGAATGCGTGTTCTCAATGTGCCCGCCCGTTACGGCGTTTACCGGGGCAGGCAACCTGCGCACGCGCCTTTACGGCGAGGTCGGCCCGCGCAGCCGCCAGAGCTCGTTGACCCTGAACCTGCCTTGAACCAGTTTGCGACAACCTGTGGAGTTTTTTATGCAAAAGGATACCCGCTGCCTGTTGTGGAACACGGCGGCACTCCTTGTTTCGTACATGGCCGTCGCCATGCCTCTGCCCGTCATTTCCGTTTTTGTAACGAGACATCTGGGCCTTGCCAACAGCCTGAGCGGCCTTGCCGTGGGCATCGCTTTTTTGACGACCATTCTTTCACGCGGCTTTTCGGGAAGGTTTGCCGACCGCAAGGGCGGGAAGGCCTGCATGATGCGCGGGCTGCTGCTTTATGCCCTGGCAAGCGCCATCTGCCTTTTCGCAGGACTGGCGGATGACCCTGCTTTGGCCTTTGGCCTGCTCATAGCCGGGCGGCTTGTTCTCGGCCTTGGCGAAAGCATGGCCATTGTGGGCATGCTCAGCTGGAACATTGCCCTTCTTGGCCCGCAACGGTCCGGCACTGTTTTTTCACTTGTGGGCGCAAGCCTTTATGGCGCGTTTGCCCTGGGCGGGCCGGTGGGGCTGCAGTGCCTTACGCAGTTTGGCTTTACCGGGCTCATGCTGCTGTGCAGCCCCTTGCCGCTGCTGGGCTGGCTCATGGTTTGCCGCATGCCCGCTGTTGTGCCGCCAGCCGCCAGGCCGCACACGTCATTTTTGCGTGTTCTCCGTTCCATCTGGCGTCAGGGAGCCATCGTCGGCTCACAGGGAGTGGGTTTTGCGGCCATTGGCGCGTTTATTTCGCTCTACTTTTCCGACAGGGGCTGGCAGCACGCGGGGCTTGCCCTGACCTGCTTCGGCGTCGGTTTTGTGCTGGTGCGCCTGCTTTTCGGGCATCTTCCCGACAAGATCGGCGGTATGAGGGTTGCCTCGGTGTCTCTTGCTGTTGCCGCCGGGGGGCAGTTGGCGCTCTGGCTTGCTCCTTCAGCGGAGATTGCCCTGGTGGGCGCGTTTCTGACAGGAACCGGCTGCTCGCTGGTCTATCCGTCCATGGGCGTTGAAGTCATCAAAAAAGTTGCGCCAGAACTGCGCGGCACCGCTGTGGGCGGCTTTGCCATTTTTCAGGATGTGGCCTATGGCGCTACGGCCCCCATTGCGGGTCTGTTTGCCGACCACTTCGGCTATGCGGTGGTTTTCATGATCGGCCTTGCGGCGGCGCTGCTTGGCTTGCTGGTAGCCATAGCCACGGCAGCGCAGCAAAGGAGCGCGGCGCGTTAGAGTGCAACACGCCGCAACATGGCGTATATTCTAACGGAAATAGTGTTTTTGCCAGAATGACAAATTGAAATGCCAAGCATTTCATTGGTAATTTTATTCAGTGCGTTTCAGTTTTGCGAAGGGGCATTTCCCAAGAATACAAGGCTGGAACAGCGTGCCGTAAGGGCATTGAAAAAGCGGATGTACGTGACGTACATCCGCTTTTTGCATGAACTGC
>NZ_MJUZ01000031.1 GCF_002237645.1 Desulfovibrio sp. MES5
GGGGAGGGACCCTTTTGAAAAAGGGTCCCTCCCCCACGCCCCCACCCCCTAAAACTTTTACTATGGTTAACCATATTGCAAAGTTTTCTCTGATCAGAAACGGGGGATTGCGAAACCCCTTCGAGGCATCACGCCATCACAAAGTTCTCTGTTGGAAGCGCTAAAGCCAAACGCCAAAACCGGGGAAGAACCGTTATGCGATTCTTCCCCGGTTTTTTGTTAATATGTGGGGGTATTGAGCCCGACCAATTAATCGGCTGTGATGTTGAGCCAGCACTCGCCGCGAAGGCCTGCACGCCGCTGGTTCCGGGCGCTACCCCGAAGCGCGCATGGCTGCAACCTTGATAAGGTGTACCCTCAAAGCCGATTTGCGCGGGTCAAACGCCCCTTACTATCGGCCCTGACGCATGATCAACAAGATGCGCGTTTGGGGCGGCCTGCCTGAGGGGCTGCAGGGATTTACGCCGGGACTATATTGGCTCCGCACGCAACAACTGCGACCACGCCTGCGCCTGCACGGCGAGAGCCTGCCTGCGGGGGAACCTTGCACACGGGAGCCAGCACGCGCAGGCTCCGAGCATTTCAGGCCAAAAACGCGCTATATCCAGATGTGCATATGCCGCATCCGCTCGTCGCTCACGCCCATGCGCCGCATGCACATGTCAAAATAGGCCCGCCACGGAAAGTAGCTTGAGTCTCCACGCCATTCGGGGTTCATTGACGTGGCCTCGCGTTTGCACTGCCTGTAGGCTTCAAGATCCTGCTGTTCTTCAAATGTCAGGGGCCGATGTTCGCGTGGCGCGCAAGCGCCAAGGCTGAGCGCAAGGGCAAGGCACAACGCCAATACCGGCCAGAATTGCGCTTTTTTTGCCTTTTCCGCCGCCACGGGGCCGGTTTCATACCCGCGCCGCCATACGCGCATCCCACGCCACAAGGCCATTATTGCTTTCTTCATATTTCCTCCGGCGACACCGCTCCTTACTTATGACTTTTGCATCCGCGTACAATCCCTTATGGAGAGTTAAGTCTGGCGCGGCCGTGAGCAAGGAGCGGCAAACAACCTGTAGGATTGAACCATCAAGACCACAATAAGAGTTTTAGGGGGAGGGGGTGTGGGGGAGGCGACCCTTTTTTAAAAGGGTCCCTCCCCCACAAAACACTTCAAGTCGCCATCGGCGCCCAACCACGTCCCTCCCCCACAAAGCATTCCAACGGGCCTTTCTTTAAACATCACCCACTCTGGCCCTACGCTTCAACCTTCCTCTTTTTCTTTATAATGCACAAGGCCGCGCCCTTTGGGGCGCGGCCTTGTTTTGATCATTGGATGCCGCCTGAGCGGTTTCCTGCACAGCGCCTTAATAGGCGTGGTCGTCGTCCAGGTCCTTGGGCAGCACCGGAGCGGAGAACAGCCGGTACATCCAGAACTGGTACAGAAGCACGATGGGCACCATGACCAGAGCCACAGCAAGCATGATCTTGAGCGTCAGCTGGCTTGAAGCGCCGTTAAAGGCCGTCACGGTGGCGGCAGGATCAATGGAAGAAATGATCATGCCGGGGAACATGCCCACAACGCCGAAGAAGGTGACGCCCAGGATGAACAGCGCGCTGAAGCCCCAGGCGCACCAGAGCTTGCCAGCATTCAGCATGATGCGCGCGCCCACGAGCCCTGCCAGGGCCAGCAAGGGCAGCACCAGCAGAATGGGCATGGCCAGGTAGTTATCAAACAGCTTGGTGTAAAAAGCCGAGAGAATAAGAAAGGCCACCAGCAGCACCAGCATGATGGGCCACATAAAGCTGGCCGTGGCTACCGCGCGGATTTGCAGATCGCCGCGACTCTTGATGGCCAGCCACAGCGAGCCGTGCAGCACGAACATGCAGAGAAAGAACACGCCGCCCGCCAGCCCGTAAACATTAAGCAGGGCAAGCAGGTTGCCGTGGTAGACGCCCTGGGCGTCCACGGGAATCCCCATAAAAAGGTTGGCAAAGGCCACGCCCAGCAGAATGCAGGGCACCAGGTTGGACACAAAATGCACGCAGTCCCACAGGGCACGCCAGGCATCGTGCTCGACCTTGCTGCGGAACTCAAAGGATACCGCCCGGAAGATCAGGGCGAAGAGCAGCATCAACAAAGGCGCGTACAGCGCACTGAACATGACCGCATAGGCCTTGGGAAAAGCCGCGAAGGTCACGCCGCCGGCGGCGATAAGCCACACCTCGTTGCCGTCCCAGAACGGCCCGGCGGCATTGTACATGATGCGGCGCTCAGACTCGTTTTTGCCCAGAAAAGGCAGCAGCGTGCCCATGCCAAGATCAAAGCCGTCCAGTATGAAGTACACGGCCCACAACAATGCCCACAGCACAAACCAGATGGTTTCCAGCATGGCTACACCTCCTGGGCGTCCGGGCCCTTGATGGCAAATTTGCGCAACAGATAGATGTCCAGAATGCCGAGCAGTGTGTACACGCCGATAAAGGCGATCAGAGAGATGAGCACGTTATCGGCCGGGACTGGCGAAACGGCATCCGTTGTACGCATGAGATTATAGACTATCCAGGGCTGACGGCCAATCTCCGTCACGGCCCAGCCCACCATCAGGCCGATGTAGGGCAGCGGAATATTGAGCACAAGCAGCTTGAGCAGCAGACTGTTGGGCACCTCCTTTTTGCGTTGCAAAAAGGCCCAGATGGAGAGCGCCAGGAATATGCCGCCAAGAGCAACCATTGTGCGGAAGGAAAGGAAGGTCGGCAGCACAGGCGGCCTGTCTTCCTTGGCAAAAGCCTTGAGGCCCTTGACTTCGGCATTAACATCGTCAAAGGCGATCCAGCTCAGAAGACCAGGAATGCCGATGGCCTGCACGGTATTGGTTTCATTTTCGGGGTCAGGCCATACCAGCAGGTAGAAGGGCACGTTGGTATGTGTTTCCCAGTGCGCTTCCATAGCCGCCAGCTTGGCGGGCTGATACTTGGCCACGGTCTTGCCCTGCTGGTCGCCAGAAAGAGCCAGCAGCAGCGCGAAAATCAGGGTAAAAGGCGCCACCATCTTGAAGGCGCGGCGGAAAAAGTCGGCATGGCTGCCGCGCAGCAAATGCCAGGAAGAAACGCCAAGCACAAAGAAGCCGCCAAGCACCCACGAAGCAAGTATCGTATGAAAATACATGCCCCAGGCATAGGGGTTGGTGACGACATCATAAAAGCTCGCCAGTTCCGCGCGGTTTGTCGCTTCATTGATGTAGTAGCCCACGGGATTCTGCATGAATCCGTTGGCAAGGATGATCCACAGGGCGGAGATGTTGCCCGCGATGGCAACCAGCCAGATGCTGGTCAGATGCAGCCTCTTGCCTACGCGGTTCCAGCCGAAGTGCCACACCGCAAGAAACGTGGATTCAAGAAAAAAGGCCACCGTGGCCTCAATAGCAAGGAGCGAACCAAAAATGTCGCCCACGTATTCCGAATATCGTGACCAGTTGGTGCCGAACTGGAATTCCAGCGTGATACCGGTCACCACGCCCAGGGTAAAGTTTATGACAAACAGCTTGCCCCAGAATTTGGCCTGTTTTTTCCAGAACTCGTCCCCGGTACGCACATAGCGGGTCTCCATCAGGGCAATGATTACCGAGAGGCCCAGCGTGAGAGGCACGAAAATAAAGTGAAAAAACACGGCCACAGCAAATTGCAGACGCGAAAGCATTACAACGTCCATTAGGCCCTCCTTATATATCCTCTTTGTGCTTACTCTTTTCAGTCATTGAAGGCAAGTGATTATGAATATCGATATCCTCTTATTTCCTTGCATGGCGCTGGTTTAAATAACCTGTCATCATGACGAAAATGCCCTTGCCGCAGGCTGTGGCCCATTTTTTTTCACAACAATGCCGCTTCGGCTCTTGAAAATAATAAAAGCTGCATTACCTGTAAGGATATCACTTTTCAGGAGGTTTGTCATGGCAGAGGCTGGTAAAAAACCCCGCCAATTCCGTGCAGAGGTGCGTAAGGTTTTACACATCCTGACCAACTCTCTGTATACCAATCGTGAGATTTTCTTGCGTGAACTCATTTCCAACGCCTCGGACGCGCTGGACAAGCTGCGCTTTCGCGTCAATCGCGGTGAAAGCCCCAAACTGCCCGACCTGCCGCTGGAAATACGCATAACCCTCGACAAGGACGCCAAAACCCTCACCATAGCCGACACCGGCCTTGGCATGACGGCGGATGAACTGGCCGAAAACCTGGGCACCATAGCCAAATCGGGTTCCGAGCAGTTTCTGGCTGACATCGCGGCTGAAAACGCCGCCAAGGCCAAATCCGGCAACGGGCGCGGCGACGAAACCGATGAAGCCGAAGAAGCCGTGGCGGATGCCGCCAACATTATCGGCCGCTTTGGCGTGGGCTTTTATTCCATCTTTATGGTGGCAAACAAGGTTGCAGTCACTTCGCGCCCGGCTTTTGGCAGTGACGACACGGCCCACACCTGGACCAGCGACGGCCTTGGCACCTACACCGTGGCCAAATCCGACGAGGCCGAACCTGTGCGCGGCACGGTCATCAAGGCCTGGCTCAAGGACGACGCCGTGGAGTTTCTTGAAAAATTCCGCGTTGAGTCGGCCATCCGCAAGCATTCTGCCTTTGTGCCTTTTCCCGTTTTTGTGGACGGCGAGCAGGCCAATACCCAGCCTGCCCTGTGGCGCGAACCCAAGTTTTCCATCACCAAGGAGCAGTACGCGGCCTTTTACAAGGCCCTTACCTACGACAGCGCGGACCCGCTGGACGAACTGCACTTTTCGGTGGACGCCCCCGTGCAGTTCAACGCCCTGCTCTTCATCCCCAACAGCGCCCAGGATTTCTTCGGCTCCGACAGGGACTTCTGGGGGCTTGATCTCTACGCCCGCCGCGTGCTTATCCAGCACCGCAACAAGGAACTGATCCCCGAGTATCTGGCCTTCCTCAAAGGCGTGGTGGATACCGAAGACCTGCCCCTGAACATTTCGCGCGAAACCCTTCAGGAAAACGTGGTTCTGCGCAAAATCAGCCAGGTTATCGTCAAGCAGACCCTCAACCACCTTGAAAAACTTGCCCGTGACGATGCCGAAAAATACAATGCCTTCTGGCAGCTGCACGGCAAGGTCTTCAAGCTGGGCTATCATGATTTTGCCAACCGTGAGCGCGTCACCGCCTTGCTGCGCTTCAACTCCTCCACCCTGGCCGACGCCGAGGCTCTGACCAGCCTTGACGGCTATATGGAACGCGCCCCCGAAGGCCAAAAGACGTTCTGGTTTGTGGCCGCGCCCAACCGCGAGGCCGCCCGCCTGAACCCGCACATGGAGCGCTTCCGCCAGAAGGGCATTGAGGTTCTTTACCTCTTTGAGCCCATTGACGAATTCGTTATGGACGGTCTTGGCCGCTACAAGGAATGGGAATTCAAGTCCGTGGAGGCCGCCTCCGACGACGCCCTCAAAGACTTTGCCGACAAGGCGGAGCCCGCCCGCGAAGCCGCCGTTCCCCTTTCGGACGAGGACTCCACCAGCTTTGAGGCTCTGCTGACCAGAATGAAGGACGTTCTTGGCGACAAGGTTACGGACGTGCGGATTTCGCACCGTCTGGCCGACAGCCCGGCCGTGCTTGTTTCGCCTGACGGCGGCATGTCCTCGTCTATGGAAAAGCTGCTCAAGGTCATGCAAAAGGACGATTCCCTGCCGGTCAAGGTGCTGGAAGTCAACCGCGACCATCCCCTGCTGCGCAGCATGCTGCGCATGTTCAAGGACGACAGGGACGACAGGACTCTGGCCGAAATGACGCAGGGACTCTTTGACGCCAGCCTGCTGCTGGACGGCTACCTCAAGGACCCGCAGGCCCTCGCCGCCCGTACCAACAAGCTGCTTGAAGAAGCTGCCGCGTGGTACACCGAGGTTCGCAAAATATAGGGAAACGCTGATTTATTCCGTTTGGCGTCGTTGCTTCACTTTTTTTGAAACAGTCGAGGACGGAAGAGTCCACTCCTGCTTCAAAAAAGATCGCGCCTTGCCAAACGAAATAACTGCGCGTTTCCAGGAGGCTCTTTAATCAGTGCTTCCATAGAGTAGTTTTACTTTGGAATGCCTTGTGGGGGAGGGATCCTTTTGCAAGAGGGTCCCTCCCCCACGCCCCCACCCCCTAAAACTCTTGTTATGGCCTGGTGGGGTTGAAAGGGTTTTCTGTTTTGAAGCGGGGATGTTGTAAACAGCCTCTTCCAGGCATCCCCCGCTCAAGGTTGCGCCATACGGTTACGCATCATACCCCACACCAAAATACGAAAAGCCGGGATTGCCCCCGGCTTTTCGTATTTTTATGACTCCTGCGACTGCGGCCAATGAACGGCCTGAGCGCAGCCAACTCGGAGATGCGCGCGGGCCTGACGTATATGCCCGCACATGGTCGGGCATACCCATCACCCCCATGGCGCGACCAGACACGGCACCTGGGGGCCTCGCAACACGGGCGTAACTCCCGGCCTGCGCGAGGCTGCGCCTCAATCGCTGCATCTCAACACAGCGCAGCAGCCACAACACCCCGGCAGCATCCCAGAGCAGCGCAGCCCCGTAAAGCACGGGCCTATAAAATCCGCACGCCGTCTTCTTCCACAAGCACGGTGTACTCCCAGCGCACCCCGCCCCATTGGTTGTAGTAGAGGCCCGGCTCCACGGTGACCACCATGCCCGGCTCAAGCACGCCTTCCGAACGCGGCGAAAGGCTGGGGGCCTCGTGGGTTTCAAGTCCCACGCCGTGCCCCAGGCCGTGGGTGAACGCTTCTGCCGTTCCGGCCTTTTCAAACACCGCGCGGGCATGCCCATAGGCGTCACGCATGGGCTGGCCGGGCCGCATGGTTTCAATGGCCGCCGTCTGCGCCTGACGCACAAGATCATAGGTGCGGCGGAACTCGTCCGTGGGATGTTCGCCCACCCAGAAGGTGCGGGTCTGGTCGGAACAATAACTGTCCACGCGGCAGCCCACGTCAATGAGCACAGGGCAGTTGTCCGTGATGACATCCTCGCCGGGTATGGCATGGGGCAGAGCCGCATTTTTTCCCACAGCCACAATGTTGGCAAAAGCCAGCTCCGAAGCCCCGTTTTCACGGAAAAAACGCTCAATAAGCCAGCTGACCTGGGCTTCTGTGCGGCCCGGCTCCAGCTGGCTTTCCACCCATTGCAGCATCTTGTGGTTGAGGCTAAAAGACTTTTCCAGAGCCGCCACTTCGCAAGGCTCCTTGATGCGGCGCAAATGTTCCACAAGACCGTCTGCGGCCTCGCAGTAGAGGCCCGGCCCGGCCTTGCGCAGGTCACGGGCAAAGGCCAGGCTCATGCCCTGCGCCTCCACGCCGATGCGCCCGCCGCAGCGCCGCAGCAATCCGTAAATATCCCGTGCCGCATAGCCTCCGTAAATAAAAATGCGTTCCACATCCCACAGGCGGGCGGCGGCATCCAGATAGCGCGCGTCCGTGGCGAGCCAGTCGCGCCCGTCGGCGGTGATGACCAGTCGACCAGCGCTTTCGTTGTACTGCGGATCGTGCAGTTCAAAACCCGAAAGGTAAAAGCGGTTGGCGGCCTGGCTGACAAGCAGCGCATCCAGACCGCGAGCCCGCATGGCCTGACGCAATTTTTCGCGACGGTTGGCATAAATATGGTTCATGACGGTTCTCCTGCCTTTAGTGTAGCGCGTGTGCGGCGGGCTGAAAAGTTCAAAATGCCGTGCATTGTACGCAGCTTGCGCCAACACGGCAGCGGGAAGGAGTATAAGCGGCAGACCAGGCAGCCGGGGGGGGCGGCCTTCAATGCAGAGCTTTGGCAGCCCCGTGCACGGGCGATCGCCTCTGGCGCGGTCCTGCCGCTCGCGTGCAGGGTGTGGCACAGGATGCGCAACGGATCATTACCTGCCCCGGATGCTTCATCGCCAATATGTCTTGTTTGATTGCAGCCATGATAGCGGCAACTGATAGTTGCCGCCCTGTATATGTTATCCGTCCGGCAGCCCGCCAATGACTCCACAGCGCATCCCCGCAAGCTGCGCTGCAGTTGTGAGCCCATAAAATACACACAAAAAAAGAGTATTTAATTGTCCACTTATTCGGATTCCCCCGGTTGACCACCTGACCAAGTACGCCTATACTTTTTCGCATGTCGCAATCTACTTCATGCGAGCTGAGTGTTCTGGATCTCGTGCCCTTTGGGCAGACCGGCAACGAAAGCCGCTTCTTCGCACTGCGCCTTACCCGCCCTGAATGGACCAAGTGGCGGCCCGGCCAGTTTGTCATGATCCGCCCCCAGTCTTTCGGTCTTGAAATTCCCTGGGCGCGGCCCCTTGGCATATGCCATATGACGGCCCGGCACATGATCTGTTTCTTTCAGGTCGTGGGCAAGGGCACCCGGCGCATGTCCGAACTGCACCCCGGTGAGAAAGTTCGTGTATGGGGCCCCCTTGGCAACGGTTTTGCCATTGAGCCTGACACGCCCACCCTGCTTCTGGCGGGGGGCATGGGCATTGTGCCCTTTGTGGGCTATGTGAGCGAACACCCCAAGCCCTGGAACATCAGTATGCTTTTCGGCCACCGCGAGCCCATAAGCTGCTATCCCGTGGACAGCATCAATGAGCATGTGCCGCTGGACAGCCTGCGTGAAACCGTGCCCGGCGACCTGGACAACTTCATATTTTCCATTCAGGAACGCATGGCCGAGTATGCCGAGCAAAAGGGACTGGTGCTGGCCTGCGGGCCCACGCCCTTTATGCAGACTGTGCAAAAATTTGCCGCCGAACTTGGCGTGCGCTGCCAGCTTTCGCTTGAAAACCGCATGGCCTGCGGCGTGGGCGCCTGCCTTGGCTGCGTGAGCAAAACCACGGAAAACTGGCCAGTGCCCGACAAACGCGGCGGTCAGGTGCAGGTGTGCAACCACGGCCCTGTGTTCTGGTCGGATCAGATTGAGTTGTAATACAGCGTTATGCCAGCACGCCCCGTCTGACGGCGAGGCGTGTTTGCCATGCTGACTTGGCGTTGCGGCCTGTCCATCATAGCGTCATAGCGCCACGCGACCATATAAGAACCGCACGGTCGGCAGGCCTTGCGCGGCCACGCAGCAAGGGTTTACTGCTTGGGCTTTGCCGCACGGCTTCACAGCACGGTTTTGCTTCGTGGAATTGCTCTGCGGGCTTTACAAAAATTCGCGCAGAGCCGATAACCAACATCGCTACGCGCCTGCTCCGCCCTTTATGGGCCTTGGCAGTTACTGAAAACCTGCTCTTTGACCCGCAAGACAGGCTGCGCCTAAAGCGCGCTTTTCGTGTTGCCGTCAAGGCAAAGCCTTACGAGGCAGCAAGGCAAGCGCGACCGCACGCCTGAAAGCCGGGGCAAAACCGGCACTGTACGGCCTGCCGCCCGGCGGAGCAGCGCCGCCCACTGGTTGCGGCAGCGGCAGAAAGCAAACAACGCCCGTGAAGGCTCACCCGAGACGGGCATACAACCCCTCACCGCCCCCGCGCAAAGCTTTGCGCTAAGGCGGGTCTGCGCGGTTACTGGAGAACGCGGCATGGATCTTTCCGTCACACTGAACGGCCAGACGCACGATCTGTCCCTCAAAAATCCCATACTTACGGCCTCGGGAACCTTCGGCTACGGGCTGGAGTTCGCCACCTACGGCGACCTTGCCAGCCTTGGCGGCATGGTGGTCAAGGGGCTTTCCCTCCAGGCCCGTGAAGGCAACCCCACCCCCCGCATTGTGGAAACCACGGCGGGCATGCTCAATGCCGTGGGTTTGCAGAATGACGGAGTCGATGTCTTCTGCTCGCAAAAGCTCCCTGCGCTCCCCTGGCAGGAAACGCCGGTTATCGCCAATATTTATGCTAGCTCTGTCGAAGACTTCGGCCTGCTGGCCGCCCGCCTCAATGATGAGGAAGGCGTGGCCGCGCTTGAGGTCAACGTGTCCTGCCCCAATGTCCGCGAAGGCGGCATAGCCTTTGGCCAGGATCCCCGGATGCTGGCGCAGGTGACGTCCGCCGTGCGCAACGCCGCGCCCGACAAGCACGTCATGGTCAAGCTTTCTCCCAATGTCACCGACATCGCCGTCATGGCCCGCGCTGCGGAAGAAGCCGGTGCAGACAGCATATCCTGCATCAATACGCTTCTCGGCATGGCCGTTGACCTGCAACGACGCCGTCCGTCCCTGGCCAACGTGGTCGGCGGCCTTTCCGGCCCTGCCATCAAGCCCGTGGCCCTGCGCTGCGTATGGCAGGTCGCCCGCGCGGTAAAGATTCCCGTGGTGGGCGTGGGGGGCATCTCGTGCGTTGAAGACGCGCTGGAATTCATCCTGGTGGGCGCACACGCCGTTCAGGTGGGCACCGCCAGCTTCATGCGGCCGGACTGCGCCTTTGACATGGTCAAAGAGCTTCCCGCCGCCTGCGAACGCCTGGGCGTTTCTTCGCTGAACGAGCTGCGCGGCAGCCTGCAACTGGGCTGATATATGGCGCTTACCATCACCGCCGTCCGCTCTGAAGCGGAGTTTGCCCAGTTTCTTGATCTGCCCTGGGGCATCTACGCCCAAAGCCCTTTGTGGACGCCACCCATCAAAAGCCAGGAGCGCGAACTGCTCACCCCCGGCCAGCATCCCTTTTGGGAAACGGCCCGTCGTGAGCTTTTTCTCGCTGCGCGCGAGGGGCGTCTTGTGGGCCGCATTGCCGCCATTGTTGATGAAAAATACAATGCCTACGCGGGCGAAACCTGCGGAGGCTTTGGCTTTTTTGAGTGCGAAGACGATAAGGAAGCCGCCCATGCCCTGCTTGAAGCCGCCAGAGACTGGCTGGCCGCGCAGGGCATGACCTTTATGCGCGGGCCGCTGAACCCATCCACAAATTACACCTGCGGGCTGCTGGTGGACGGCTTTGAGCTTGCGCCCACCATCATGATGCCCTGGAACCCGCCGTACTACCCCGTACTGCTGGAAAGCTGGCATTTGCGCAAAGAACAGGATCTCTTCGCCTATCTTCTTGAAAGAAGCCGCTTCAATCCGCCGGAATGGCTCCATGACGAAGTGGCCCGCCTCAAGTCCGAGGCCCACTTCACCTGCCGCACTTCCAGCAAGGCCACCCTGACGCAAGACATCCGCGACATGCTGGCCCTGTACAAGGATTCGTGGGCAGACAACTGGGGATTCTCCCCCCTTTCGGACGGCGAGGCCGAGCAGCACGTCAAGGAACTGAAAAGCGTGCTGGATCCGGAATTTTTCGTTCTCTTTTACCACAACGGCGAACCGGCCGCCGGCATGGTGGCCCTGCCCGACATGGCCCCCCTGCTCCGGCGGCTCAACGGCAAGCTCGGCCTGTCCGCCCTGTGGCACTGGTGGCGTGCGCGGGCCGAGATACGCGGCGGCTACCGCACCATTCTTTTCGGCATCCGCGAGGAGTTCAGGCTCATGGGTCTGCCCCTGCTGCTGCTGGACTTCATGCTGGAAAAAGCCCGGCTGCGGCCGGATTTTCAGTGGGTGGAAGGCTCGTGGGTGCTTGAGGACAACGTGGCCATCAACGACCTTCTTGAAGATTTTTCGGGCCGCCTCACCAAACGCTACCGCATCTACCGCAGGGAGATTGAGGCATGATCACGGCGGGCTGCGATGCAGGCACGGAGCAGACTGGCCCTGCGTGCCGCGAAGGCTCATGCGGGGCGGATTCCGCCGCCACCCGGCATCTTGAGAACGTGCGGGTGCTGCTTACGGGCGGCACGGGTTTTGTGGGCCGCCACCTGCTGCCGCAGCTGTTGCGGGCAGGGGCGCGCGTCACCTGTCTCACGCGGGCAAGCTCGCACACGGCGGGCCTGCCTGAAGGCGTGGCCGTGGCCCAGGCCGATCTTGGCTCCGGGCGCGGCCTGACCGAGGCCCTTGAGGGGCAGGATGTGGTCATCCATATGGCCGCCCTTCTTTTCGGGCTGGGCTGGCAGGACTATCTGCGCGCCAACGCCCGCGCCGCCGCCTGTCTGGCCGAGGCCATCCGTCAGGCTGACGGCAGCGCCGCAAAACGCGGCCAGCCGGGCATACAAAGACTGGTGCTGGTATCCAGCCAGGCGGCCACTGGCCCCTGCGGCACGGCCCCCGGCGTTAACGACGATGCCGTGCCCGCGCCCGTATCGGCCTATGGCTGGTCAAAAACGCTCACAGAACAGATTCTGGGCCGCGCCCTTGGCGATCGCATGGTCACCTTGCGCCCGCCCATCATCTATGGATCGGGCGACAAGGGCCTTCTGCCCGTCTTCAAGGGGGTTATGCGCGGCGTGGCCGTGAGCCCCGGCTTTGGACGGGAATTTCCCGTCAGCGCCATACACGCGCGCGACATGGGCCAGGCCGTCATCTGCGCCTGCAGGCCCGACGCACAGGGCGTCTACCACCTTAATGACGGGCAGGCGCACAATATGAGCGATTTTTGCCGCGTCATGGGGCAGGCCGTAGACAAGGCGCTGCACCGCCCCCCGCGCGCGGTGCATGTCATCCACATGCCCCTGCCCATTATGGCGCTTACGGCAGGGCTTTCATCCGCCTTCGGCATTGTTGCCGACGCCCTGCTGGGCAGGCTGCCCGCCTCTTTCGGAGGCCGCCTGCGTCGCGCCCCCAACTGGAATCTGGACAAATACCGCGAAGCCCGGCAAGCTGGCTGGCTGAGCGATGGCAGCCGTATTCGGCGCGAACTTGGCTTCACGCCCTGCATGAGCCTTGAGGCTGGCATGGCTGAAGCTGTGGAAGGCTACCGCCGTGAGGGCTGGTTGTGAAAATAACGATTCAGGAACTTTCAAAATCATTTGGCGGAAGGGACATCTTCAGCAATTTTTCGCTGGAGGTGGATTCCGGCGTGCGCCTGTGCGTCTGTGGCCCCAACGGTACGGGCAAATCCACATTTTTGCGGCTGCTGGCCGGGGTGGAGTCCGCTGACGGCGGGCGCGTCATTTTGCCGCGCGGCTGCCGCATGGGCTATGTGGAGCAGGAGCTTTCAGAAGAGGCTCTCAATACGCCTCTGCTCACCTACGTTCTGGACGTGCTGCACGACTGGAGCGACTTCTGGACGCAATGGGAAGAAGCCGCCGCAGACAAGGACGAATCCCGCCTTACCGAACTTATGCACCGCCAGAGCGAGCTTGAATCGCTCTACGGGTACAATCCCGAGCACAGGGCCAAGGCCGTGCTTTCGGGTCTGGGATTTGCGGAGCACAAGTGGGGACGCACCCTGCGCGAACTTTCCGGCGGCTGGCGCGAACGCGCCAAGCTTGCCCGCGTGCTCACCGCAGGGGCGGACGTGCTTTTGCTGGACGAACCCACCAACCACCTGGACATGGAAGCCGTCGAGTGGCTGGAGTCCTTTTTGCTGGACTTCAAGGGCGCGCTGGTCTTCGTGGCCCACGACCGCCGTTTTATGGACACCGTGGGCACGCACGTGCTCTATCTGGGCCTCTCCCGGCCCGTGTTCCGCAAAGCCACCTACACCCAGTTTCTGACCCTTCAGGACGAGTACAACGCCCAGCGCGAGCGCGAGGCCCGCGCCCTCAGGGAAGACCTTGATAAAAAAATGGCCTTTGTGGAGCGCTTTCGCGCCAAGGCCACCAAGGCCCGTCAGGCTGGCTCACGTCAGAAAATGGCGAAAAAGCTTGAAAAAGAGCTTGAAGACTACAGGCCGGAACCCAAGCGCAAAGAGCTGAACTTCTCCTGGCCTGAAGCGCCGCACTCTGAAAAAATCGTTCTGGCGGCCGCTGATCTGGATTTTCATTTCGGCGACGGCAAAGTCATGTGGCCGCCCCTGACCTTTACCCTGTACCGTGGGCAGCGTGTGGCCCTGGTGGGGCACAACGGCTGCGGCAAGTCCACGCTGCTCAAGCTGCTGGCTGGCACGCTGGAACGCTGCGGCGGCAATCTGGCCACGGCCACGCAACTGCGCATGGGCTACTATACTCAGCACCAGATGGAGACCCTGCGCGACGACACCACCGTGCTCAGCGAAATACGCCGCCTGTCCGACCCGCGCACCACGGAAGAAGAGCTCATGAGCGTGCTCGGCCTCTTTCTTCTGGGGCAGGATTATTTTGACAGGCAGGTGGGCGCGCTCTCCGGCGGCGAAAAAAGCCGCCTTGTGCTGGCGAGCCTGTTTCTGAAGCGCTGCAACTTCCTGCTGCTGGACGAACCCACCAACCATCTGGACCTTGAAAGCCGTGAGGCGTTGGTGTCGGCCCTGCAAAAGTTCACGGGAACCCTGCTCATGGTCGCCCACGACCGCTGGCTGCTTTCGCAGGTGGGCGCGGAGGCCTGGGAGCTAGACAAAAAGGGCATTACAGTGTTTCCCGACTTTGTCGCCTATGATGCGGAACGCCGCGCGCGCAACGCTGCGGCGGGCGCAGGCGGCGGCCAGGGCGCGCAGGCGCAGGAAGCCGGATCAGCGGGCGACGCTGGCCAGGGCCTTTCGCGTGAAGAGCAAAAGCGCCTCAAGCGCGAACAGGCCGAAAGGCGCAATGCCCTGCACAAGGAACTCAAGCCCCTGCAAAGCAAGTACGACGCTATGGAAAAAGAACTGGCCAAGGTGCTGGACGAGCAGGGAACGGTTGAGGCGCAACTGGCTGATCCTGAAGTTTATGCCGACCACGCGCGCTCCTCGGAACTGCTGAAAACGTTTGAGGCTTGCAAAAAGCGCGGCGAAGACCTTTTTGAAGAAATGACAGCTCTTGAGGAGCGCATGGACGCCGTGCGCGGCCGGTGGAATACGGAAGACTAGCCATGGCCGGGGGAGCGGCATTTTTGCTGCGGGCCATGACAAGACTGCTTCGTACACCAGCGTGTGCGTTTTCGGAAAACCAACGGATCGAACCTGCCCCTGCTGCATAACCAGCAGGCATGGCGGCAGGTTTCAAATCGCACGCTCTGAAAAAGGCCTGGAGCAGACCAGCGTTGAGAATGCGCATTCTCAAGGTTTTTTGACACGCCCGCTTCAGTGCTTACTATCAAAAGCTCACAACGCCTTCACGGCGGCGTTGCGCACGTATCGCCAGAGCAGTTTCAACGTGAAATGGCTCTGACGGGCGGGCCAGGACGCCGCAATACCCGTGGGCATGCCACAGCATGGCAGACCTGCGGCGCGATTTCTCAAGGGATTCAAAGGAAAAGACCGGGGATGGATTACACGCAAACTATTGATGTAGCGGCGGGCATAATATGGCGCGGCGGGCTTTTTCTTGCCGCCCAACGGCCCACCAACAAGATAATGGAAGGCTACTGGGAATTTCCCGGCGGCAAGCTTGAAGGCAACGAAAGCCCGGAAGAAGCGCTTAAACGCGAACTGGCTGAAGAACTGGGCATCGGCGTACGCGAGGCCAGCTACTGGCAGTGTGTTGAGCACCATTATACGGAGCGCAAGCTCATCGTGCGCCTGTATTTTTTCCACGTTACCGACTTTGCGGGCGAACCCTGCCCCGTAGAAGGGCAGAATCTGCGCTGGGTCAGCCCGGACGAGGCCCCAACTCTGGGCTTTTTGCCTGCCGACGCGGGCGTGCTTGAACAGCTTCTGGCCCGAAGCACATTCCGCTAAAGCTTTTTCACGCTGCAACGCTTTGCAATAAGGAACCTTGGCAACAGGGGTTTCCGCCCCCACGCCTCTCCTCAAAATATTTACTTATATTTCAGAATATTACTGAGGACTTCCTGACCAGAAGGGATTCGCAAAAGCATCGCTTTCCAGAAAGAAGCTCAAGGCAGCTGCTGCCCAAAGGTTCTGTCACGCGCACAAGGCTTCCGTGGGCGCGACGCGGTCCTCTAGTCTCAAGCCTCGCCCCCCTCTTGCCTGCGTCGTCATGCATTGCACAGCATATGCCCGTCGCCATGCGGCAGCCGCCATACGGTCTCTTGCCGCATCCTTTGGACGCCAGGGCACCCGCCTCGGGTTTGGGCATCACCCTCAGACTTGGCCATCACGCCTCAGCCCTTGACCATCAGAAATTGAGCATCAGGCCTTGGGCCACTGCACCACGCGTATCTCCGGCCTGTTGCGGGCCGCGTTTCTTTTGTGGCCCAGCGGCCCGGCGGGAATCACAACATCCTGCGTGACCGCGTCAGCCGCGCCTTCCGCCCCTGACGCCACTGCCATGCCTGCCGTAAGGTCGCCCAACTGCCCGGCCACCTGGCCGACGGCCCTTTCCGCCAGTACGGCCTCGCCAAGACTGCCCGCGCCAGTGCCGACGGCGGGCTTCACGTCGGGTCGTGCTCCGGGGGCCAACCCCTGCTTGAGAACTTCACGCGTGCGCGCGAACAGATTGCTCAAAATGGAGTTGGACACCAGCATGCCGCTGCGCGTCAGCCGCAAATAGCCGTTACGTATGCGTATGAGTCCGTTTTCATGCAGGGCCTGTACAAGGCGCTGGTGGTCGCGCACAAAGTCCCGCCCGGTCATCTCCCGGTAGGCCTTGACCTGCAGCCCGCGTGACGTGCGCAGCCGCAGCATGAGCAGTTCAAGCACGCGCGTTTGCGGATCAAGCACCTCCACTTCCTGCCCGAGGCTTCCGTCGCGGGCGCGCATGTCCCAGGCTCTCTGGCTTGCGGGGTTGGTCCAGCGCTGCCCGGCTATGGTCGATGTGGCGGAAGGCCCGAGGCCCAGATAGTCCTCGCCTTCCCAATAGCCCATATTGTGACGGCACTGAAAGCCCATTCGGGCGAAATTTGAAATCTCGTAGTGCAGGTAGCCGTGCTGTTCCAGCAGGGCCGCCCCTTCCATAAACATGATGTTCTGGTCGCGCTCCGGTGGCAATATCAGCCGGCCTTCATCCACATCCAGTTCCAGAGGCGTGCCCGGCTCTACGGTCAGGCCATAGGCCGATATGTGGTCCGGGCTCATGCGCATGACATCCTTGAGGGTTTGCAGCCACTGCCGCACGCTCTGCCCCGGCAGGCCCCACATGAGATCCACGTTGATGTTGGCGCAGCCAGCCTCCCGCGCCAGAAAGGCCGCGTGCAGACTGTCCTGGGCCTTGTGCGGACGCCCCAGCATGCGCAGCATGCTGTCGTCAAGACTCTGAATGCCGATGGAAAGACGGTTGATGCCCGCCTCAAGATACTGGGTCACACGGTGCCCGCCCCGCAATGATTCGGGGTTGGCCTCAAGCGTCACTTCGGCCTTGTGCGCCAGTTTGAAATAACGGCCAAGGCGTTCCATAATATGCCCGATAACGCGCGGCGGCAGCAGGCTTGGCGTGCCGCCCCCGAAAAATACCGACTGCACGGTGCTGCCGCCCAGGCGATCGCCCCAGTGGGCCATCTCCATAAACAGGGTGTCCACATAGTCGCGCACCACAGGGGACGACACAGGATCCACCCCGCGTCCAAGGGGGTTGGAAAAAAAGGCGCAGTAGCGGCAGCGCGTGCTGCAAAAAGGAACGTGGATATATACGAGCATGGTTCTTCCAGTGACAAAAAAATGGCGCGGTCAATGCGGCGGCACTCACCTGCGCAATAACTGCAAAGATTATGCCCCACCATGCCCGCACCGCCCGCGCATGGCAAGACCAGCCTTGCCGCAGGAGCGCTGACAAGACTGGTCTTCGGGCAGCCCGGCCTGACCGGCGCGGGCTACGTTCACATCACGAGGGCGCTATGCCGGAAAACTCGCCATGTGCGGCGCTGTCGCCTCGCCAAGCCAGGCTATGGTGCGCCCAAGGTGGCGCATATTTTCCATGGCGAGGCTGTCGCCAAGAACGTCTTTTTCATTGCTGCCATAGCCCATATTCCAGAAACTCGACCCCGGCACGAGCATGCGCGACATGAGGAACAGGTGGTTGATGCTGTCAAAGGCGTGCGTTGCTCCGCCACGGCCTACGGCCACCACGGCGGCCCCTATCTTGCCCTGAAACAGGCCGTCGTTGACAAAGGCCACATATCCTGCGCGATCGACCAGCGCCTTCATCTCCGCGCTCATGTCCGCGAAATAGCAGGGCGTGCCCAGAATAATGGCGTCCGCCGCGAGCATTTTTTCCAGAACGCCGTTGAGGATGTCGTTGTCAAACACACATCGTTTATTCTTCATTTCCGCGCATTTCAGGCAGCCCCGGCAGCCTTGGATCTTTTTGCCGCCAATCTGCACAAGTTCGGTTTCCCAACCTGAATCTATCAGCGGCGAAAGAACTTTTTCCAGCAAAGCCGCCGTATTTCCATTTTTTCTCGGACTTCCATTAAGTGCCAGTGCTTTCATAGTATTACTCCTTGCGAATCGGATCGTGCCCGGATACTATCCTTTTCATGCAATTTTGTAAGTACTGACAAAAAAATCATGTACTAACAAAAAATATAGTATGAATGCTTTTTCCAAGCCGGAGTTGCCCATGCCTGACGCCTGCGAAACCAAAACACTGGGGAACAAGCCGTACCGTTGCGGCTTTGAACTCACTCTTGACCTTATTGGCGGCAAATGGAAGCTCCTTATCATATATTTTCTGGCGGAACGTCCTGTCCTGCGCTTTGGCGAGCTGCGCCGCTGCCTGCCCGAGGTCAGCGAACGCATGCTGGTCAAGCAGCTCCGTGAACTTGAGCGGGACGGCATCATTCACAGAGAAGCCTATGGAACTGTGCCGCCGCGTGTGGAATACTCGCTGACAACAATCGGCGTATCGCTCATTCCCATCATGCGCGCCCTGCGCGCCTGGGGCGACGGTTACGATGAAAAATTACGGGACCTGACGGAAAACCCGGTAAAAAGCGCCCCCGCGCCGTAAGTTTGGCATGGCGGCACCGCCCCGGCGCGTTGCGGCCCCGCGAGTGTCTTTGCGGCCTTGCCAGCCTTCGCGTCACCCCCTGCGCGCCGCGTCCCCGGCGCATGACTTTTGTACCGGCAAACGGCGCTGCCGCAACCACAGCGGCGCGGCAAAGCCTGTTGTCCTGCGCCCTTGGCAAAAGGGCCGGGGCAGCGTATATTCCCAACCCGGACAGGCCGCCGCGCTCAGCGCCAGAAGCCTGCCTACCACCGCATGCGTGCGGCACATATGAGGAGAACGCAGCCCATGGATATACGTTTTCAGAATCTTGGCCCGGAACACTGGAAGGGCGAGGTCATGCTGGCCCCTGTCTGCCAGGATGAAGTCCTGACGGAAGTCTGCCCCCAGATTGACAAGGCCGCGCCCTGGCTGACCATCGCGCCCGCCCTGCGCGACTTCAAGGGCAAGACCGGCGAGCTTGCCCTCATGCACGGGCACCCTGAACTTTCCGTGCCGCGCGTGCTGGCCGTGGGCCTTGGCCCCAGAGAAAAGGTGGACACCGCAGGCATACGCAAGGCCATTGCCGCTGCCGTGCAGCTGTGCCGCCAGAAGGGCTATACCTCCATACTGCTGCCCGAACCGGCCCTCGCCCGCCTGCCCGGCGGCCGCGAACGCCTGGTGGAAGAATGCGTGTGCGCTGCCGAGCTGGCCCTGTACCGTTTTTCGGCGCTGAAAAAGGCCGACAAGGACGAGCCCGCTGATCCGCAGTGGCTGGCCCTCGGCTTTGATGGCGAAGAAGTGCCCGACGCCTCCCACGCCGCCGCCCGCCGTGGTGAAAACGCGGCCTGGGCCGTGGGCATGGCCCGCGATCTGTCCAGCACCCCGCCCAACCTGCTCTATCCTGAAAAACTGGCCGAGCGCGCCCAGGAACTGGCCCGCCAGAAGGGCTTTACCTGCACCGTGCTTGACGAGCATGCCCTTGAAAAAGAAGGCATGGGCTGCCTGATGGCCGTGGGCCAGGGTTCGGGCCGTCCGCCCCGCCTCGTCATCATTGAATACGCCCCCAAGGGCCACGAGCAGGACAAGCCCCTTATCCTCGTGGGCAAGGGCATCACTTTTGACACGGGCGGCATCAGCCTCAAGCCCGCAGCCAACATGCACCAGATGAAGGCCGACATGACGGGAGCCGCCACCGTGCTGGCCGCCGTGGCCGCGCTGGCGCAGGAAGATGCCCCCCGCCGGGTCATCGGCCTTCTGGCCTGCGCCGAAAACATGCCCGGAGGCCGCGCCATGCGCCCCGGCGATGTTGTGCGGGCCGCCAACGGCGATACCGTTGAAATCCAGAATACCGACGCCGAAGGCCGCCTTGCCCTGTGCGACGCCCTGGCCTACGCCCAGAAAACCTGGACCCCTGCCGCCATGGTGGACATAGCCACCCTTACCGGCGCTTGCGCTGTGGCCCTGGGCACACAGGTGGCCGGGCTCTTCAGCGATGATGAAGACCTCAGTGAGCGCATCCGCGCCGCCGGGGGCGCATGCGGCGAAGAATTCTGGCCCCTGCCCCTGTGGAAGCCCTACGCGGAACAACTGAAAAGCGACGTGGCCGACATCTGCCACATGGGCCCGCGCGAAGGCGGAGCCATCAACGCCGCGCTCTTTTTGCAGCACTTCATTAATGAAGGGGTACGCTGGGCGCATCTGGACATTGCCGGGGTTGACTGGGCCGCCAAGCCCACGCCCCTGTGCCCCGCCGGGCCTTCGGCCTTTGGCGCGCGCACGCTGCTTGAACTGGCCAGAGGAGGCGTTCAGTAATGATGAAGGTGTATCTGATCGGTGCAGGCCCCGGCGACCCCGGCCTGCTTACCCTCAAGGGGCGTGACGCTCTGGCTGCCGCTGATGTTGTGGTATACGACGCTCTGGCCAATGACAGCCTGCTCAACCACGCCAGCCCCCATGCGGAAAAAATCTATGTGGGCAAGGTGGCGGGCAACCACGCCCTGCCTCAGGACGAAATAAACGCCCTGCTGGTGCGCAAGGCCAAGGAAGGCAAGATCGTGGCCCGCCTGAAAGGCGGCGACCCTTACATATTCGGGCGCGGCGGCGAAGAGGCCGAAGAGCTTGTGGCCGCCGGAGTGCCCTTTGAAGAAGTGCCCGGCATCAGCAGCACCATCGCGGCTCCGGCATATGCGGGCATTCCGCTGACCCACCGCGATTTTGCGTCTTCCGTGACCATCATAACCGGCCACGAAAACCCGGACAAGCCTGGCTCCGTCCACAATTGGCCCGCCCTGGCGGCCAGCGCCTCCACTCTGGTTTTTGTCATGGGCATGAAAAACCTGCCCGACATCGCCCGCAATCTTCTAGACGCGGGCATGGCGCCGGACACTCCGGCCGCCCTCATCTATCGCGGCACAACGCCCCGCCAGCGCAGCCTCGTATCCACTCTGGCCGAACTGCCCGCCGCCGCCATTGAAGCCAAATTCACCAATCCTTCGGTGATTCTGGTGGGCAAGGTGGCGAGCCTGCACAAGACCCTCAACTGGTTTGAGCAAAAGCCCCTCATGGGCCGCAGCGTCGTGGTCACCCGCGCCCGCGAGCAGGCCAGCGGCCTTGCGGCCAGCCTGACGGAACTGGGGGCCGAGGTCATCCAGTGCCCCACCATTGAAATCAGCCCCATGGCCGACTACGCGGAACTGGACGCAGCCCTCGCAAAACTGGCCGACTACCAGTGGGTCATCTTCACCTCGGTCAACGGCGTGCGCCACTTCTGGCAGCGTCTGGCCGCGGCGGGCAAGGACAGCCGGGCCCTGGCCACCTGCAAGGTGGCAGCCATTGGCCCCGCCACCGCCGATGCCCTGACCCAGCGCGGCATTGCGCCCGACTTCATCCCCGAGCGCTATGTGGCCGAAGGCGTGCTTGACGGCCTTGTGGCCCGCGAAAACGGCAACGTGCGCGGCAAGCGCTTTCTTTTGCCCCGCGCCGCCAAGGCCCGCGAAGTGCTGCCCGACGAACTGCGCAAAGCCGGAGCCGTGGTGGACGTTATCTCCGCCTACCAGACCGTGCCTGCCGCCCACCGGAAGGACGAGGTGCTGGAACGCATCACGGCCGGTACGCTGGACTGCGTGACCTTTGGCTCTTCGTCCACGGTGGAGAATTTTCTCTCCCTTATCCCGGCGGACGTGCTTAAGGCCCACCCCGAAGTGCAGCTTGCCGCCATCGGCCCCATTACGGCTGACACGCTGACGGCCAACGGCCTGCCCTGCCACATCCAGCCTGCGGAATACACCATTCCCGCTCTGGTTGCGGCGCTGAAGGCACATTTCGCCAAGGCCTGAGCCGCGTCCGGACTGGCTTTGATGTAGGGGAAAGTACTTTGTGGGGGAGGGACCCTCTTTGGACCAGATTACCTTTGAAATGTTTTACATTTCAAAGGTGTCATTCTGCCGGAAATGCGATTTTCGGCAGAATCCACGCCACGTTGTGGCGCGCTGCACTCTCGTGCAGCGTTAGAGCATTTAACCTTTAAAAAAGGTTAAATGCTCTAAAAAAGGGTCCCTCCCCCACACCCCCACCCCCTAAAACTTTTACCTTGTTTCAGCATGCTGTGGGGAGCCTCCCGAACCCAAGCGAGTTAAGTCAGGGTTCACAAAGCCAGCGGACCCGCATAAAAAAGCTCTAAGAAAACGCCGCCAAACGAAGCAACTGCGCGTTTCCAAGAGGCTCTTTAATCAGTGCTTTCTTAATAAAACGGAAAACCCATGCCACTGAATATCGCCATACTTGCCTCAGGCAGCGGCTCCAACGCCCAGGCCATGATCGACAAAGCAGCCGCGGGCGTTCTTGACGTGAACATCTGCTGCATCGTCTGTAACCGCCCCGGCGCGGGCGTCATAGAGCGGGCGCGCAAGGCTGGCGTCACATGCGTAGTGCTGGACCACAAGGAATTTGCCGACCGCGAGAGTTTTGATCTCGCCGTGGTGCAGACCCTTCAGGATCACGGCGCGCAGCTTATTGTGCTGGCCGGGTACATGCGCATATTGAGCACGGCCTTTCTGGAGGCTTTTTCAGGCCGCGTCATCAATATCCACCCCGCCCTGCTGCCCAGCTTTCCCGGCGTACACGGCGGCGCGGACGCCTGTGAATACGGCGTCAAGATATCCGGCTGCACCGTGCATTTTGTGGAAGAAAAGATGGACAGCGGCCCGGTCATCATTCAGGCCGCCGTGCCTGTGAACCCCGGCGAAGAGGTGGACGACCTCATGCAGCGCATCCACGCCATGGAACACCGCATCTACCCACAGGCCATCCAATGGTTCGCCCAGAACCGCATCAGCGTGTGGGGCCGTGAAGTGCATGTGGCCCCCGGCACGGCCAGCACCGTGACGCCCGACGGGCCGTGGCTGGTGTGGCCGCCGCTGGAACAAGGATTTTAGCGCTTTTTTATGTTGGGAGTTGGGCTATTTTGTGGGGGAAGGACCCTTTTGCAAAAGGGTCTTCTTCCCCACACCCTCTCCCCCTAGACAGTGTCCTCACGAGCGCCTTTCCAGTTATTTCCGCGTCGAGCTTCGCCTTTTATTCCGGTCGAGTGCCATCAGAGTACACTCCCTGCATAGAAGGCTCGCTCTCCTTGATATAACTGAAAATTCATCTCGTGACGGCACTGTCGAAACTTTTATCGCTATTCCTGCATGATGTAGACACGGTTCATACGGGTTACGCATGATTTGCCATTGAAACAACAAGGGCACACGTCGCTTCATAGAACAAAAGGCTCCCCGGCATTGCCGGGGAGCCTTTTTGTCTATGTTTCTTTTAGAGCATTTTCGCATTGAGAATATCCATTCTCAATGCTTCCAAGACGCCCGCTTCAGGCCAAAAACCTTTTTCAACTCTACCGAACTATAATAAGAGTTTTAGGGGGAGGGGGTGTGGGGGAGGAGACCCTTTTGCAAAAGGGTCGCTCCCCGACCACGCACTGGA